>CAKRPI010000254.1 GCA_934376945.1 uncultured Lachnospiraceae bacterium | reverse complement strand
AAGAAAAGGAAGAGACAAGAAAATTGTTTCTGTACTTCCGGTAGAAGCAGAATAAAAATGTCGCAGGCTTCAAATCAGAACTGGTTTGAAGCCTGTTTTCGCAAAAGCCTTCTTCTGCAGGAATGCCGGGGAGGCTTTTGTTATATTATAGAAAGAGGTTTTATTATGTTCGCAGACAGAGCAAGGATTATCATCCGCTCCGGAAAAGGCGGCGACGGTCATGTCAGCTTCCGCCGGGAACTGTTCGTGCCGGACGGAGGTCCGGATGGCGGCGACGGCGGTAAGGGCGGAGATGTGATTTTCGAAGTAGATAAAGGGTTAAATACACTAATTGAATATCGTCACAGAAGAAAGTTTTCTGCAGTGGACGGAGAGCCGGGGCAGAAACGAAGATGCCATGGTGCAAATGGTGCAGATATCGTGCTGAAGGTGCCGGAGGGAACGGTGATCAAGGAAGCCGAAAGCGGACAGGTGATTGCGGATATGTCCGGAGAAAACAGTCGTCAGGTAGTATTAAAGGGCGGCCGTGGCGGAAACGGAAATATGCATTATGCGACATCTACGATGCAGGCGCCGAAGTATGCACAGCCGGGACAGGAAGCAAAGGAGCTGGAGGTCTGCCTGGAACTGAAAGTGATTGCAGATGTTGGATTGGTTGGTTTTCCGAATGTAGGAAAATCGACGCTGCTCTCCCGTGTGACAAATGCAAATCCGAAGATTGCCAATTACCATTTCACAACGCTTTCCCCAAATCTTGGCGTGGTTGATTTGGACGGAGGCGGTTTTGTGATCGCAGATATACCGGGATTGATTGAAGGAGCTTCAGACGGTGTGGGTCTTGGACTTGAATTCCTGCGCCATATTGAGCGTACAAAGGTCATTATTCATATGGTGGATGCTGCATCGGTAGAGGGTCGTGATCCGGTAGATGATATTTTGAAGATCAACCAGGAGCTGGAACAGTACGATGTATTGCTCGCAAAAAAGCCTCAGGTTATTGCAGCAAATAAGATGGATGCATTTTATGGAGAAGATGCAACAGAGACGCTGGATCGTCTCAGGGATGCGTTTGAATCAAAAGGAATCCGGGTATTTTCGATTTCAGCAGTCAGTGGACAGGGGCTGAAAGAGCTTTTGTATCATGTGCAGGGCATGCTTCGGGAGCTTCCGCAGGAGACCACTGTATTTGAACAGGAGTACGATCCGGAACTGCATTTGAAGGCAGAGAATCTTCCGTTTACTGTAGAAAAATCAGAAGAAGAGGCTGATACGTATATCGTGGAAGGACCGAGAATTGAAAAAATGCTTGGTTACACGAATCTGGAATCTGAGAAAGGATTTCAGTTCTTCCAGAATTTCCTCAAGGATAATGGAATTCTGGAAAAGCTGGAGGAGCTTGGAGTCAAGGACGGCGATACGATTCGGATGTATGGACTGCAGTTTGATTATTATAAATGATGGTAACTGTTCAGAGCCAACCTCCAAAATGCTACGCATTTCGTCGGT
>CAKRPI010000253.1 GCA_934376945.1 uncultured Lachnospiraceae bacterium | reverse complement strand
TCAGAGTGCATTCAGAAACGCGCTGTGCGTTATGATAAGGATGGCGACAGCCATTACGATACCATTTCCGCGTTTATCAAGAGCATGCGCGGCTCAGATCCGGATGCAGCGGTCTATTATCTGGCGCGGATGCTGTATGCCGGTGAGGATGTCAAATTCATCGCGCGCCGCATCATGATCTGTGCGTCAGAGGATGTGGGAAATGCAGATCCGCAGGCACTGCAGGTGGCAGTAGCAGCGGCTCAGGCAGTGGAACGCATCGGAATGCCGGAATCGCAGCTGATTCTTTCGCAGGCAGCGCTCTACGTGGCGACGGCACCGAAGAGCAATTCCGCGACAAATGCGATTTTTGACGCGATGAAAGCCGTGAAGGAGCAGCCGGCGGCCGTCCCGCCGCATCTGCAGGACAGCCATTACGGCGGTGCAGCAAAGCTGGGCCACGGGATCGGTTATGAGTATGCGCATGATTTCCCAAAGCATTTTTCGCATCAGCAGTACCTGCCGGATGGACTGACGGACCGGAGATTTTATGTGCCATCGGAAAACGGCTACGAGAAAACAATCCAGCGATATCTTGACTGGATTCACGATAAGGAGAATGAGAAATGAAGCTGGAAGAGCGGCCGGGCATAAAAAAGCTGGAAAAAGCAGTAAATATCAACTGGGTAAAGATTGCTGTGATCGCGGTGTTTGCCTGTCTTTGCATTAAATATTCCGACTATGTGATTGAAAAGTTTCGGCTGATCATTTATACAATGCGGCCGCTGTTTTACGGACTTGCGGTTGCATATGTGCTGAATATTTTCATGAAAAAACTGGAAAAAATTTATTTTCCGAAGAAAACAGATGCGTGGGTTATAAAAACGCGCCGTCCGGTGTGTGTGTTTGCCAGTATTATTCTCGTGCTGGTGCTGGCTGTTATGCTGATCGGTCTGGTTGTGCCGTCCTTACTGGATGCAGTCCATGTAATGACAAAGGATATCCCAAATGCATTTATACGGTTTCAGAAGTGGCTGTCCGGGATTCTGGAGAATTCACCGGAGTTGCAGCAGTACGTTGACAGCCTTGATATCGACTGGAATTCTACGTTCCGCAAGATCGGAGATTTTCTTTCAAAGGGAATTGGGGATCTGTTTAATTCTGCATTTTCAGTTGCCAATATTATTGTAAGCTTTTTGTTTACCGGACTGATTTCGGTTATTTTTTCTATTTATATGCTCTTTGGAAAAGAACGGCTGCAGTACCAGCTGAGAAAGCTTGCAACGGTCTATGTGGCGGAGGGGATTACAGGACCGGTACAGCGTTTTCTGACTCTTGCAAATGAGACATTTACGAGCTATATCATCGGGCAGATTACGGAGGCGATTATTCTTGGCACGCTGTGCGGCGCCGGTATGTTTATCCTGCGGCTGCCGTACGCACTGATGACGGGTGTGATCGTCGGTTCCACAGCACTGATTCCGGTTATGGGTGCATATATCGGAGCATTTGTCGGTACGGTGATGA
>CAKRPI010000252.1 GCA_934376945.1 uncultured Lachnospiraceae bacterium | reverse complement strand
CCAAGCACCAGCTGTATTGTCTCCACACGTGCGTTTTTGCCGCACTTTGTACCAATGTCATTGTAGAATGTAAATCCTGTTCCAAGCCGCTGCACCTGAACCAGATGCAGCACTGCACCTTCTTCTGCATACACCTTCGTCTGAATTGCCGCCGTGCCATCACTTTCGACCTCTGCTGAAAAATCCATCAGAACGGTCAGTTCACTGCCCGGAAGCAGATGAAACGCGAGACGGTTTGCCATATGCCTATTTTTCTCATACGTAAAATCCAGAACAAGCGGCTGCTTTTCTGAGTTCTGCAATTTCGTTGTATAAAAGTGAAGCTCCGTCTCTCCGTTTTTCAGGAAGCCATCCATTTCGTCTCCCATTCCGGTTTGTATTTCCGAAAATACCGCATCTGATTCATTTTCCGATGCAGTTCTGTATACGACAGACGACGGTACTGTCTGTTCCACCGTGCCGTTTTCTAAAAGCGCCGGAGCTTTCACACTGGTTTTATTCATATGAAGCCAGTTCCACGTTTTCGCCGGCAGCGGATTTATGTTTAATTCATATTCCTGATTCATATTGTGCCTTCCTGCAGCATATTCTGCAAAATCCTGTAAATGGCCTGGATATTTCTGCTTTCTTGCATCCATGCAGCTATCTTTTTCTCTGACAGCTGCTGCGTGCTTCATCCCGTCTCATCCGATGCTTCCCTTCATTTCCAGCCGGATCAGATTGTTCATCTCCACTGCATACTCCAGCGGAAGCTCCTTGGAAACATTGTCTGCAAAGCCACTGACAATCAGCGCCCTTGCCTCCTCCTCGGAAATGCCGCGCGACATCAGATAAAATACCGCCTCGTCGCTGATTCTTCCAATCTTTGCCTCATGTCCGACATCTGCATCGTTTGTGCGGATATCCATAGCCGGGATTGTATCGGATCTTGAAATATCATCCAGCATCAGCGACTGGCATGATACCGCCGATTTGCTTCCCTTCGCCTTTGGTTTCACAACTACCGCGCTTCGGAACGTGCTGATTCCGCCGTCTTTTGAAATTGATCTTGTATTTATATAGGAAGAAGTATTCGGCGCGTTGTGTACGATCTTTGCTCCGGTATCGAGGTTCTGACCCTTTCCTGCAAACGTGATGCCGGTAAATTCTGCCCGTGCACCTTCTCCGTTTAACAGGCTCATTGGGTAAAGGTAGGATACATGGGAACCGAATGAGCCGGATACCCACTCGATCTTACCGCCCTCGGCAACTTTTGCACGCTTTGTGTTCAGATTGTACATATTCTTAGACCAGTTTTCAATCGTCGAATAGCGCAACGTTGCATTTTTTCCTACATACAGCTCCACACAGCCAGCGTGCAGATTTGCTACGTTATATTTCGGTGCAGAGCACCCCTCGATAAAATGAAGGTACGCACCCTCATCCACGATGATCAGCGTATGCTCAAACTGCCCTGCTCCCGGTGCGTTCAGCCGGAAATATGACTGCAGCGGAATCTCTACTGATA
>CAKRPI010000251.1 GCA_934376945.1 uncultured Lachnospiraceae bacterium | reverse complement strand
CGATTACGGAAGGATCGTTCAGCATATTCAGCAGCTCATCGAACCGAATCAGTAAATCTTCCAGTTTGTCAAACATTTAGGGTCCCTCCAGTTTTTTCGTTGTCGTTCACAGATGCTCTGCGAACGGTGCCATCTTCTCTTCTGTGTTCTGTTTCAACGCTTTACGGATATATTCCGCACACCACGCGATCAAGCCCCGCCAGGTCCTGTCTAATTTCTGTCCGGATATATCCTTCTTCTTCGAGCAGTCGCTTTACCGCTTCCCCCTGATCATATCCGATCTCAAAGAAAAGGAAGCCGCCCGGCTTCAGATAACCGCGCGCTTCTGATATAATTTTTCGGTAAAAATACAGGCCGTCTTCCTTGCCGTCCAGTGCCTGATACGGCTCATGCAAACGAACTTCATCAGACAACGTTTCGATCACCGCGGTACGAATATAGGGTGGATTTGAAACAATGCAATCGTAAGCTGCCGCCTGTAATCCTCTTTCTCTTGCTTCGCTGCCCTCTTCTCTTCCTGCACCCATACTCCGGCATACCGGATGGCAGTCAAACAAATCGCCCTGCCAGAATGCAACGTCTGCTTCCAGGCGTCCGGCATTCTCCATCGCCACCGCAAGTGCTTCCTCCGAAATATCTGCCGCATCCACCATAAGCCCAGGACAAAGCTTTGCCAGGCTGACTGCGATACATCCGGAACCGGTGCAAAGATCCAGCACCCGCATTCCCGGGCTCACAGCTAACAGCACTGTCTCCACCAGTGTCTCCGTATCCTGCCTCGGTACGAGCACATGCTGATTCACCCAAAACGGGAAGCCCATAAATTCCTGCTCACCGGTCAGATGCTGCAGCGGAATATGTGATGCCCTCTTTTCAAGCAGCTCCTGATATCTTTGGTACTGCTCCTTTGGCATCTGTCGCGTACGCTCCGCAAGGAACATTGCACGGCTGATCTGTGTCACATAAGAAAAGAGAAGCCATGCATCCACGGACGCGTCCGTAATTTCATGCTCAAGCAGAAAAGTTTCCGCATCTTTTACGGCCTGCGCGTACGTCATATCTGGCATCTCCTCTCCTTTTTAACAGAGCTGTAAACGGATTGCGAGTACCCACTTTAACCCGACCCGAATCAGCTTTTACACTGCTTTTTATGATTCTTTATACGTTTCCTTCAGCTCATAGTGTGTCCCGAACTGCTCATTCTCAAATTTTCTCCAGTCAAACACTGCCTCTACCGACGCGATCGCCACTTCGATCATCGAATCATCCGGCTCCTTCGTCGTCAGATGCTGAAGTGCCATTCCCGGCTTGCTTAAAATATTTACAATCTTACTTTCAGAAGTACCGGCCAGGCGGATAAACTCATACGAAACGCCTGCAATGAGCGGCAGCAGTAAAAGCCGCAAAATAATGCGCCAGAATGATGTATTTACATGAATCAGCATAAACAGCGGAATACTGAACACCATAATAAATACGATACTGATAAACATAACAATAAACAGAAAGCTGG
>CAKRPI010000250.1 GCA_934376945.1 uncultured Lachnospiraceae bacterium | reverse complement strand
GCTGGAGTTATCTCTTTGCCGGATTCTGTATTATCTTAAGCTCCGTATTTCAGGCACTCGGAAACGGAGTCTACAGCCTGATCGTATCTGTTGCAAGACAGCTGCTCGTATTGCTCCCGTCTGCCTGGATCCTCGCAGAAGCATTCGGGCTTCATGCAGTATGGTGGTCCTTCCCGATTGCGGAGATCGCTTCGATCCTGCTTTCGGTTGTGCTGTTTTTGAAAATTTACCGTCAGAAGATCCAGACGCTGTAATCAGCCTGTCTAACGGAATCAGGCAAATCTGTTGCCTCAGACTAATTTCGCAGCCGTACCATGAAAAACAGCTTCCGGCTTTTCTGTTCCGGAAGCTGCTTTTTTGCCCTGAACTATTTGTAAATACGCTTGTAAAATATTCACACGAATGAATTTGTCTCCGGGTCGTATTCATAATCTACGTCCCGGAGTTTTTTTACGATCTCCTCACAGTCTGCGCCCTCTGAGGCACAAAACTCCTCCAGCGATGCATAATGGTCGCGCAACTGTGTGTTTACATAACTTAAAAGGATCATCGGATCCTGCGGTAACTGACCCATTTTGTTTTTCCTTTCTTTTCTTTCATCCAATCCTTGTCGACTCTGTTCTTCTTTCTCCAATCCCCGATTTTTCTGTCAGAACAGAAGTGCTCCGCACGCTTCGTTTCCTGCTATCTGCAAAAAATCCGGAAAATTTCCGGTTCTCCTGCCATGTTTGCTGAGGGAAAGTTGCTTTCCTCTTATTTCTCCACACCACTCCCGCCTGTAATCAACTCAAACTCAGAAAACGACATCCTTCCGCTTCCCTCAAACGTAAAATACAGCGCCTGTATCCCGTCCGGAATCTGAATCGGTGCTCGGTACGTTTTCCATTCGTTGTTTCGACCAAGCGGAATCACTCCAAGCGGCGCACCGTCCCACGCAGTCCGCACCACGAAGCAGCCGTTCGCATCGCCTCTTGTGCGCATTGCAATCTCCGTGACATTTTTACAGTCAAAAAATTTGAATCCTGCCGTCGCACCGGAGCACATATTTGCAATATATCCCATGCCCTCCACTCCGTCCGGCTGATCCTGCGTGATCTTCGGAAATCTGCAGTCCATCCACTCTCCCGGTCCGCCAACCATTGTCGCTTCATCGAGGCAGTATAGTGAGCAGGCGAGATACGCCGGATAAATACCACTGCCCTTAAGCGGTCCTTTGTTTGCTCCGCATGAGGTCATCATTACCTGCGGAATTTTTCCATTTTTATCAAATTGAATTTTCTCGATGCATCCCTGACGTCCGAAATTCTGGCCGTTCGTGTGGCGGTGATAAAAAATGTACCAGTCTTTTCTGATCTGTACGATGCTTCCGTGATTATTTCCGCCGTAATACATCGGACGCCCCGCCGGCTTGTAGCTGTCAATAAACAGATCGCAGTTGCTCACGATCGTGCCGCCATACGTAAACGGTCCGTACGGAGATTCTCCCGTCGCATAGCAGAGCTCATGGCTGAGCA
>CAKRPI010000249.1 GCA_934376945.1 uncultured Lachnospiraceae bacterium | reverse complement strand
GTAGTATATTCGAATTAATAAAATATTTACATTCTCCTCGAGTAAAATGTGTCAAGTATTATTGACAAAAACAAAACTATATCTGGCAGCCCGCCGTCAGCAGCGGACTTCCTGATACCATTCTCAATCGTCCGTATGTTACTTCTGTATATGCTCCGGTTTCTGCGGCAGGTGCAAAGCCGATCGCATTTGGTGACCTCTCCTATTATTGGATCGCCGACCGTCAGGGCAGAAGCCTGAAGCGTTTGAATGAACTCTTTGCCATGAACGGACAGGTCGGTTTCCTGGCCTCCCAGCGTGTAGACGGCAAGCTCATTCTTCCCGAAGCCGTCAAGACACTCACCATCAAGAAAGCGTGATGTTATGATCACGCTGAAAGAGGCAAAAAACTATCTGCGAGTGGACTATGAGGAAGATGATAAGCTGATTCAAAGTTTGCTGTTTACAGCAAAGAATCTGGTTATGGACGTTGGCAGAATGGACGAATCCGCACTTGCTGAAAATGAAGATACTGTGCGGACAGTGATGCTTTTCGCACTTGGTTATCTTTATGAAAATCGGAGTAATCCCGATTATCAAAAGCTAACGCTGAATCTTCGTTCAATTTTGTTTGCACAGCGAGAGGGCGTGATGTAATGGAAATCGGAACTTTGAATCAGCGAATTACCATTCTGGAACACAGGACTGTTATTGATGAAATCGGCAACCATATTACAAAATGGGAAGAAACCTTTTCATTATGGGCAAAGGTTACGGTAAAGACGGCAGCGGAAACGTCAGATGCAGGAGTGGTGAAAGAGGTGCAGAAGCTGGAATTTCTGGTTCGTCAGAGTCCAGCCTCGCTGAATATCAACAGCACCAATTTCCGCATTCTTTTCCGAAACAACATCTACAATATCACAGGACTGATTCCGCTTTATGACCACAACAATTATCTGAAAATTGAGGGCGAAACCAGAAAGGCAGGCGTTTCCGATGACTTCAATTGATGCTATGGCTGATGAGATTATGAAAGGGCTGACAGAATATGCAGACCTTGCGGAAGAAGGCATGAAAAAGGCGGTGAAAAAGACTGCAAAATCTGTAAAAGATGAAATATCCGCCAATGCTCCAAAACGTACAGGCACTTATGCAAAAAGCTGGTCGGCAAAGAAGACCAAGGAAAACAGCCATTCTCTCGAAATGACTGTTCACAGTAAGAACCGTTATCAGCTGGCACACCTTCTGGAAAAAGGACACGCCAAGCGTGGCGGAGGTCGTGTATCCGGTAGACCGCATATTGCCCCTGCGGAAGAAAACGGTGTACAGCTGTTGGAGCAGCTGATCAAGGAGACGTTGTCATGACCTACAAACAAATCGCAGAAATGATGGAAGAGATGGGGCTGCCTTTCGCCTACCATCATTATGCCGAAGGCGAAAGTCCTGAACCGCCTTTTTTGCTGTTTTTATCTCCCGGAGAAAATACATTTTCGGCAGATAATTCCATGTATTTCAGCTTTAAGATGCTGGATATT
>CAKRPI010000248.1 GCA_934376945.1 uncultured Lachnospiraceae bacterium | reverse complement strand
TAACGGCATTCTGTCAGTATTTTTATTACCGTACCGGACAGTGGGTGCCGGAGGATATGCGAAATCAAATGAAAAAAGAAATACAGCCTGATTTGCTGTAAAAGTATCAATGAGTTCTTCTATCGATTCGGAGAAAATCCATAGAAGAACTTTTTGCTGCGCTTACTGGGAGGTGTCAGCTAAGGATAACCAGAATCGCGCGCCAAGTCTCATGTTTGTTCGACGTGAAAGAAAGGGAAGCTCTGCTGCAGATAGAGGAGAAGACTTGGCTGCGTAATAGAAGCGAAAACTTAGCTGTGTAATATTGACGGATACGGTTTCATGTTATATTATAATGAGATGCATAAAAATAATGAAAGCAACTTATTGACAAATCGTAACTGTTCAGAGCCAACCTCCAAAATGCTACGCATTTCGTCGGTGTGGCGTATCCGCCAAATAAAATTTCAAAAACAGGCTTAAAAATGCAAGCATTTTCCGCCTTTTTTATGAAATTTTGCTTGGCTCTGAACAGTTACGACAAATCACAGTTTACTGTGATGTACAAGATCAGGTATGGAAAATTATGAGAAAACTTGCATTAAGTGATGAAATTTTATTGAGTATTGAAAAACCGGCACGCTACATTGGCGGCGAAGTCAATGCAGTGATGAAGGATAAAGAGAATGTGGACATTCGTTTTGCGATGTGCTTTCCGGATGTTTATGAGATTGGAATGTCTCATCTTGGAATTCAGATTCTTTACGATATGTTTAACCGCAGAGAGGATGTCTGGTGTGAACGGGTATATTCACCGTGGGTGGACCTTGATAAAGTGATGCGCGAAAAGCAGATTCCGTTGTTTACACTGGAGTCTCAGGATCCGGTCATGGATTTTGATTTTCTTGGGATTACACTGCAGTATGAGATGTGCTATACAAATATCCTGCAGATCTTAGAGCTTTCCAAGATTCCGCTGGATGCAAACGAACGCAAGGACGGATGCCCGATTGTAATCGGCGGCGGTCCGTGTGCATATAATCCGGAGCCGATAGCAGAATTCTTTGACTTGTTTTATATAGGTGAGGGAGAGACGGTCTATGATCCACTTTTGAACCTGTATAAAGAATGCAAAAAAGAAGGATGTTCCAGAAAAGAATTTCTGAAAAGGGCAGCACAGATTCCGGGAATTTATGTACCGTCACTTTATGAAGCAACGTATAAAGAAGATGGAACGATCGCATCATTTCATCCGATCGAAGAGAGTGTGCCGGAGACCGTTGAGAAACAGGTCCAGATGGACGTGACGAATGCACCGTATCCGGAAGCACCGGTTGTACCGTTTATTAAAGTGACACAGGACCGTGTGGTGTTGGAAATACAAAGAGGTTGTATCCGTGGCTGCCGCTTTTGTCAGGCAGGCATGCTGTATCGTCCGACGAGAGAACGTAGTCTGGAGGTGTTAAAGCAGCACGCGTACCGTATGCTAAAGAGCACCGGTCATGAAGAGATTTCTTTGAGCTCCTTAAGCTCCAGCGATTATTCAGATCTTGCCGGAATCGTGAATTTTCTGATTGATGATTTCCAGGAGCAGAATATCAATATCTGTCTTC
>CAKRPI010000247.1 GCA_934376945.1 uncultured Lachnospiraceae bacterium | reverse complement strand
TTTTCATATTCTAAGATGGCTACTTTTATCATACTCATAATTATAAGGATTGAAATCATTTTACGCAAATGTAAACCTTTTCAAATGTATTATTCTTTAAAATCACGAATCGCAATTAGTTGTTTTGCGATTTCCTTTGCACTAACACTTAAAATAATTTTACCCTTTTCCTTTGTGGCACCGCTTGGATCTCCACCAATCCCAATTGGTTTACCCTGTTCTGTTATCCAATCTGTTCCTAGCCAAGATAAATGTGTCTGCATTGCTGTATTTTTAGGAATTCCTTTTTCACTGGTCTCTAACTTAACTAAACTTTCATCAATTGCCATGACCATCGATGTTTCCATTTCTCCACCATGAAAATCAAAAGTATTTCCCTTCGAAATGGTTGCCTTTACTTCCGGATGATCAAAAGCGCCTGAATTTAAAACAAAAGGATACACTTTAAAATCACTACGTACCTCTCTAGAAATCAAATTTGCGACAGGTGCATTTCCTCCATGACAAACAAGTAATGTGATTTTTTTAAATCCATGATGTGCTAAGCTTTCACAAATATCATACAACATATGATAATACGTCATTGGCTTAAAGGTAATGGAACCACAAAAATCTTTATGTTCTGTACTTAAACCAACTGGAATAACAGGAAACAACAATAAATCAATATCTTCATTTTCTAATTCTTTTTCAACATAATCACACATGGCTGTTGCAATTAATGTATCCGTTCCTAGTGGTGCTTGATTTCCATGTTGTTCTAAAGCGCCTAACGGAACAAGAACAATCGTATTCTCACGATCAATTTGTTCCATTTCTAAACGCGTCAATTCTTGATACTTAAAAAGCATATTTATTTAGCCTCATAGATAAATTTGAAGCTTGGACGCACAGCTGCTAAACGTTCCATTAAGAAATAGCCGATGAGATAATTTGCGCCAATCTTAATTAAATTAAATGGAATAGTCGCAAGTGCAATAAATGAAGTTAAATCTTTAATACTTGGATTCACAGAGCCTACCATTTGCACTACAGAATCTAATGGCATACCCATTGCCTTGGCATATAATGGTAAAGTAATACATGCATTACAGAAACATGCGAATACAGTACGAACAACTATTCCCACCAACAACGAAACAATGACTGCTTTTCTTGTCTTGCCCATCTTCTTGTACACAAACCAAGTTGGTAATACAAACAAGGCAATACCTAAAAGGTTTGCGAGTTCACCAACATAAGCAGTATTCGTTCCTACTGTAACTACTTTTACAATTAATTTAATGATTTCAACTAAAGCTGCTGATACAGGTCCTAAACTAAATAGAGCAATAATACTAGGCACATCACTAAAATCAATCTTGTAGAATGGTGGCATCATCGGTAAAGAAAACTCCAATGACATGAGCGCTCCTGCAAGTCCAGCAAGCATCGCTGTTAATACAATAGTTTGAACATTCCATTTTTTCATAATTTTCCTCCTTTTGATTCAAAAAAGCTCTTCCAAAAGGAAAACCCCAAGAAAAATTATTCTTGGGGCCTATAAAAATACAAAAAATACTTTTGTGTCTTCTACCATCCAGACTATACTGTCGGTCTTGGAATTGCACCAAGTCAGCC
>CAKRPI010000246.1 GCA_934376945.1 uncultured Lachnospiraceae bacterium | reverse complement strand
CAGCGAAATCTCTGACGCTCCAAGTGTCTTCCATTCTTCACAATCCGCTCTGACGCACATTTTGGACAGTATTGCATTAAAGAACTCCTTAACTGGAGTATGCCATTATAACATTCTTTATGCAATACTCTCAATAAAAAAGTCCTCCCGGCTACTGCCTTGCGGACTGTGAAATATGGTAGCAAGGGAGGGATTTGAACCCCCGACACTGCGGGTATGAACCGCATGCTCTGACCAACTGAGCTACCTTGCCCTTGTTTTTCATGACGAAAAAGACTCTACCTAAAAAACAGGCTTTCGTCAAGGAATATTTGCGGTACGCAACTACCTGTGTGAACAAAAAAGTCCTCCCGGCTACTGCCTTGCGGACTGTGAAATATGGTAGCAAGGGAGGGATTTGAACCCCCGACACTGCGGGTATGAACCGCATGCTCTGACCAACTGAGCTACCTTGCCGTGCTACAAAGCAGCGTGCGTCCCGACCAGAAGATGTATAGCGGTTGTCTTGCCCCTTGGCAAGTGTTTTTTAGTTCACCATGAAAAAATAAACCAGCGGCGCGAGGATAAGCCGGTAAATGGCAAAGGGAATCAAGGTCATACGGCTGACAAGGGCGATGAATATCTTTATGGCCGCCAGAGCTGAAAGAAAGGAGCCGAATATGCCGATGGCAAAGAAGGGCGCGTCCGCCGCGCTGAGTAGGGGCCAGCTCTTCAGCAGATCATAGCCTGTGGCGGCAATCATGATGGGAACGGCCGCAATGAAGGAATATTCCGCGGCCAGCGCTCGTTTTGCCCCCAGGAGCATGCCTCCCATGATGGTGGAGGCGGAACGGGAAAAGCCGGGCCACAAGGCAAGGCATTGAAAGAAGCCGATGCCGAGAGCCAGTCGGGGCGTCACATCGTCAAGGGTGGCATAACGCGGCGCAGTATGCGGGCGCTTTTCAACCACAATCATGATGATGGCGCCCACGGTCAAGGCATAGAGGACGGAAAGAGGGGTAAAGAGCTGCTTGATGACGGAATGCAGCGTAAGGCCGAGAACGCAGGCCGGCAGCGATGTCAGCAGCAACAGGGCAATACCTCGCGAACCGGAAAACGGCGCATTGTGTGCGGGTTTGAGCAGACCCAGGAAACGCTTCCAGTAGAGGACGACCACGGCCATGATGGCCCCAAGCTGAATGACAACCTGAAACGTGGCGCTTTTTTCTCCGGAGAATCCGAGCAGATCACCGGCAAGAATAAGGTGCCCGGATGAGGAGACGGGAAGAAATTCCGTCAATCCTTCCACGATGCTGAGAATAACGGCGGTCAACCAGGAATCCATAGGGAGGGTCCTTGCGTCTGTGGCGGCGATTGCCAAAAAAAGGCGCATCGCCTACCTTGGGGAAAAAAGAAGGAGAGGTCCATGTCCGATCATCTGATACCAAAGAATGAACTTGTCCGGCGCGCGACAGCCTATATTGTGGAGGAACGCGCCGCGCATCCTGAGAAGGCCCTGTCCACCCTGCTGGATGAGGCGGGAATGCGTTTTAATCTTACGCCGCTGGATACGGCTGCGCTGGAACGCATTTTTCAGAAGGGAAGGAGCTGACGGCCGGATTGTGTATTTATGTTTTAAAAATCTCGGTGAAGAGT
>CAKRPI010000245.1 GCA_934376945.1 uncultured Lachnospiraceae bacterium | reverse complement strand
ATACAGTACACTAGTTAAAAGCAAAACATCTAAAAGAATCTATAATACAATTTTTCTTTACCTGTAAAATAATTTCCATCTATTATTGTATCTTTTTATTCTCGGTTTGTCTTATATTGTTTTTTGTTGACATTATATTTATTTTGTTGTATTTTATGATCAAAATAACGCATTCACATTCAACTTGCGGCTTATCATCACTATATGATATAATAAGGAGGATCTTACTTGACCAAAGAACAGTTTTACAAAACACAGCAGTTTTACTATGCTATGACAAGAGCCCATCACAGAGTATTCAACCAGAAAAAGCCACCTCTGACATCAAACCTTTTTCTGAACTAAACCTGATTGATGACTACATGTTTGACATCGCCACAATGGATCTCGAAATGTGCCGTTCTATCATTGAACTGAGCCTGAATATCCGGATTCGCAAAATCCAATGGAAAGAGGGACAGAAAGTTCTTCACAATCTTCCGTGGAAACGCGGCGTACGCCTTGACTTTTATGTAGAAGACATGGAAGGTACCATCTACAACGTGGAAATGCAGCGGCATTCCCATCCTGCGCTCGGTAAACGAACACGGTTTTATTCAGCACTGATGGATGCCCCGCTTTTAAAGCAGGGCGAAAAAGGATTTGACCGCCTTCCCAGGACGTTTCTGATCTTTATCTGCGGATTTGACCTGTTCGGCACAGGAAAATACCGTTACACTTTCCAGCAGACCTGCACAGAAGTTCCGGATCTTATTCTTGGCGATGAACGGCAGATCATTTTTCTGAATACGAAAGGAAAAAATAAGGAGGAAGTTCAAAAGCTCCGGCAGACTTTTCACTCTGCCGGAGCTCTCATTCTCCACAAACAGGCTTCTCCTTACGAGATCCCCTCCTCATCAGATTCTCTCCTATGGAAGTATTTTCTCCGGTTTGAAATTCAGATAATCCCCGGACACCAGATGATACTGTATTCCGTGATACTTTCCCCGGATGCTGTCACCAAAACGTGCTTCCCCATGGCAGTGTGAATAGACAACGTGTTCTGCGCCATACTCTTCCGCCATCTGTGTGAAGACGCTCTCCCCTTCCAGAACATTCGTCGGCGGATAATGGAGAAACAGGACGTACTTCGTAAAACCGTCACTTCGCGCAGCTTCAAAGGAAACACGCAGTCTCTCAGCCTCCCGATTCACCAGATTCTGCGCCCTCCGCTCATCTTCTTCGTTCCAGCCAACGATCTGTCCCCTTGAATCGACCCAAAATGGACCCTCAAACGTATAGCCCTTTGTTCCGACAAGCGCGTAATCCCGGTAACTGTAATAATTATTCTGCAGAAAGCAAAGCCGGGACGCATACGCCTGATTCAGAGACGACGTTTTCTTGGCATCCCAGAACATATCGTGATTTCCCCTCAGCAGGATTTTTCTTCCCGGAAGCTCCGCAATAAAATCAAGATCTTTCTCTGCCTCGGGCAGTTTTCTTCCCCAGGAATGATCACCCGTGATAACAAATGTATCTCCATCCTGAAGCATTCTGCCGCAGTTCTTTGCTATTTTTTCTTCATGTTTTACCCAGACTTTTCCGAACCTGTCCATAGGCTTGTCTACCGAAAAAGCCAGATGCATATCTCCAAGCGCATATAATGCCATGCC
>CAKRPI010000244.1 GCA_934376945.1 uncultured Lachnospiraceae bacterium | reverse complement strand
CCAATGCCCGGGATACGGGCAATATAAATGCGGTCCACAATGTTGTAGAGCAGGCTTAATACCTGCGCAACGAGCATGGGAACTGCGGCCATGAGAATATTTTCTGTGATTTTTCCTTTTTCAAAGTCGATTTGTTTCATGGAAAGATCCTTTCTTTGGAATGTGATAGGCCGGAACATGCAGAAGTTTACAAAATGTGATAAAAATAACAGATTGTCTGCCGGTGAACAAAGCTTTGAATCGGAAAATTCTGCAGGTTTCAGATTTCCATAGCAGTATAACATACTTTATTCTATATGAAAAATATTGATATTATTTCATATTCATATAAAATAAATATAGATAATGCCGGAACAAAAGAAAGTTTCGTACATTCAGAACGATATCTGCGTGACCTGTGGTTATTTGCGGATGAGGTCAGAGAAAAAGAAGAATCAGACGGATAAAATTGACAGATGAAATCAACAGATGAAGCTGACAGATGAAACCAATAGATGAAACCAATAGACGAAACCGATGGGGGAAAGGAATATGGAGATAAAACAGCTTGAATACTTCCGCGCAATCGTAGATGCAGGCACAATCAGTGCAGCGGCAAGGAACCTGCATATGACACAGCCGCCGCTTAGTTATCAGATGAAGCTTCTCGAGGAGGAGCTGCAGGTAAAGCTTTTTGTGCGCGGAACAAGAAATATTACGCTGACAGAGGCAGGAAAAGCGCTTTATGTGCGTGCAGGCAGCCTCCTTACCATGGCTGATATCACGCGGCGGGAGGTCGTAAAAATCAGTCGGAGCGCAACGCTTCATATAGGCATGACGCCGTCTACCGTTGAGATGATGGTAGAGAAAATCGCAGCATTCACGTACCTGCATCCGGAAATTCATTTTGACATCCATGAGGGGTCTACGTTTACATTGAAGAATCAGCTGGAAAACGGTGTGGTGGATGTGACAACCTTGCGCACGCCGATCTCGCTGGCTGGGTTTTCGTCGGTTCCGCTTGTAAAAGAACCTCTGCTTGCAATGGCGCTTCCGGGAAGGCTCCCAAGGGAGGGGGAAATTGGGCTGAAAGAGCTTTCGAAAGAGCATCTGATTTTGTCACACCGTTACCGCACATACATGCTGGAAGGTTTTGAAAAAGCAGGGCTTTCGTGTGATATTTATTATGAATGTGAAGACGCACGCACAGCAATGACCTTGGCACAAAGTGGTGTCGGAGTTGCAATTCTTCCGTCATCCATGCGGCATTTGACGAATGCGATACAGGTATGCGAGATTACAGGGGCTGAATTCCGTACGGAGATACTGCTGGCCTGGAGAGAAGAGAAGCTGCCGGAGGCTGCAAGGGAGTTTGTGGAAATGGTGCGTGGAAGTGATGCTTCATGCAAACAAAAAAAGACAGCGAATGACACGTAAGTGGTCAGAAGCTGTCTTTTTTCATTTTACAGGAAATATCTATTACAGAATATCAATATACTCGTTTGCAAGTGCCTTGTTCATGCTGCGAACGGCACAGAATTTACCGCACATACTGCAGGTGTCGGAATGATCATCCTCCGGCATACGGCTGCTGCGGATGGCTTTTGCGGTTTCCGGATCAAGAGCGCAGGCATACTGTGCATCCCAGTCGAGAACACGGCGTGCATCTGCCATTT
>CAKRPI010000243.1 GCA_934376945.1 uncultured Lachnospiraceae bacterium | reverse complement strand
TGATTTATCGGATTTGTTATGATATATTATAAGCGATTTCACTTATGATTTCCATTGTTTTGTTTCAAAAAACGGGATTAAACTGGACCGTAACGATAACGATAAAGTAAAAAGTCTTTGCATTTTGCGGAAAACAAAGTTGTGGATGGAGAAAGCTTATGAAAATAAAAGAAATGCTGGGCACGCTGCAGCCGGGCAAAAAACAGGAAAAACCGGTACAGCTGTGGACAAAATGGGGCGAAGAGGTAAAGAAGGAGTGCAAAGCTTTGGATTATGTGCCTCTTCCGGAATATCCGAGACCACAGATGAGGCGTGGGGATTATACGATCTTAAACGGATGGTGGGAGTATCGGATTGTACCGGGCAGGGAGAGGGAAAATCATATCTGTGGGAAAGAATATGATGACAAAAAAACGGATCAGCCGGAGAAAACCCTTTCTTGGAATTGCAAAGAAAAATGCTGGGACAGACAAAGCGGCTGCCGCGGAACAACAAGTTCCCAGGGAAAGATTCTCGTTCCATTCTCTCCGGAAAGTGCTCTTTCCGGAGTCAGCCGTCAGCTGCAGCCGGACGAGGAACTGTGGTATCGAAGAAACGTACAGATTTCAAAAGATGAATATCAGACGCATCGCGCAAAAAAAGATCGTCTTTTGCTTCAGTTTGGCGCAGTTGATCAGGAATGCCGTGTTTACTGGAACGGTCGTCTTGTGGGCAGTCACCGGGGCGGTTATCTGGCGTTTACGATGGAAGTAACAGAATTTGTGCGACCTGGAGCAAATGAACTGCAGGTCATCTGCACGGATGAAAGTGATACCGGGGCAGAGGCGCGTGGCAAGCAGAAGCTGCAGCCGGGCGGGATGTTTTATACGGCGGAGAGCGGAATCTGGCAGACGGTTTGGATGGAATGGGTGCCGCAAAGAAGCGTGGAGTGGATTAAGATAATGCCACAGCCGGATGAGGGCGTGGTGAGGATCCGGGTGCGGGTGAATGATGGAGAATGTAAAAGAAAGCGGATAGAGATATTTGACCCAGACGGTGTTTTGACAAAAAACAGAAGTCTGAGAGATATAGAAAAATATCGAGATGAAGTGCAGAAAAGGAATGTGAATGAGGTAGAAAAAAACAATGACCTCGACAAAGAGAAAATCTATGTGAATAGTGAAGATATGGCTCATAATCACATGCCAAAACAGATTTTCATTACGGTATTATCAAAAGAGAATGAAGAGGAGAAACTGCAGATCTCTTGCATCCCGTCGCACCGGGGTGCTGGCTGGACGGACTACGATGCAGCAATTACAATTCAGAATGCAAAGCTCTGGAGTCCGGAGCATCCCTTTTTATACGATCTGGAAATCCGTGCGGGAGAAGACCGTGTGAAAAGCTATTTCGCAATGCGGACGTTTTCGGTAGAACCGGATGAAAGCGGAATCCCACGCTTCTGTCTGAATCATCAGCCTTATTTTTTAAACGGGGTGCTTGACCAGGGCTACTGGCCGGAGGGATTGTATACGGCCCCAAGCGATGAGGCACTCGTAAGTGATATAGAACGAATGAAGGAGTGCGGCTTCCGCCTGCTGCGCAAGCACTGCAAGCTGGAGCCGATGCGCTGGTATTATCACTGCGACCGTCTCGGAATGCTGGTCTGGCAGGATATGGTAAACG
>CAKRPI010000242.1 GCA_934376945.1 uncultured Lachnospiraceae bacterium | reverse complement strand
ACGTAAGAATGAGGAATGGAGGTCGGAGTACATGAAAGAACTGTTACATGATGACGACGTCAGAGAAGAAGGAAGAGCAGAGGGTGAAAGCCAGTTGGTAAAGCTGATAAATAGTATGATTGCTGGCGGTGATGGAGATAAGATTGCTTTGTTTGGAGAACCTGAAATCTTAAAGACAATGAAAAAGAAATATGGGATAAATTAATTTTGCCTCATTTTGACCCATGCGAAATAAGCGTCAACTTTCGGGGAAAATTCTTGGATGGATTAAATAAGAAAACAGACACGTAAACAAATTGAAGGAACATACATGAAAATCAAAAAAACGATAAAAGAAGTAATGCAATATTGGATATTTGCATTTTATCCGGCTATAACATTGATTACCTGCACGGCTTTTTCGGTGGTTGTCATTGCAATACTTGGCATCATGATGGTTACAACCCGGCAAAATTCCAACTTGTACAATGTAGTATTTGCGTTGACAACTGGTGCGATGGCGTCATTCTTCGTAACAGTTGTTGTGGAGATGTCCAGCAATTTTAAACACAACAAATTGGCATGGCATGAATTGCAGGACTATTATAAAACGTTGATTGATTATGAAGGAAATAGGCAAGTCATGATGCAACTGACACCGTGTCAGCGAGCAGAAAAGAAGGCACATGAGGAGTTTGTAACTGCGGGCGGTACAGAGGAAATGGATGAGGATGACGAGCCGAAGGACATTATTCAAATAACATGGAGAGAATTGCCTCGTATAATTCCAATCTTTAGACAAACGCTCAATGAGAAGAAGGAATTTCTAAGTGATGAAGAAATTGATGAATTGAAAAATATCTTTTCGGAGTATGAGCAGATTCGGTTTGCTGTAGAGGAGCGTATTCTGCTGTCTCCAATGACATATGATGCGCTAAATCATCCTGATGAAGAACACTTAAGATCCATTTATCCAGAAGATGTTATAAAGAATATGCCTGAATGGATAAGAAAGTATTTGTCGAGTAAGGAAAGCGAGAAGGCCTGCAAGTTATATGTGGATGCGATTCTTTCGGATGCTATGCTTCTTTTGCAGTTTATGGAGAATTACGATGTATCAGAAACTGGGTTGAAAGACTATCAGAATAAACAGCATGATCCAGAAGAAGCTTTAGAGGATATTGATTACGATGAAATTGAATTCTATGAGCCGGATGATGAACAAACATTCCGAACGCAAATCGAGGAATTTGATAAACAAATGGAGATGGAGCAAAGAGCTTTTGTGAGCTGGCAGTTAAGTCTATGTTGCCAAAATATAGCGAAGAGTGTGGATATCCTTGAAAAGTGTATCTCGAAAAAACCGTATTATGGAATGATGATTACATATTGGAAAAATTCTAAAAATGAACCAATTGACAGTGTTACATCAAGAATATCCTATGAAAGTGCAAAACGACAATTGGATAAAAGACTTGCAAGGAAGACAGAGAACTGTACCTGAAGGACGGAACGGAGGAGATCTGAGCCGGGGCTATCACGCTGTAAGATAGCCCCGCATAGATTTCAAAGCATTTTTTTCGAGACGGGAGACCTGAGCCTGGGAGATGCCGATCATGTCGGCTACCTCGGTCTGGGTCTTGCCTTCGAAAAAGCGCAGAGAGATGATATGGCGCTCTCTGTCGTTCAGACGTTTCATGGCTTCACTGAGGGAGAGATGTTCTACCCACGTCTCTTCCTTATTTTTTTT
>CAKRPI010000241.1 GCA_934376945.1 uncultured Lachnospiraceae bacterium | reverse complement strand
GGTTCCAACATGGCAAAATAAACCGCCATATTTGCCTGTGCGCCGGAATGCGGCTGAACATTGGCATGCTCAGCACCGAACAATGCTTTTGCGCGTTCACGCGCCAAGTCCTCGACAATATCCACATACTGGCAGCCGCCGTAATAGCGCTTCCCCGGATAACCTTCTGCGTACTTGTTAGTTAAATGCGAACCCATCGCCGACAAAACGGCGTCGCTTACGAAGTTTTCAGAAGCAATCAGTTCAAGATGCTCTCTTTGACGAGTCAGCTCTTTGCGCATTGCCGCGCATACTTCAGGATCCACAGCTTCAATGGCTTTGAAATCAATCATCGCTTGTTACCGCCTTTTCTATAATATGATGTTCACATTATACGCGCCAGATTTAGCGAAAGCAAGACTCTAATCCCCTTAATTATCGACGGAATCCAAACGCAAATTCTTTTAAAAAGCAGGTAAAAACCGCCTGTTCTTCCTCAATAATCTGAAAATAGTCAAGGTTTCTTATGCAAGCAATGTGAACAATTACAAACATAGACAAAAGCGAGTTGGGTAATTCTTCACATCCGCCGCATTTTTGCAAACCATAGATGCTTTATAGATGTGCTCGATTTTGCGCAATTCCCGATGCGCAAAATAAAAAGGGAAGCCGATTTGTTCAGCTTCCCTTCTTGTTGTGTCGCTCAGCCAGGCGTACGCTTACTGATTAACAGGCGTCTTTGCGGCGACAGGAGCCTTCGGCGCAGCCGGGGCTGCCGGAGCCTTCTTCACCTTGTCCAGCTTGTTGCGCGGAGCACGGCGGTCGCGCATGGTGATCGCCTTCTTCGGGCACTTTGCCGCACACAGACCGCAGCCCGTGCAGGCGCCAAGCACCTTATGCGGCTGCTTGAGCGCACCTTCAATGGCATCGAACTTGCACTGCTTGGTGCAGAGCGTGCATCCGACACACTTGTTCGGATCGATATAGGCTTCCTTACGGCTCTCGAAATCCGCCTGCATCGCGCCGGTCGGGCAAGCATCCGCACAAGCCATGCAGCCCACGCACTTCTCGTAGTCGATCTTCGGCACGCCATTTTCCATCTCAATCGCGCCAAAGTTGCAAGCCTTTACGCAAGCCTCACAGCCGATGCAGGCACGGTCACACTTTTCCTTCAGAGCAATGCCCTTCTCCGGATTGTGGCAATCGACCTCAACCTTGCGTCCAGCAGGGCGCATAGTCAGAACATGCTGCGGGCAGGCAGCGACGCACTTCTTGCACGCCTGGCACTTTTCCTCATCGACAACCGCGATCTGCTTGATCGGATCGATGTGAATCGCATCAAACGGGCACGCACGCTCACAGGTTCCCAGACCCAAGCAGGCATAGGAACACGCCTTCGTTCCGCTGTTGACCATCGACGCAGCAACGCAATCGGTCATACCTTCGTAGATGCCCTTGGGCTTGCAGTGATCGCCGTAGCCCTGGCAGGCAACAGATGCAACCATGCGAACGGACTCATTGACCGTCACGCCCATGATTTCTGCCATCTTTGCAGCGCACGCAGGACCGCCGACGGCGCAGGCACCGACCTCAGCCTTGCCTTCACCGACCGCAGCGGCATAGCCGTCGCAGCCAGGGAAGCCGCAGGCACCACAGTTCGCTCCCGGCAGACAAGCACGCAGAGCTTCGACTTTTTCATTGGTGGGCACTTTGAAAACGCGGCCGGTGACGCCCAGCAACGCGCCAAAGATCAAGCCCAAAACGCT
>CAKRPI010000240.1 GCA_934376945.1 uncultured Lachnospiraceae bacterium | reverse complement strand
GATCTTTTATCATCCGCTCAATATCAATCAGCGCATTTATGTTCTTCGTGAAATCGTAAAATGCTGCCGCGGCGGCTTCTACCGGATTTTAAAGAAGCCGCTTGATCATCTGCCGGAAAATATCCGCATGGCGCTTTGCGGAACCACCTGTTCCTTCACTTATCAGACAAATTCCGGTGAGCACATGTGTTTTGCCATCACGGAACCATCGATTCTTCAGGTTTTTCACGACTTTCTGGAACATATGGATCCGGAGCTTTATTATGAGCCGGAGGAAGCGGCACAGATCATAGAGCGGCAGATTCGGCAGCTGGAGACTGGGAATTGATTCCGTTTTTACACTTTCCTGTGTAAAGCGAACATGCGCAATTCGCTTTGCGATCTGCGTCCAACTTCCGATCGACAATTCAGCAATATCGTATTCTCCCTAACAACAAAAGAACCGGCCAATCCGTTTTCTAAAAACAGATCGGTTGGTTCTTTTGTTGTATCAAAGTAGATATTTGCAATCTCCTTCACTGCTTGCTCATAACCAAATCAAACAAGTCCTCACTACTTATTGTTTTGTATAGTTGAAACAGTAGACCTCCCTATGCGTTTCATCCAATCCGTCCTCATTCTCCTTTACACACAATTGCCCCTGTTTCTGTTTCTGCTTCCGTACCTTTTTCTTGCCATCCCTCCGTCTCTTTCTTCAACCGCACTATCGTCTTAAACAGGTCTCCGTCTGTCTCGATTCGGAAGCTTCCCCCCTGAAGCTCCGTAAAGCTCTTCACAATCGCAAGGCCAAGGCCGCTACCTTCGGTGTTTCGGGAACTGTCACCGCGCACGAAGCGCTCGGTTAAGTAGCTGCAGTCCTCGGCAAGCTCCTGCGCGGAGGTGTTTTTGACCTCAATCTCCACATCATCGATGGTTTCGCGCAGGATTATCCACGCTCGCGTGCCTGCAAGCGCATATTTACTCACATTGATGATCAGATTTTCCAAAATGCGGTATGTCTTTTCACCATCCAGAAAGATCAGGACGCGATTTTCCGGTACCGATACGCGGCAGTCGACCTTTGCTTCTGCCAGGCGGTCTTCCTGCTCCAGAACGGCCTGTTTTACCATTTCAGCAAGGTCAACCTGCTGCCGTCTGATCTGAATATTTCCACTCGCTGCCTTGCTGATCTCGAAAAGATCTTCGATCAGTTTCTTCAGACGAAGAGACTTCCGGTCAAGGATTTCGATATAACTTTTCCGTTCTTCCTCTGTCGTGCCTTCTTCTTTCAGCAGATTTACGTACGTGATGATTGCGGTCAGCGGTGTCTTCAGGTCGTGTGAAACGTTTGTAATGAGCTCCGTCTTCATATTCCGGCTCTTCAGTTCCTCTTCCACTGCCGCAGAAAATCCCTCTTTTACTTTTTCCAGTTCTTCCCCGGCAGCAGAAAAAATACCGAGGTCACCGTCCGCCGAGGCGTTCAGCTTTCCCTCCCCCATTTCCTTTACTTCTTCAAGCAGCACCCGATAATTTTCTTTGATCCGGTTCAGATAGCGCCGAAGGATCAGAAACAGCACAGCTGAATACAGGAAAATCCAGAAAATGCCGCCCACCCACAGGCTGCAAAGTACTGCAAGGATCACAAAATTCACAAGAACTATCATCAAAAGCCAGCGGTCAGAGGAATCCGTCAGGTCGACTGTCTGAAGCTCCTTTACCAGCTTCTTTATTTTACTCTTCAACCAGGCAAGAATCCGGTCTCCGTTCTGATATAA
>CAKRPI010000239.1 GCA_934376945.1 uncultured Lachnospiraceae bacterium | reverse complement strand
ATGCACTTCCTCCATAGGCAACCAAATCCATGACAGTAATGGAATTTAACTGCATTGTCAAAACACGCATTGTGATCTTACGAAAGTTTTCACTTTCCACATTCATCTTTTCATGATGACGACCATCCGCTTCATAAATTTTAAGTGTCGTTAATCCTTGAAGATTTTCTAGAAAACTATCTCCCAATTTTGTATATTGTCCCCAATAACGGTTCAATAATTTCTTCGCAAACTTTTGTACAAACACAATCGACATTGGAATCAAAGGAACACAAATAAGTAAAACAAATGCTGCTTTCAGATCCATAAAAGAAATAATGATAAATAATGTAAGTGGCGCTATTAAAGAATAGAAGAACTGCGGAATATAATTCGCAAAATATGTTTCTAATTGTTCAATACCTTCACTAGATAGTTGTACAATTTCAGCTGTACTCCACTCATTTGAATAACTATTCCCTATCTTAGATAACTTCTTGTACAAACGAGAACGAAGCGTTTCCTTTACAATATGACTTGAAGAATACGACATTTCTATAGCCTTCTGATTTACAATATATCGAAGAATTAAACATCCAAAAACAAGTAAAAATAAAACATATCGATTCACATCTGATTTTGTGATGAGCAAACACAAACAAGCCGTAGAACATACGTTACAAATAAGTCCAATCCATTGGTACAACACATTCTTTTTAATATACGGGATACTTTCTTTTACTGAAAATAATAGTTTTTTATTAATCATAATCCACCTCAGTTAGTTGAAACAAATTGAGTTTACAATAACTAACTGAAGATGTCAAACGATAGTTTAATAAGGCTAACTTCACAAAATAAAAACAACCAGATTTCTCTAGTCGTTTATTTCAGATACTTTAATTGTTTTGATTACAGGCTGCTTACTTCCCGCTATCGTACCATTATCATCCATTGGATCTGCATCTTCGCAAATCTTGTCTACAACCTTCATACCTTTTGTGACATGGCCAAATGCAGCATATTGACCATCCAAAGAATCATTATCTTCTTGCATAATAAAGAATTGTGAACTTGCCGAATCATAATCCGAACTTCTTGCCATAGAAATAACACCACGTTTATGTTTAATGTTATTCTTTACTCCATTATCTTTAAATTCACCCTTAATGGTTTTATCCGATCCTCCCGTACCATTTCCGTTAGGATCCCCACCCTGAATCATGAATCCTTCAATAATTCGATGAAATGTCAATCCATCATAAAATCCAGATTGAGCTAAATCCACAAAGTTTTGTACCGTAATAGGTGCTGTTTTCCCATCTAATTTTAATGTGATTGTGCCATAATCCTTTACTTCAATTTTTGCGATATAGTTTTTTGTCTCTTTCTGACAACCAAATAAAGATATACATAAAATCAAAGAACAAAGTATCGTTAATAATTTTTTCATCAAATTCACCTCATCTGTATTTTATCAATTCATACAAAAAGGAGCAAGACTGCTCCTTAACGATTTGAATTTTCAATCCATTCTTTTGTCTTCATCACTTTATCAGGGAATGTTTTAAAATCCTTTAATTTCCAAGTCCAGTTTTTATTAGATACCGTTCCAGGTGTATTAATTCTAGCCTCTTCTTTGAATCCACATATATCCCAAATAGGAAGAATAACTGTATCTGCATCGCTGTCTAATGCATACTGGCAAACCATTTCATTAAAGGCACGGCTTGAATAGCCTTGGTTTTTAAAGAAACGACGCAAACTAATACGCTTATTTGAATCAT
>CAKRPI010000238.1 GCA_934376945.1 uncultured Lachnospiraceae bacterium | reverse complement strand
GAAGCCGCAGAATCGCCGTCCGCAAAATTGTTCTCTGCTTCTACTGAACTCTCATACCCTTCTGCGCGTTCTGCCAGTGCCGGTAACGTCGTACTCATCACCATACCTGCTGCCAGTCCGACTGCTATGATACGTCTTATCCAACTATTTCTTCTCGTCATTATTTTCCTTCAACCTTTTCTTTAAAAGTAACCGCCACCAACTGTTCCAGTTCTGCCCAGCTTTTTCCACTTAATTCTGATACCTTTTCAGGATTTCTGTAAAACTGAAACTGAACGGCCGTCGTCGCGCCATCCACCTCAAAGCTGTACGTTCCGCTCTCCTGCGTGCCATTCGTAGCCCATTTACTCAGCTGCAGACTCTCCGGCCATGTCATAGTCACTGTCCCTGCTCCATTTCCGGATATTTCATAATTAAAAGCATCATATGCATCCGGCTCCTTATCCTTTGAATCAAGAAATTGTCCGGTCCAGCTTTTGACCGCTTCATAATCCGCAAAAGAAAAGACAGCCGCAAGCTTCTGACGATTTACAGTCTCCTTACTCTCATCGGATGGCCCGGCAACTACCTGAATCTTCACCTTATCCTTTAAGTCGGCCGGTATCACAAATTGATACCCGATTTTCTTTGCACTTCCGGTCTCTAATTTCTGATTCTCCAGGGTACACGTTCCATTTTTATCAAATGAAATGTCATTCATCTTAATGCTTGTAATATTATCCGGAAGCCTTCCACCATCCATTGCATACAGCTGTGCCGTTACATTATAGGTAATATCGTTAAGATTATACCGTTTACTGTCCCCCCAGACATAATTGCAGATCTGGACTGTGAAGGTACATGTTCCGTCCTTCTCCGCAAGTGAAATGCGCTTAACCGGATAATTCTGATCATCCAGATTCATCTGTGAAAGATAGTTTGAGCTGAACATCGTATCGCTTTGCATTCCGGTCGATACCACTCGTTTCACACTGTTAAAGCTTGTATACGCTGCAAAGCTTCCATATATAGCAAGAGTCAGCACGCCAATGACAAAAAGAATCCCGGCCAGCCTGACCTGCCTGGTCCATTTTCCTGTTTTCTTCTTCATCTTATTTCCTTCCTGCGTTTTCGTTCTCTTTTGTAAGAATATCGGTATCTCACCTTATAGTCAAGACTTTTCCGTCGCAGAATTCGAATTCGCAACCGTGATTATCTATATGCTTCATCTCACATATTTCATCTTTTTGCCCAAAAAATAAGAGCCTTGACCAGGCAAGGCTCTTACGAAACGTTCAGTTTTCTCCTCTTCGGTATATTTTCACCAGCAGCGGTGCTTCCACCACCATCATTCCGATCCAGCCTGCCAGATAGGAATACGGCAGCGCCTCAATTCCAAATCCAAATACAAATACCAGCGAAAGCGCTGCCAGTACCCGCACGCCCATGTTGACAAAGCTGCTGATCAGGGTAACCTTCATATCTCCGATGCCGCGGAAAAAGCCCTGAAAGCCATTGGTCAGCGCAGGAATCACGTACATCACGGAAATCAGGCGAAGATATGTCACGCCATGCCCGATTACCTCCTCATCCCTGACAAACAGAAGCATCAGCGGCCTTGCCAGAAGATAACAGACAAGAAAAATGAAGATTCCGTAAATGATTTCCAGAATCACGCCGCAGCGAAAGCCCTCCCGCATCCGCTTTTTCTCCCCTGCGCCCTTGTTCTGCGCCATCAGCGCCGTCATCGCATGCGCGATATTCTGCTCCGGCGTGTAGGCAAAATCATCAATCCGGTTGACCACGGC
>CAKRPI010000237.1 GCA_934376945.1 uncultured Lachnospiraceae bacterium | reverse complement strand
CATCAAAAGCATACTCGTTGAAGTAGGAATGAAACATAGAAGTTTATAACTTTTTATAAGTTTTCAGTAACGGGAAATAGATATGTTACATATAATTCTGGGCATCCTGACCGTATTATTGACTATATTGAAATGGCTGGGATTGATTCTTTTATTTCTCCTGATTCTGATTCTTGCGGTACTGCTGCTGGTCCTGCTGGTACCGGTGCGTTATTATGGAAGATGTGAGAAAAAAGAAGAGAAGCGGGAGGCTGGACTGTCGGCAGCATGGCTAAGGCATTTGTTTTTTGTGCAGGTATCGTTTGGTGCAGAAGGTCTCCAAATGAATCTGCTCATCTTTGGAAAAACTCCGGAGGCATGGAGGGCACTTCTGAAGAAGCGGAAAAAGAAAAGAAGGAAAAATCCGAAGAAAAGAAGCCGTGTCGGTCACACAGAGCAATTATCAGAAATATCCGCAGATGATCAGATGAGCAAATCCTCCGAAGCATCGCTGCGTGAACGGACGAGCAAATCCTCCGAAGCACCGCCGCGTGATCAGAAGAGCGGGGTCTCTGAGGCGTCATCGAGGCGGGCAGAAGTATCCGGAAAGAAAAAAAAGAACATGTTTTCTTCGGCCTGGACACGGGTCTGCAGCTTTGTGTCAGCACTGCCGTATAAAATCAAACGTATCTGTGATTTGCTGCATCAGCCAATGGTTTTTCTGGAATTCTGGAAAAATTATGAAATCAGAGAGGTATTTGAGGGTGTAAAAAAAGAGCTTTTTGCACTGCTGCGGCATTACAGGCCGCGCTGTCTGTCCGGTTACCTGAAATTCGGTACAGGAGATCCGGCTTTGACAGGAGAATTGACCGGAGTATTATATTTGTTGCTTCCGACCAGGGAATATGAACTTTTCCCGGATTTTGAAGAAGTGATCCTTGAGACAGAGACGGAATTTTCCGGACACATTCGCAGTGTTCATCTGCTTGTGGCGGGATATCATCTGTTCCGGAACCAAAAGCTGAAACGGCTGATCCGGAAGCTGAGAAAGAAAGGAGAATAGGAATGGCAGAAAATTTTCAGAACACAGTAGAATCGTTGTTTAAAGGAATGGAAGAGTTTATTACGACAAAGACGGTAGTCGGTGATCCAGTTACAGTTGGTGATACAATTATCGTTCCGCTGGTGGATGTATCCTTTGGTGTGGGAGCCTCTGCAAAAACGGAAGAGAAGAAAAACAGCGGTGGAGGCGGAATGGGGGGGAAGATTTCTCCAAGTGCAGTGCTGGTGATTTCAAACGGTACAACACGGCTGGTCAATGTAAAGAATCAGGACAGTGTGACGAAGATTCTCGATATGGTTCCGGATCTTGTGAATAAATTTATGCCGGGCAGGCGTGGGGAAGACCCGGAAGTAGATGCGGCAATTCATGAAGCGGCAGAAGATGAGAAGAGCTTTTAAGTGATACCGGCAAAAACCGGCTGCATAAAATATAGAAAAGAGACCGCAGGTATGAGATGAAAAGACTGATCGGTTATACGCTTTTCTGTATGGCAGCCGGTATTTTTATCGGTCTGATCATCGCAGACGTTTTTTGGTGTGTTTTGCTTATTTTTCTTTTTTTGGTGCTCGGTTACAATCTGTTTTGCTGTTGAGTGTGAAGCGATGGAAAATGCGGATATCTGACAATGGGTGCTCGTACTGTGCAAAACAGTGGCAGAACAGGGCAAGAAAGAAAAAAACAGAAAAAAACAGGTTATCACATACATGATAACCTGTCAGGTATAAACAAAATTAAGCTCTTTCTACTTTTCCGGATCTTAAGCAAGAAGTACAAACGTACATTTTCTTAGCAGCT
>CAKRPI010000236.1 GCA_934376945.1 uncultured Lachnospiraceae bacterium | reverse complement strand
GTCAGATCCGTACTAAGAAGCGGATAAAACGGCTGATGCCTTCTGCGTGCCGAATAACGGTAATGGTAGCCGCAGCCAATCGGTGCATGAAGCACCGCCACCACGTTTCCTCCGATTTCTCCGATTGCACCGACACTTCCGGAAATTTTCCCATTTACTCCGTATGCATGCAAAATTGAGGACGGATACAGCCGTGATGCAAGGTCATCATAGAAAATTGAATACATATTATTCCTCCCAGCCAGGTGTAAATCTTCCGTTTTCCACCCGGTAAATTCGATTACAG
The DNA here is from genome assembly GCA_934376945.1 of uncultured Lachnospiraceae bacterium. Classification (GTDB taxonomy): domain Bacteria; phylum Bacillota; class Clostridia; order Lachnospirales; family Lachnospiraceae; genus Choladousia. Next base: position 1,558 of record CAKRPI010000236.1, on the reverse strand, counting down.
ATTTGTCTGCACAAAATGCGATTATGCGAGATCAGAAGGTATGCTGTGCCGTGTTCTTTCTGATATCGCGCAAGCAGCTGCATGATCTGTGCCTGCGTGATCACATCAAGCATACTCGTCGGTTCATCAAGGATCAAAAACTCCGGTTCCAGAAGCAGTACGCGTGCAAGCGCCGCCCGCTGCAGTTCTCCTCCTGAAAGCTGTGACGGTGTCCTTAGAAGGTGCTCTTCATGCAATCCATACTGTGCCAGATACTCCAGCATTCCATCATAAGAATACGGCAGATGATAAATCTTATACGGTTCAATCATACTTTTTAATAAGATCAATGCCGGATTAAATGAAATTTCCGGATGCTGAAACAAAATCTGTATCCTTCTGCGCACCATACCACGATATGGCATTGCAAGCGTTTTTTCTTCAAAAAAAATCTCTCCTGAAGTTGGACGTTCCAGCCCCGCCAGCATCAATCCGAGTGTCGATTTTCCACTTCCGCTCTCGCCAAACAGACCTACCGTTTCTCCATGGTCTACGCAGATTTCTGCCTGATCAACAGCAATCAGGTTCTTTGCATTTTCATATTTTTTCGTCAGTTTTTTCGTCTCTATCAACATAATTCCAACATCTCACCTTATGTCCATTGATATCTGCCAGCGGCGGTGTCTTCCGGCAGCACTCCTTTTGCTCTCTGCATCTTGCACGATAACGACATCCGCTGTCGCAATTTAGATAACTTCCATGTGACGGTGCAAATCCTCCGTCCTCGTATTTCATTCCATTTTCCGGCATCGCCGCGATCATGTCGCGTGTATAGGGGTGAAGTGGATTTTGCAGCACTTCCTGTGCATCTCCATACTCTACCTGCTGCGCCGCATACATAACACATATTTTTTCACTGATTGTCCCGGCAAAATTCATATCATGCGTAACGCACAAAAGCGTTTCTGTCTTCAAAAGATTCAGCGTTTCTGTCACAAGCGCAATCCTGCGCTCATCAAGTCCCTTCGTCGGTTCATCTGCCAGCACAATTTGTGCTCCGGCGGAAATACCCATTGCAACCATCGCTCTCTGACGCATACCACCGCTGAAAGTATGTGGATATGCTTTTGCCATGCTCTCTTCCCGCAGAAGATTAAACTTCTTCAAAAGCTCTACACCAGCCAGAAAAGCAGCCCTTTTTCCATATCCACGATGTTCTCTCAGTGGTTCTCCGACCTGATCGCCCACCCGCATCAGCGGGTTCATACTCGCTCCGCCTCCCTGCGGAATATAAGAAATCTCGCCTCCCCGAATCTCATACATTCGTTTTCGGTTCGCTTCCAAAATTTCTTCTCCATTCAGCAAAATGCTTCCGCATACCTTTGCATTAGGCGGCAGCAAACGCAGGATTGCAAGCAGTAATACGCTTTTTCCGCTTCCTGTTTCCCCTACAATCGCTGTTCTCGTACCTTTCTCCAGCTGCATACTGATATCATCCACAGCAAGTACACTGTGCTCAGAAGCAAATTCCACCGACACATGTTGCAACTCAAGCATGTCCGATCACCTCCGCTTTCTG
>CAKRPI010000235.1 GCA_934376945.1 uncultured Lachnospiraceae bacterium | reverse complement strand
AGCTTGAAGACACAAAGTAAATACTCCAATCATCCACTTGTGCATCATCACTGATTGTTGATAAAACCGTATTATAATCAACGCTAGATTGTTTTAAATCTATACCAATTTCTGACCAAGATTTTTTAAACATTGGAATCAAAGTTTCCAAAGCCGGAACATCTACACTAACCAAGAATTTAACTTCAAGCTTTTGACCATCCTTTTCACGAATTCCATCACTACCGACTTTCCATCCAGCATCCTCTAGGATTTGTTTGGCCTTTTCTAAATCATAACGATATACAGTCAATCCTTCTAACGTTTCATCTCCAGTCACATAACTTCCCACTAAATTACTAACTGGATTCCAATATACTTCTGGAACATAACCAATCAAATCTTTTTTCACTTCATCACTAGCCTCTTCATATTTAAAGAAGCTATCTACAAATGATTCACGATCAATCGCATATGCCAAAGCCTGGCGAACTGCCTGATCTTTTGTTGTTCCACTTGCACAGTTAAAACCTAAGAAGCCTTCTCCAGCTGTTTTATAGCTAGACACTTTTAAATTTTTATCCAAGCTAGCCTGACCAATCTTAGACTGTTCAATATTAGCCGGAAGAAGATCCAAGTTTCCTTTCTTCAATTCAGATAGTTCTGTAGATGAATCTGTTTTCTTAATGATAATACGATCTACATCATATTCACCGTCTTTAAAATCAAATTGATCATTCTTCACAAAAGTAGCTCCCTTTGATTTATCAAAAGACTTCAACTTATAAGCACCTGTACCAATAGGTTCTCCTGATTTCTTTTCAATCTTCTTTGTATGACCCTTCTCATAATTAAATTGTTCATCCGAACAAATTGGCTGCGTACCAAGTGTACTAACCGCATCAATCATTGGACTTGATAAATGGAATACAACTGTATAATCATCTGGTGTTTCAATACCTGTTAATTCCTTTGCATCTCCACTATAATAATCTTCATATCCTTCAATATTACTTGGAACCGTTGATAAATAACCTGTATAACTTGGATCGGATAAAACTGTAAATGTGTATTTTACATCACTGGATGTAAACTTAGTTCCATCACTAAATTTAACACCCTTTTTCAATTTAAAAGTGACTGTCTTTCCATCCTCACTTACTGTAGGCATTTCCTTTGCCAAGTCTGTATTTAATTCACTCTTCGCATCATATTTCAACATGCCTTGATAGATCAAATTAATAACATCTCCATCAAAACCAGACAAATAATATAACGGTGAAAATACACCACTCATTTCTTGACTCGTTCCAACTGTCAATGTTTTTTCATTTGACTCAGATTGTGTACCACTTGCACAACCACTAAGTCCCAATAATAAACTCAACGATAACGCCCCTGCTTTTTTGATTTTCATAACCATCACTCTCCTTTTACCGGCACAAATTTAGCTCTATTCATTAATGGATGCTCTAAATGAATCGCATCCTTTGGACACACCATGACACAGCTACCACAGTAATAACACTCACCAGGATATGCAACGATTGGTGGTTTTCCTGGCATTAAAATGTCACACTGACAAATATTGACGCAGCGATTACAACCAATACATTTATCTTCATCAAAAGTAATTGGTTTTACACTGCATAATTGTTTTTCAAAATTAAACTCCATGTGCGACCTCCTTTATATAATCCTGATTGCGTTTTTCATATTCCGTTTGAATATCCCCATAATAATCTAGAGGTATTTCACCACGAACCGCCTTACCATTTTCTTGACGAATCGTGATAAAACAACGATCTTGTTCAGGATCTTTTTTAGGATAATCACTACGATAAAAATGAAGCTCATCACTGCTTGATTTTCTA
>CAKRPI010000234.1 GCA_934376945.1 uncultured Lachnospiraceae bacterium | reverse complement strand
TACGATAAATTTCAAGCATATCCGTTTCATCTAATTGCTTAAATTTTCCAATCGATCGCGTATGTTCAAAACTACATTTGTAAGTTAATTCATATAATTCAGGTTCTGTACATTTACGCTTTAATAACTCTTGAATACTTGTAGGCATGCTAATAGATTTAAAGAATTCTTCCATCTTTTCAATTGTATTTAAAGCACAAGCCAATGTATCTGTATCATCCAAACCAAATACACGATGGCCAAGTTTCGCAAATCGTGTTGGATTTTCCATATATACATGTTTTGCCCAGCTATCCCATATAGCTGCAAGACCAGCTCCATGAGCTACATTAAACATTCCACTTAATTCATGTTCTAGCTGATGACAAGCCCAATCTCCTAATGATCGATCTCCCGTCATATCGTTATGTGAAACACTGCCAGCCCACATAATTTCAGCTCGAGCCTGTTCATTTGTAGGATCTTTCATAAGAATTTTTGCATTTTCGATGACCGTACGAACTAAGCTTTCAGCCATTCGATCCACCAAATCCAATGTTTTATAAGGTGTAAAATATCTTTCGAATGTATGCATGATGATATCTGTACATCCACACATTGTTTGATATTGAGAAACCGTATATGTCAATTCTGGATTTAAAATAGAGAACTTAAAATATCCAAATTCACTGCTCAGGCCCCTTTTTAAATTCCCATCTTCATTTGTGATCACACTCGAATTACTCATTTCACTTCCTGTTGCCGCAAGTGTTAAAATACATCCCATAGGTAATGCCCCTTTTGCCTTTTTCTTTCTTGCATAATAATCCCAGACATTACCTTCATTATAAACACCATACGCAATGCCTTTACTTGAATCTAATACACTTCCTCCGCCAACAGCTAGAATAAAGTCTACGCCTTCTTTTTCACATAGCTCAATGCCTTCATTCACTTTTGAAAGTAGTGGATTGGCAACAACACCACCACATAGACAATATGCAATGTTTTCATCATCCAAAGCCTTTTTTACACGATCCAACAGACCAGACTTGATTGCACTTTGCCTTCCATAATGAATCAACACTTTCTTAGGGTGGTAACCCTTTAGAACCTTTCCAACATTTTTTTCTTCATCTTTTCCAAAATATACTTTTGTTGGTGCATAAAACTTAAAATTTTCCATATAAACCCCTTTTAAATCTTTTTCATCGAAATCATTTCAATTAATAAGCTTATACCAGCTACAATCAAATAAGCAGCGATGACATAATTGATGACTAAAGCACTTTGAAATGGCATCACCAGAAAAATAATGCCTAACAACAAATTGACCCAGCCAGTTAAACTTAAATAATTTGTATTGATAACTCTGAAGAAGCTTAGTCTTGAACCCCAAGTAATCTTTTGAATGCCATTTACTAAGAATACAAACGCAAACAAGAAAGTCAAAGTACTTACAGTAATTGTAACTGGCATTGTGCATAATAAACAACCTAACAAAATATTCAAAACACCACTAGCAAGCCACATCGAATCTCTAAAGAAAAAAGTAGTTGTGATATAAGAATATATTTCACAAGTTCCCCAAACAATCAAGCCGATAGCCGCGATGATTTGAATCGTTGTAAATACTTTTTCCGGGAATACAAAACACAAAATCCCAATTAGAATCAATACTATACTTAATATTATACCCATTCTTTTCGTCTTTCTATATCTTTCGTTCCATTGTGTAGTAAATTCATCAATATAGTCATAATCTGAATCAAACCATTTCATAGTAACATCTCCTTTATGGCTTCAGTCTAACACCATTTTTTAGCACTTTCAACACTACAGTGCTAGACACATTTCTATATCTGTCTAATATTGTAAA
>CAKRPI010000233.1 GCA_934376945.1 uncultured Lachnospiraceae bacterium | reverse complement strand
AAAAGCTGTCTCCTGCACCTGAACGCATCCTGCTTTCTACTGATGAACCACGCAACCTCTATCATTGTGCTTTTTAATTATTATTCGATTTTCTTCACTATACCACTGCCAAAAACGGTTGTCAACCCGTAAGAAACACAAAAGCTGCCGGAACCTTTTTGCTGACATCTGCAGTGCTCCGGCAGTCTTTCTGATCCTGATCACAAATTTTCCGTCCTGCTGTCCTGCTGACGAAACGGTGTCACCATCTCTGTGACCTCGTCTACATATGGCCAGAGTGCCTCACAGCGGCAGTTGCCGGTCAGATACAGCTCCGTCTCATCACCGACCATATCGATCAGCTTTTTCAGTTCCTCTGCGGTGACGATGCCGCGATCCGTAAGACCAAGGATCTCGTCAAGGATCAGCACATCACACTCTTCTGTCTGCAGAACCTTTCTTGCAAAATTCAGGCCGTTTTTTATATTTAAGTTTTCTTCTTCCCGCTCCCTTTCGGTCAGGCTCTCATATTCTTCCGGGAATTTTTCGAAACGGAACAGCCGTATCTCCGGCTCCAGACGTTTAAAAAACTCCTCTACATTTTCTGTCTTTTTTTCTTTCAGAAACTGGATCACAACCACACTTTTTCCTTCGCTGGCCGCTCTGACACCCTTGCCGAGTGCGGCTGAGGTTTTGCCCATTCCTGCGCCGCAGAAAATGTGTATATACCGTCTGCCCATGATTCACCTCATCATAACTTCTGTATTTTCATGCCTTTGGCTATCGCTATTCTACTACATCTCCCGAAATAATGCAATACGCCTCATTCAACCAGCTCCAGCTTGCTGACTGACACCTCGTACGCAATCCTTTTTTCCGTCATCTCTTCATTCAGCTTTTTTACATACTCCCGGCTCTGGATCCGTCCCCATACCTGTACATGTCCTCCCACTTCAAAGCCTGCCGTAAATCTCGCATTTCTCCCCCAGCAAATACACGGAATATAATCTGATTTTCCATACGGACGGTTGACTGCAAGCAGCAGATCAGAAATTTCTCTTCCAAGCGGCGTTCTTCTATAGACCGGCGTCTTGCAGATATAACCATCCAGAAAGATCTGGTTGCTTTTTACCTTATCTCCCTCTTCCTCCGCAAAATTTACTTCCCGTGCAAATACCGATAATACCAGACGGTTTTTTTTCTCCTCGTGGCGGTTATAGGATCGAAACTGCCCGTAAATCTGTATGTATTCCCCCTCATAATCCTGCGTAACATCGATCAGCCTCTCAGAAACCATGACCGGAACCACATCCGATGAATCACTGAGTCTTTGTACGGATACATCCATCATGTAAAATCCTTCTCCAAACACCTCATGGCTAAATGTAAAACCGGAAATGATTTTTCCCATGATGGACACCTGATTGTTTTCAATAATCTTATCAGTCATAACAATTGTTCTCCCTTCTCCCACCGAAGCATTTCTTCTGGTATTTTTCTGCGTCCTGTTCCCAGTGTAAAGCGGACATCCGCAAAACGCAGCCCCTTCCGGACTGCTCCGGACGGTAGCTTTATATTAGATATGTTTATTCTCACTCCCCTGTTTTTAGAACTCTTATTTGTAAAAAATCCCGTTTTTTACTGTTTCTACTTGTAATCTGCCAAAATTGTGCTAAACTGTACCGGGTAGTTTTTGATTATAGGTAGCCGTTCGAGTCCCGCTCTGAACGGATACGATTATAATAAATAAGTAGAGAGAGAGTGCTATATGAAAAGAGAAGACGTCAGAAACATAGCGATCATAGCGCACGTAGACCATGGTAAAACAACGCTGGTCGACGAGCTGCTCAAGCAAAGCGGTGTATTCCGTGCCAATCAGGAAGTTGCAGAGCGTGTCATGGACTCCAACGACCTCGAGCGTGAGCGCG
>CAKRPI010000232.1 GCA_934376945.1 uncultured Lachnospiraceae bacterium | reverse complement strand
CAATGTGTAATCTTTGTTTTCTACTAGATCCTTACCAGTCTTAGTATCTGTTACTTTTAATGGATTTACATGTGCTTTTCCATCATAGATTGAATCTGCTGGATCTGTTGCTTCAATGCCAGTCTTCTTATCTTCAGGAGTATTTGCTCCATCAGGAGTGATTGACTTAGGAGTGATTGTCAACGATCCATCTGTAACTACGAATTTAACTTTATTGTAGTTATCATTGTTGTTTGTAAAATCACTTACCTTCAATCCCATTGGATAAGTATTAGCTTCTGTACCCTTCACTTCATCATTTCCATTGAATGTGAAATCTGATACTTCATATGTACTACCCTTAGTTATTGATACATCGTATCCCTTAACACTCTTTTCATTTCCATCATATTCAAATGATTTCTTATGACCAGTAATTACGACTACAACTTCTCCATCTTCAGCTGTGACTGTTAAATCACCATAGACTACTTCGATAGTATAGTTAGAAGCTTTTGTGTTTGACTTCAATTCATAAGTAAATGTGTTCTTACTTGTACCTTTTTCAGTCTGACTTCCAGTTACATTGTAAGTAGCACCTTCTTCTTTAACAAATCCATCACCAGTTACTGTTACTTCTTTCTTTGTCAATGGAGTCTTGTCATAAACCTTAGAATCAGTTGCACTTGTCAATGTTACATTACGCTTAGTGATTTCATAAGAAGTCTTCGCTGTTCCTGTGTAGTTTCCAATACCTGTAATTGTTACTTCAACTGTACCTGCGTTGACTGCTGCTGTATAAGATAATGTGTAATCTATATTTTCTTTAAGTGTTGCACCTGTCTTTGTATCTTCTACTGTTGGCTTGTTCTTCTGTTCTTCGCCATTGTACATTGTATCGCTAGGCTTAGTTACCTGAATACCTGTCTTCTCGTCTTCTGGATCAATTGACTTAGGTGTGATTTCTAATTTTCCATCCTTAACTACGAATTCTACATCCGCAAAGTTTCTATTCTTGTTTTCAAACTGAGCTGGAGTCAACTTCATAGTATATGTGCCGACTTCAATTCCTTCTGCCTTAGCTGTTCCATTGAATTGAACATCCGCTTTCTTGTATAGAGCATTCGAAATATCTGTTACTTTATAGCCTTCAACTGAATGTGTTTTTCCATCATAGACTGCAGTATCTTTATTACCTGTAATCGTTACTGTTACCTTATCTGTTAATGGAGTAACCTCTAATGTTCCTTCTTTTGTCTCAATAACATAGTTCTTTTCTAATGCCTTTTCATTCAATGTATAAGTGAATGTATTCTTACTTGAACCTGTCTCTGTCTGACTTCCAGTTACATTATATATTGCACCATCATCCTTAACGAATCCATCTTCACTTTCAGTTACCTTGTTCTTAGTTAATGCAGTTCCATCATAAACCTTAGATCCATCCGCACTTGTCATTGTAACTTTACGCGGAGTGATTTCATAAGAAGTATCAACCGTACCTTCATAGTTTCCGATACCTGTAATCGTTACAGTCACTGTTCCAGCATTGATCACATCTTCACTGTAAGTTAATGTATAGTCTATATTCTTAACTAAAGTCTTATCAGTCTTTGTATCCGTTACGACTGGTTCATTTTCATGTCTTTCACCATCGTACTTAGAATTCTTTGGATCCTTCACTACGATACTGTTTGAATCATCTGGAACAATCGATTTCTTAGTAATTGTTAATTGACCAGCTGTTGTTTTCACAACAACCTTATTTGTTACGTCTTCATTATCCTTTTCAATATGTGCAGTACCCGTAATTTCAGTAGGATATGTACCTACATCTGTACCTTGGGCATGCGCATTTAATCCAGATACTGTATAACCATCAATTGTCAATGATTGGAATCCATTTACTTCATGCATTTGGCCATCATATGTAACTGTATT
>CAKRPI010000231.1 GCA_934376945.1 uncultured Lachnospiraceae bacterium | reverse complement strand
CGGCAGCATGATTACCATCCATGGTCTTCATTTTTCTAGCCATTTGAATATTCCTCCTTGGATTATATTGCATCAGCCGACACGATTCGGGAACACCGCTCCGGCAGACTGATATTAAGAGTTGGCATACTCTCTATAACATCTCATACGGATTTTTTGTAGCACAACTCCATTTCTTTGTCTATTTGTCTTGTTCTGTTTTTTTCCATTTTTTTGTATTTTTCACTGTACAGCAGGCGTTTTCCCTGCATTTTCCGGCAAATCATGCTATGCCATGACGACGCACCAGCCTCCGCCTGACATACAGATAACACACAAAATGAACGCTTTCTGTAAGAATCCAGCTGATCGGATAAGAATAGTACAGCACCTGAAGTGAGCGGAAATGTGCAAACACCGTACAGATCCATATTACACGCAGCAGACAGGCTCCGATCAGGGAAACAATCATAGGCAATACCGACTCTCCCATACCACGCAGGGAACCGGAAAAGACATCCATAATACCGCACAGGCAGTAGGTCACTGCTATCACACCCATTCGCGCAATGCCATACGCGACCGCCTCTTCATTACCCGGCAGATAAATGCCAAGCAGCTGCTCTCCGAAGAAATAAGCGCCATTTCCAAGTACCAGACCGGTGATCGTCACCATAACAATACAGTTTAAAAGCACTTTGTTGATTCTGCCGTATTCCCTTGCACCGACATTCTGACTCGTAAAAGTCTGCGCCGACTGATAAAAAGAATTCATTGCCACATAAATAAAGCCTTCAATATTGGCCGCAGCTGAATTTCCTGCTACGGCAAGCTCTCCAAAGCTGTTGATAGAGGACTGGAGCAGCACATTTGAAAAAGAAAACAGTGCCGACTGAATACCGGATGGAATACCGATTCTGGCGATCCGGATCAACTTAGACTTAGAAACCCGTACAAGCTTCCATTCCAGACGCAATTCCTTTTCCATCTGCATCAGAAAACGCAGTGTCAGAAATGCCGATACCACCTCCGAGATCACCGTTGCAATCGCCACTCCTGCCACATCCATCCGCAGTCCGGCTACAAATACTACATTCAATACAATATTGATCAAACCTGCTGCGATCAGGTAATAAAGCGGATGCTTCGTATCACCAAGTGAACGCAGGATTGCACTGCCAAAATTATAAACAGACATCGCCGGAAGTCCTATAAAGTAAATCCGCAGGTATACTTCTGCCTTTCCGATAATATTATCCGGTGTACCCATCATACGCAGCAGCACAGGGCTGAATACGATCCCGACAACCATGCAGAAAATTCCGCCGAGCAGGCTGAGCGCGATTGATGTATGAATTGTCTCTTTTACCTGCCCCATTTCATTGGCCCCGTAGTAAAAAGCAACGACCACGGCACAGCCGACCGAAAGACCGATCAAAAGGTTGACAATCAGATTGATCAGCGCACCATTTGATCCAACTGCCGCCAGTGAATTACTTCCCGCAAACCGTCCCACGACAATGATATCCGCCGCATTAAACAACAGCTGAAGAATACTCGATACCATGATCGGCAAGGTAAACAGCAGAATTTTTCCTGTGAGCGGACCATGGATCATATCGATCGTCTGCTGTTTTGTTCCTCCGTTTCCTGATGAGCGTCTCTGTATTGTTCTGTCTGTTTCTTTCTGTTCACAATTCTCCTGCATGATATCCCCCTTTTTTATAGTCTCTCGAAATCTTTTTGTGCTTGAGTCTGTGAGAAGATTCCGAGAGTACATTCCATGTAGAAAACAATACCGTTTCTATAGCGATCCTCGTAAATAATGCATTTAAGGCAGTTCAGCAGAGTGCGAAATACAAGGAAAATATCTGCAGGCGTGCTGACGCACGGCAAAGATATCTGACGCAGGATTTCACACTCTGATGGGCTGGATTAAGATG
>CAKRPI010000230.1 GCA_934376945.1 uncultured Lachnospiraceae bacterium | reverse complement strand
AAGGAAGGAATTGGAAAATGGCAAAAAGCAACACATACGACGCAAGCAGTATTTCCGTACTGGAAGGACTGGAGGCGGTCCGCAAGCGTCCCGGAATGTACATTGGAAGTGTTTCAAGAAAAGGACTGAATCATCTGATCTATGAGATTGTGGACAATGCCGTGGATGAGCACCTGGCGGGTTACTGTAAGAAAATAGAGGTCTATCTGGAAAAGGACGGCTCCGCAACAATTGAGGATGACGGACGCGGTATCCCGGTTGGTATGCATGAAAAAGGGATGTCTGCAGAACGACTCGTGTTTACGACGCTGCATGCAGGCGGAAAATTTGATGATACTGCCTATAAGACAAGCGGCGGTCTGCACGGAGTGGGGTCTTCCGTTGTGAATGCACTCTCTACCTGGCTGGATGTGCAGGTTATGCGAGAGGGGAAGGTTCATCATGACCGCTATGAGCGGGGAATTCCTGTACTTGAGCTGGAAAACGGTCTGCTTCCTGTGATCGGCAGAACAAAAAAGACGGGAACCAGAATCCAGTTCCTTCCGGATCCGGAAATTTTTGAAAAGACGCGGTTTTCTGCAACCGAGCTGAAATCACGGCTGCATGAGACTGCATATTTGAATCCAGAACTGACCATTTATTTTGAGGATCGTCGCGGGGAGGAGACAGAGCAGATTACGTATTCAGAGCCGGATGGAATTACAGGATTTGTCCGGGAACTGAACCAGGAAGAAGAACCTGTCTGTGAGCCCGTTTATTTTAAAGGGGAGGCAGACGGAATTCAGGTGGAAGCAGCATTTCAGTACGTCAATGAATTCCATGAAAATGTGCTTGGATTCTGCAACAATATCTATAATGCAGAAGGCGGTACACATCTGACCGGATTTAAAACAACTTTTACAACGGTAATGAATACGTATGCGCGTCAGATCGGGGTATTAAAGGATAAGGACGCAAACTTTACCGGTGCAGATATTCGAAATGGAATGACTGCTGTTGTCTCGATCAAGCATCCGGATCCGCGCTTTGAAGGACAGACGAAGACAAAGCTGGATAATCAGGATGCGGCACGTGCGGTTGGAAAGGTGACTGGTGAGGAGATTGTCCGATACTTTGATAAAAATCTGGAGGCATTAAAGAGTATTCTTGCCTGTGCAGAAAAATCGGCCAAGATCCGCAAATCAGAGGAGCGTGCGAAGACAAACCTGCTCACAAAGCAGAAGTATTCATTTGACAGCAACGGAAAACTGGCAAACTGTGAGAGCAGAGATCCATCTGTTTGTGAGATTTTTATCGTGGAGGGAGATTCCGCTGGCGGTTCGGCCAAGACAGCCAGAGACCGAAATTATCAGGCAATCCTTCCAATCCGCGGAAAGATCCTGAATGTGGAAAAAGCCAGCATTGACAAGGTACTTGCAAATGCGGAAATCAAGACGATGATCAATGCGTTCGGTTGTGGATTTTCAGAAGGCTATGGAAATGATTTTGATATTACAAAACTGCGGTATGACAAGATTATCATTATGGCCGATGCCGACGTGGATGGCGCGCATATCAGCACGCTGCTATTAACGCTGTTTTACCGCTTTATGCCGGAGCTGATTTATGAGGGACATGTATATATTGCGATGCCGCCGCTTTACAAGGTGATTCCGTCACGCGGACAGGAGCAGTACCTGTACGATGACAAGGCGTTGGAAAAGTACCGGAAGACACATAAAGCACCGTTTACGCTGCAGCGCTATAAAGGTCTTGGTGAGATGGATGCGGAGCAGCTCTGGGAGACGACACTGAATCCGGAGACACGGATGATGCAGCGGGTAGAAATTGAGGATGCGCGTCTTGCATCGAATGTGACGCGGATGCTCATGGGTACGGAGGTACCGCCGCGCAAGGAATTTATCCATGAGCATGCTCAGGATGCGCTGCTCGACGTATAGCAGATAGAAA
>CAKRPI010000229.1 GCA_934376945.1 uncultured Lachnospiraceae bacterium | reverse complement strand
TGAATATTCAGCCGATGGTCGCGACGCTGATCCTATGGTCGGCGGGCCGTGCGATCGGACTGCTTCTTTGCAACAGTCAGATTGTATACGTACGTGTACCGTCCTTCCAGAAGCTTGGCGGCTATTGCAGTATCATTCCGACCCCAATCATTGTGGCGGCGGTCTGTGTGGCGATTGCAGCAGTGATCCTTCACTTTACCGCACTTGGCACTTATATTCAAAGTGTCGGCATCAATAAGAGAGCGTCCCGGATTGCCGGCTTTAATTCTGCGAAAATTATTCTGATGTGCTATGCAATCTGCGGTCTGTGTGCAGGACTTGCAGGTATGGTGGCAACCTCGAGAATCTATTCTGCCGATACGAACAACATCGGACTGAACATGGAGCTGGATGCAATTCTTTCGGTAGCACTTGGCGGCAACAGCCTTGGCGGAGGTAAGTTCTCTTTGGCAGGCTCCATTATCGGCGCTTATACGATTCAGGCGATCACCACTACACTGTATGCGCTTGGTGTTTCCTCTGCACAGGCTCCGGTATTTAAGGCAATCGTTGTTATCATTATTGTAGTGATTCAGGCAGAGCCTGCAAAGGCATTCTTTAAAAAGCTGACGAAAAAATCCGGAAAGGAGGCGGCACGGGCATGAAAAAGAAAAAAATCAACAGCAATAACCTGCTGCTTCTGATTACAATTGTTCTGTTTTTTGTCATGTACGCAGCCGGATGCGCGGTATATGCAGACAAGGGCTTTACACGTCTGCAGACCTTTTTGAATATTCTGATCAATAATGCAGGACTGATCTGTGTGACAGCCGGTATGACATGTGTTATGCTGACCGGAGGCATCGATATTTCCGTTGGTTCTCTGATCGCAATGGACTGCATGATCCTCGCAGTCGGAATTGAGCAGTGGGGCTGGTCGAGTCCGGTACTGATGTTTTTGATTCTTGCGATCGGTATTGTTTTTGGCATTATGCAGGGATTCTGTATTGCATATCTGGACATTCAGCCGTTCATTGTGACAATGGCGGGCATGTTCTTTGCAAGAGGCATGACGGCAGTGATCTGTAAGGAGCAGGTAAGCATCGTTTCCGATAAGATTTTTACGATGCTTTCCAGCTTTAAAATTTCACTTCCGTTTGGCGGATACATAAACAAAAAAGGAATCATGCAGTATCCATACCTGCGTGTGACCGTTGTGGTGGCACTCATTGTGGTGCTTGCGATCTATCTGATGCTCAAATACACCAGATTCGGCCGCAGTCTTTATGCGGTCGGCGGCAACCAGCAGTCCGCAACGCTGATGGGACTGGATGTGAAGAAGACAAAAATGAAAGCGTACATTCTCTCCAGCTTCCTGACCTCGATCGGCGGTATCTGCTACTGCTTAAATACCATGGCAGGTACGACAACGCAGGCAACCGGACTTGAGATGGATGCGATTTCTTCCGCGGTCATCGGTGGTACGCTGCTGACAGGCGGTGTTGGAAACGTGATCGGATCGCTGTTCGGTGTGCTGATCAACGGTACGATTTCGACGCTTGTAAAGACGAACGGAAAGCTGATCAGTTCGTGGTCGAATATTGTGACCGCGGTTCTGCTGTGCTTCTTCATTGTACTGCAAAGCGTATTTGCACTCGTAAAGGAGAGAAAGAAGTAAATCCAATAAATGGGACGATAGCCCCCGGTTCCGTCTCCATTGTTTACTTAGTCTGTGCTAACAGCTGTATGCTCCTGGCGGATTGTATCCGCCTGGAGCACACACCTGTCGCCAGACATGTGAACAATCGGAGACGGAACCGGGGGCTGTCTGCGCAGCAGAGCAGACGAAAAGCGCTCCTGAAAAAACAAAAGACAAACCAAAGATAAAATATTGACAAATCTGCCCCTATCCTGTTATCATATCAGGTGGACAAGGGCGTTCTTTCGTATTTATGATGGGGATAGAACGCCCTTTTTGCAATTGTTCAGAGCCGGATAAAATT
>CAKRPI010000228.1 GCA_934376945.1 uncultured Lachnospiraceae bacterium | reverse complement strand
AGGATACGGACACTACTTTTTCTTTACTTTAGTCATCAAAGGATTAGAAGCCATCGTTGTATCTCTACTTATGAAAAATTACTCTAAGTCAAAACAAATCACAAGCTATGTATTAGGTTCTGTCATTATGGTATTTGGTTATTTCATTGCCAAATATATGTTAAAAGGAAGCTGGATCGTAGCTGCTAGTGAAATTCCAGCCAATGTCGTTCAAGGACTAGCCGGAATCGTGATTGCACTTGTCGCATATCCGGTAGTTAAAAAGATTGTACAAAAAAAATTGAACTAAAAAAACGGGACAGAAATTAATTTTCTGTCCTACTTATTTTCCTCAACATTTATATATTTTAAGCCGCCATATTTAATTTGAAAATGATAGATACTGCACTTTAATTGCATCCATGCCATTTCTGAAACACTATCATTACTGATACAATCCAATATAATATTCTCAGCCTCTTTCAAACAATCCAGCATCTGCATCCACTTTTTATAATTCTTACTATTCGGTTCAACCGCCATATCTATGAGTTCATCATATTTCACGTTGATCGCCTTATAAATCACACGTATGTCCTTTACAGTTGGTTTTTCAATCGTATCGATATAGTCAAAAATTCGCATTCAACATCACTCCTTCATATCGAAACTTTTATACTTCGTCCTCCACAAAATATAAAACCATCTGACTTTTACGTTTTTATAATAGCACAGCCAGAAATTCGTGTATAGAAAAAAGTGTCCGTAGACACTTCATTTTTTTAATGCTTGGTTAGAATAGAAAGAATTTCAGACTTTACCTTATCAATATCAATTGGCTTTGAAATATGCCCATTCATCCCTGAGGCTAAAGCCATTTTTTTATCAGATTCAAATGCATTGGCCGTCATTGCCAAGATAGGAATGTTAGCTTTTTCAACATCTTGCAACTTTCGAATTCTCTTTGTAGCCTCATACCCATTCATATTTGGCATTTGAACATCCATTAAAATTAAATCGTATGTTTTCACAGGCATCTTTTCAATTTGATCAACACACTGCCTACCATCTTCTACACGATCCGCTTCAATTCCATTCATTTCTAAAATAGCCATCGCAATTTGGGCATTCAAATCATTATCTTCTGCCAAAAGCACATGCTTATTACTTAGTATCCTATCTGCATTAATTTCATTTTCTTTTGAAACCTTTAAAACTTTTGTTGCATCCACAACCTTATGTTCTAGAATAAGAGTAAAACAACTTCCCCTTCCTAATTCACTCTCGACATAGATTTCTCCATCCATCATATCCACTAATTTCTTCACAATCGCCATGCCTAGACCTGTACCATATATTTTTCCAACGGTCGTATTGTATTCACGTGTAAAAGAATCAAATATATTTGGAAGATAAGCTTCACTCATACCAACACCCGTATCGATCACATCCGTTTTTATTCGGCAATACCCCTCTTTATGGCTTTTAAGTTCATTCACACATATAGAGATACTTCCATGAGCAGGTGTATATTTAAATGCATTGCCAATAAGATTCATCATGATCTCCCGAATTTTTATACCATCGCACAAAACCAGTTCATGTTCCACATTTATACTTGTTTTAAAATCAATATTCTTTTCCTTAGCACTCGAACTAAATACACTCTTTAATTCTTCAATTACATCTTGAATTCTTTCTTCTTTTTCAACCACTTCCACTTTTCCACTCTCAATTCGAGCCATATCCAATACGTCATTAATAATTGACAATAATAATTTACCTGACTGTTCAATCTTATACTGATAATCGATCAATACAGGATCCGTTAACTTTTCCTTCATCAACTGATTGTAGCCAAGAATCACATTCATAGGAGTACGAATATCATGCGACATATTATTTAAGAATTCCGTTTTCGCCTTGTTCGCCTGTTCAGCAAGCACATACGCCTCTTTTAATTTAGCCTCCTGCATACGTTCTTTCTTGATTAAATCATCTATATTACGCGTACCAATCACAACAGCGCGTGTGCGATCCTTTTTCTTAACATAAGCCACGCGTGTTTGATGATACATGAT
>CAKRPI010000227.1 GCA_934376945.1 uncultured Lachnospiraceae bacterium | reverse complement strand
CTACTATTTTTCATTAAAAGATAAAAGTGGTGAAATGAGTTGTGTTATGTTTTCAAGCTATGTATCTAGATTGAATTTTAACGTTCAAGAAGGTATGCGTGTTTTAGTTTCAGGAAGTATCAATGTTTATGAACAAAGAGGCAGCCTACAGCTTGTGATTCGTCAAATGAGACAGGACGGTCTAGGTGATTTGTATCTTGAATTTGAAAAGCGCAAACAAGACCTTTTAAAGGCTGGATATTTTGACGTAGGGCATAAAAAAACAAAGCCAGATTATATTGAAAATATTGGAATTATAACAGGTGCTTCTGCTGCGGCTTTACAAGATGTTCTATCAACGATTCAAAGGCGCTGGCCTATGATGAAAGTGCATTTATATCCTAGTTTAGTACAAGGAAATTCAGCACCAAAAAGTATGATTCAATCTTTGTTGAAAGCGGACAAAAAGCATCATGGTGCTTTGTTGATTGTACGTGGTGGAGGCAGTTTTGAAGATTTATTTTGTTTCAATGACGTAGAACTTGTAAAAACAATCTATGATTTAAATACTTATATTGTCAGCGGTGTAGGTCATGAAGTGGATACGACTCTATGTGATCTTGTATGTGATCATCGAAGTGTTACACCCACCGCTGCTGCTCAATGGGTAAGTCTAGATCAATATGAGGTATCACAAAAGATTTTAAAGAATCAAACGTTGTTAATTAATGAAATGAAGCATATCTTCAATACATATGTATCCCAATTCAACATATATAAAAATCATCCCTATTTAAAGGATCCCAAATCTTTTATCGTGGATAAACAATTAAAGTTAGATGCATATTGCACACAACTAGAACATGCTCTTAGTTTACAGCATCAGAAGCTGGATGTGATTCAAAATTATCGAATGAATCTGATTTCTAGCATGAAACATATATTTGAAAACAACAAGAAACACTTGATGATATATCCTGAAAAGATTGAGGGCG
Organism: uncultured Lachnospiraceae bacterium; assembly: GCA_934376945.1. Classification (GTDB taxonomy): domain Bacteria; phylum Bacillota; class Clostridia; order Lachnospirales; family Lachnospiraceae; genus Choladousia. Next base: position 1,090 of record CAKRPI010000227.1, on the reverse strand, counting down.
GTATGCATTCTGTTTTAGTACATAATCAAAATCTTTTACAAAAAAACTGTGCTTTATTGGATGCTTATTCACCTTTAAAAATACTATCAAGAGGTTATAGTATTACTTCAAATGAAAATGGAGTGATTAAATCCATTCAGGATGTACAAAAAGAAGACATAATTCAAACGCGTCTTCAGGATGGAATAATTTTATCTTATGTAAAAGATAAAAAGGAGGAATAGGATGGCTGCTAAACAATTAAAGTTTCAAGAAGCTATGTCTCGCTTAGATGAGATTGTCGCTTTACTGAATAATAATGAACTTGAGCTAGAAGAGGCTATGAGTTTATTTGAAGGGGGTTTAAAATTAAGTACGCAATGTGAAAAGCAATTAAAGAAATTTGAAGCAAAAATGGACCAATTGGTGGAGGTAAATCAAAATGTTGATGAATCGTGAATTTGAAGATTATTTATTGATGCGTGTTCAAGAAAATGATGACAGTAAGACCAAAGAAGCAATGGCCTATTCTTTGATGAACGGTGGAAAGCGTGTTCGTCCAATGTTGTTGTTTGCGGTTTTAGAAGGGTATAATATCGACAAAAGAGTTGGATATCCTTGTGCCTGTGCCATTGAAATGATTCATACATATTCATTGGTACACGATGATTTGCCAGCTATGGATAATGATGATCTACGTCGTGGTAAGCCAAGTTGTCATAAAGCCTATGATGAAGCCACAGCTATTCTTGCAGGGGATGGACTATTAACAAAGGCTTTTGAGGTTGTTCTAGATTCTGAATGTAGTCCTGAACAAAAGGTAGCTTTAGTTAAAGCCCTTTCTTGGTATGCTGGAATTGATGGAATGATTTATGGGCAAACATTGGATTTGGCTGCTGAAAGCGATAAAAATCCTACATTTGCCTTATTACAAGAAATCGATCATTATAAAACAAGTAAATTATTAACTTTACCTTTAGTATGTGGTTGTATTTTGGCAAATAAATTTGATGATGTAGACAGCTTTAGAAAAATCGGACTTGTATTAGGTTTAGAATTTCAAATGCAGGATGACATCTTGGACGTAACTGGCAGTGAAGAAATTGTTGGG
>CAKRPI010000226.1 GCA_934376945.1 uncultured Lachnospiraceae bacterium | reverse complement strand
ATCGCTTTGATCTTTCCGGAAATATCTCCGTTTGCGGATGCGGAATTATAGCAGTCATAAAGCATGTCGGTTACTTTAGTATCTCCCGAATACCGTTTTCCCGGTGCAGACGGTACCACGTAACGTCTTTCTTTCTCTGCATGAATGATTTCGCCTACCTTACGGAACTGCTCTGCACTCGCAAGGGAACTTCCGCCAAACTTTACTACCTTCTTCATTTTGAGATTCCTCCGATTTTTCATACTGTATAATGCTTTCTCTGCATTTTACTCTACTTACTCTGTCTTGTCAAAGCAAAAAAGCAATCACAGAAATATTTTTGGATCAGATTTCTCCGATCACATCTCCCATATCGTAAAATCCAGCCGGTTTTCCTGCCATAAATTTTGCAGCCTGCACTGCGCCCTTCGCAAATACGCCTTTTGAATAAGCGGTATGCTTAAATTCTACAATCTCATCAAGACCGGCAAAAATCACCTCGTGCTCTCCGACAATATTTCCACCACGGACTGCGCTGATACCAATCTCATGTGGATCCCTGCGCACACGTTCCTGGCTGCGGTCGTATTTATAATGGTAGGAATTGCCAAGCGCCTCATTTATGCTGTCTGCCATTGCAAGTGCTGTTCCGCTCGGTGCATCGACCTTCAGGTTGTGATGCTTTTCTACAATTTCCATATCAAATCCTGCCGGAGCCAGCGTCTTTGCCGCCGTTTTCAGCAGCTTCAGAAGCATATTTACGCCAAGTGACATATTTGCTGATTTCATCATTGCCACTTTTTTGCCTGCCTCGTGGATCTGATCCATCTGCTCCTGCGTGTAGCCTGTCGTGCACAGGATTGCCGGCACGTTATTCTTCATGCAATAGTCCAGAATTCCATCCAAAGCCTTCGGTGAGGAAAAATCAATCAGTGCATCGGCTGTTACATCGCACGCTGCGATATCCGTAAATACCGGATAATCCTGTCCCTGTCCTCCTGCGAGATCAATTCCTGCCACAATTTCTGTATCCTGATCTGCCGCTGCGATATCCGTCACTACGCGTCCCATATGACCGCCGCAGCCACAAAGTATAATCTTTACCATTTCTGTCTCCTCCGCTTATTTTACCTCAAGCCCATAATTACGCATTGCCTTTTTCAGCTGCTCCACATGTGCATCCTCCATCGGTGACATCGGTGCACGCAGCGGTCCGACTTCTTTACCGAGCAGATTCAGCGCCGTCTTGACCGGAATCGGATTGACCTCACAAAACAGCGCATCGATCAGCTCAATAGCTTCAAGCTGAAGCTGACAGCTTCTCTTGATATCGCCTTCCAGATAGGAAGCAACAATCTCATGTGTCTTCTCCGGTGCTACATTAGACAGTACTGAAATAACACCACTTCCGCCAAGTGAGAGAATCGGTACGATCTGATCATCGTTTCCGGAATACAGCTCGATCTTTCCTTTGGTCAGGCTCATCAGCTTTGCAACCTGTGAAATGCTGCCGGATGCCTCTTTTACTCCGACGATGTTCTCTACATGCTCCACAAGCCATGCAATTGTCTCCGGCTGCAGGTTGCATCCGGTACGGCTCGGTACATTATAAAGAATGATCGGCAGATTTACAGACTCTGCAATTTTCGAAAAATGAAGCTTCAGTCCGTTCTGCGTCGCCTTATTGTAATACGGAGTCACAACGAGGAGTGCATCCGCGCCTGCCTTTTCTGCTTCCTGGGACAGATAGATTGCTGTCTCGGTGCAGTTGGAACCGGTGCCTGCAACAACCGGAATCCTATGATTTACTTTCTTTACTGCGTAGCGGATCACGTCCAGATGCTCTTCATGGGAAAGTGTGGATGCCTCTCCGGTCGTGCCGCAAATGATGATCGCATCGGTGCCGCGTGCTACCTGCTCATCAAGGATTTCTCCCAGCTTATCATAATTGACGGTTTCATCTTCATACATTGGCGTTACAATTGCAACGCCTGCTCCTTTAAATACTGACATAGTTTTAACCTCCTGTTTTAAATAGGTATTCTCACAAAAAAAGAACCGCCGCAGGCAGTCCCAAAGAATCTTCTTTTAAGATAGCCCTCCATCGAAATTCGATGACAGTCATA
>CAKRPI010000225.1 GCA_934376945.1 uncultured Lachnospiraceae bacterium | reverse complement strand
GCAGAAGTTGAACAAAAAATCGTTGGTGCTGTCTGGGTACGCATTATACACGATTACGGACATATTGATGATGAAACTCCCTCTCTTGCAATTTCTCTATACAAAGAATACCGAGGACAGGGGATAGGAACCGATATGATGAAAGAAATGCTGTCTTTGTTGAAAACACATGGTTATAAAAGTGTTTCACTTTCCGTTCAAAAGGCTAATTATGCGGCTGAAATGTATCAAAAAATCGGTTTTGATATTATACGGGAAAATAAAGAAGAATGGATTATGCTATGGCAGGAGAACAGACATTGATATACTATATAAACGCATACACAACGCTAATCAGTGCGGCTCTGGGCGTTTGCTTCTCAATAGAGGCTGTTATAAAAGAAAAAGGAAACAGCCAGACAAACGCTCTGTATATGTTCGCCAGAAGCCTAGCTTTAACGCGTGCCGCAGTCATTCCTGTATGCAGAAATGCACCCACTATTTTATTCGTTGCTACAATGGCAATGATGATAGTACAGATAGTTGACTGTATTATCGGTATTGTTATAAAAAGTAAAATGCGTACAGTTGGACCGTTTATTATGGCAGTCTGCCACGCTGTATGTTTATTGCTATCTATATAATTTTCAGAAAGGACGCAGGATTATGATACTGGGAGAACGAATTAAGAGAATCCGCACATTTCGGGGATTGACACAACGGGAATTAGGCTTGAAACTAGGATATGAGGAACGCAATGCTGATGTTCGTGTGGCACAATATGAATCCGGCTATCGTGTTCCCAAAAAAGATACTCTCATGGAAATTGCCAAGATTTTGAATGTCAATTATATCAATTTCATTACCGAAGCTCCCGGCTGTGCCGAGGACATTATGCAGACTTTTTTCTGGCTTGACGAGGACAACCGCAATACCTTTCATTTGTTCCAGCTTGTCCGCAATCCCGGCAAATGCAACGCTTCTGATGATAAGTCTATTTGCTATAATGATAGTGACGAATGGCCTGCTCATGCCCCTGTCGGTATGTGGATTGATTATGGTCTTGTAAATGAATTTCTGCGTGAATGGTGCTTACGGAAAGAACAGCTAAAAAGCGGAGAGATTTCAGAGGACGAATACTTTGAATGGAAAATCAACTGGCCTGCTACAAGTAGTAAAGTTGATTATAATGGAAAAGACGATAAAAAATGTAGCTATAATTGGCGTAAACACAAATAAAGGAGTGATTCAAACATGAAAATTGAAAAATCTTCATCAAACTATTTAATCCTTGATTCTGGTACAGCTATGACTTTTGATAATCAAGCCACTTTACAACTTAAATTAGTCTTAGATCAATCATTTTACTTTACTGTACAAATTCTATTCAAGAAAGGCGATGGTGGAGAACGTGAACTTATGCAATCAGTTGATACTGAAACTAATACAATTAGTTTATCCTGTAAAAATTTTGATAATGCTTTAGGAACTGGAACTAATAGACCTATTGAACTAGCTACATATCAAAACAAAAAAATATTTCTACATTTTTGGGTCTATGCCTTAGGCGAAAACTCTATAAGAAAAATAGATTATTGTTTTTATCAAGAAAGGTAGGTGGATATAATGGCTGACGGACTCAATCAAAAAATAAACGACCACGATTCCATATCCACTATATTGTCTTCTGATAATTTTTTAAATTTAGACACAAATATTCAGAATAGAATTATTGACACCGTGCATACTGATAAAGAAAAGGATGGTGGTACTATGGGAAAATTTCTCGGGACCAACTCTTCAAACGCAGCTATGCACATAGCCCTTATAATATGTGGCCTACTGCTATTGATAATTATTATAGATATGTTTCACTCATATTACATCAATAGCAATATTAACATGGAATTAATTAATTTGATAATTCCAGTAGTCACTCTTTCTCTCGGATACATTTTCGGAAAAGGAAGTCAAACCTAATTTTAGGTATCAAAAAGGTATCACGCTACACACTAAGAGCCGGAAAGTCCGCTGTTTATGCGACTTCCCGGCTCCCTGTTTATTATTCAAACTCCTTTGCGGACTGCGTTTCATGACACGCAAAGGCTGTTATTAGAGGTTTATATTTCGAACGTGCGT
>CAKRPI010000224.1 GCA_934376945.1 uncultured Lachnospiraceae bacterium | reverse complement strand
CATTACCGCAGTTACAAACGACCTTGGCCTGATAGTAATTTGGGTGGATTCCCTGTTTCATGATTTTCACCTCTTTAAAATTTTTGGTACATGACTGACAGTCACGTTACGTTAATAATATAATACGGCGTTTTCAGCCATATGTCCTGTTCCGCCAGAACAGCTTCATAATTATAGCATATACATACCGCTAATGCAAGTGTATTTTCCTTGATTTTTCGTGATTTCAATGAATTATCCACAATTGTTCTCACGCCGTTCTGCTTTTTCCCCATTATCTTCCCGTAAAACAGGTTAAGGCCGACCGCAGGCGGAGTTTTCCACCGGCAGCCAGCCTTTGCTTCCTATAAGATCACTGCGTCATAAACCTCTTCCGGCTTTGCATCAAGAAGACGTTTTGCCATATCCCGCTTCATCTGTGCCAGGAGCACCTCTTCTTCCCCGGTGCGGTTTGCTTTTCTTGCCATCTCAATAAAATCCTGACGTACAAAGCCCGGGCGAATGGTGACAACCACCGTCTTTCCTCTGTAGCTGAACCGGAAATAATATCTTCCATGGGGGCTTTCCAGAATGCCTGCTGCCTCCGGCAGATCTTTGTCCACATGGATCCGTCCGTCAGTAACGCAGCGGGTCACCATCTCGAAAGCATCCCGTCCTCCAGGACCCGGAAATGCGGTGACGAGCTCGATCTCCCTGCGCTCCAGAAGTTTTCCGTCATCAAGCAGCGGAAACGCTCTCTGCATGACCTGAAACGCGTGTGCTACACCGCCCGGATATCCTACTCCGTGATACTTTAACAGGTCCTCAAAGCTGAATTCAAGTTTCTGTCCCTTTTCAAGCACTGTAATCTTTTCCATTTTTATTTCTCCTTTTTCTTAAGATTCCTCATGTATTATTCCTGTCTGTTGTCCAGGATTTCAGAGACCTGTTCATCTGTCAACTCGTACTGATAAACAAGCTCGAAGAATTCCTTCACTTCCTCTTTCATGTCCATATCAGCGAAAATATCCGGGTACTGGATCTTTGCAGCCCACTTGACCATGAGCGGTGTCTCCACACCTGCCGGATCCCAACGGTAAGCGCCGATCGGGATTTTATAGACCTGATGATTCTTCACTGCATTGATAACGGACCAGTCTCTTCCGGTCTGTTTGTTTTCCAAAAGATCCGATGGCATCAGATCTGAATGGTTTCCAATATAGATGATATCCGGATTCCATAAAAGCATCTGCTCCATATCCACCTCTGCCATTTTTCCCGTCAGATCTTCCGCCGGATTTTTCGCTCCGCTCGGGATCATCCAGTGGTCATACTGTTTTACGGACACATTCATATCACTGTAAAGCTCAACGACTGTCGGTTTGTCCTCTTCTGACACATCAGCAAGGCATGAGGTAACCTCCTCGATTCCCTCGTCAATATACTGCACCAGCTGCTCTCCGCGCTCTTCTTTCTGGCAAACAGCTGCAATGATCTGAAGATTTTCTTTTACACTGTCCAATTCTGCGCTTCGAAGTGCCACAACTTTAAGTCCCGCGTTTTCCATCTTCTCGATTTCCTTGTCATTCGTCGAATAGATGAATACAACATCTGGGCGCAGTTTCAGGAGTTCCTCAACATTTACGGTGGAATCCTTTGTGCACCAGTCTGTCTCTGCATTTTCCAGCTGCGGGTACATGTCCTTCAGCACGCTTTCATTGTACGCTGTGATGGAAGATGGGTTGCAGCCGACGATATTGTCCGTTGCGCCCTCGATCGCATAGTAGATGGACGGGAACGGCTTGCCGACTGTGGCAACACGCTCCGGAACCACATCAAATTCGACCTCCTTTCCGCGCACATCTGTGACTGTATAGCTTCCGCTCTCCGTCTCAGCTGCCGCTTCTGTCTGCGTCCCAGGAACTGTTGTCGCAGCCGCTTCTGTACTCTGACTGGCATTGTTTCCGCTGCAGGCAGTCAGCGCAAATGCAGCAGCTCCTGCTAAAACTAAGCCCATCATTTTTCTCATGTCTTTATTCCTCCGTTTGTTTTCTAAATTTATAATGCTATATGAATATTTAAACGCTTAAAGGATAAACCTCCATCAGATCTGCCGCCTCTTCCCGCAGGATATACGGTCTCTGGCGCAATCCTTTTCCAGTGTCGATCCGCTCTTTA
>CAKRPI010000223.1 GCA_934376945.1 uncultured Lachnospiraceae bacterium | reverse complement strand
ACCGTCTTCACTACAGAATATTCCGTTCGAACCGCCATGGAGGCCGTTTACGGACTGCTCGGTGTTGACCGTGGTGTACCAGAAGTATGGGGAAGTGTTTACGATATCCGCGAGCTGCTTGATTCCAGTGTCAAACTGATGGACGGCAAATCTCCGCTTGAGATTCAGCTGCCTGGTCCGCTTAATGCACTGAAGAAACCGGTTCTGCACGTCATCCAGGGCACCGTGATCGAGAAGCTGCTGCGTGATCATCAGATTATTAAAGACGGAATGATGTAAAATTCATAACTGTTCAGAGCCAATCAAAATTTCAGTATCTGATAACTGTTTCTTCCAAAAACCCCGGTGTGACTTTTGTCACACCGGGGTTTTCTCACTTTTATAGGCTCACATGTTTCATGTTTGTATATTTCGTGCTTTCATGTCTGCATGTTTCCTATTCACATGTTTACATCATGCGCCTGTCCATTTTCGCATATGCATCATTTCTCGGAATCCAGTCAAGGAACATCGGAAGCTCAAGGTCCCAGAATGCCCACTCATGCTTATAGCCAGGCACACTGTCGTAGCGGTGCTCCACTCCATCCTTTACCAGCTTCTGATGGAAGGCTTCTACTGATTCATAGAGGAAATCGTTGTGTCCGATGCACAGAAAAATCTTTGGAAGCTCTGCCTTTGTTGCAAGAAGATCGTCTACGAGATTCTCTGCCTTCATCATCGGCGGAAATGTATGTCCCAATGCAATTCCGCTGTTCTCCTCTGCCATCTGCGGCATGACAACCGCCGGTGAAAATGCGCCGATTGCCGCGAAACGCTCCGGATGCTTCAGCCCGTGCACAAGTGCGCCGTAACCGCCCATCGACAGACCGGCAACGTAGCGGTCCTCTTTCTTATCAGAAATCGGGAAATTCGTCTCAACAAATTCCGGCAGTTCTTTCTCTACGAGATCAAACCAGTTCTCGCCGTACTCGGCGTTCATGTACGCCTTGTTTCCGACGGAACAGAAGACGGCTGCGATGCGCCGCTCCTCCACATAACGCTCGACGGAAGTAAAACGGCTCCAGCAAAGGTAATCATTTCCATGTCCGTGCAGGAAATAAATTACCGGATATTTTTCTGTGATTTTATGCGTCAGCTCCGGCATCACATCTCCATCGCACGGGCTGAGGCTCGGCAGGATGATCTGAATGTCGATCGGATAACCGACTGAGTAAGAATAAAAGTTGCAGGTAATACGTGCCATATGTATGCGCTCCTCTCTTGTGGTCGTGTTTTGGTCTGTTCAAAAGCATGGGCAAAGCGGATATTCACAATCCGCTTCGTTACTTGTTTACTCTGAACCATTACCCCTATGATAAAATCAACATATGCCAAATGTCAAGACAGCCCACGGCAAATTTTGTCGTGGGCTGTAGGTAACGTTGCTGTTCAGAGCCAGATAAAAATTCATAAAACAGATGTAAATAATTGCATTTTGAAGATTGGCTCAGAAACAGTAATCAAGTAACAATTGTAACCAGGTGGCAATTTCAGACGAGGTGACACGCTACGCGCCGTCCCTCCACCTCCCGCAGCGCCGGCTCCTCCGTCCTGCACTTCTCGGTCGCATACGGACATCTGGTGTGGAAACGGCAGCCCTTCGGCGGGTTGATCGGGCTTGGAATCTCACCCTCAAGCAGTGTCTTTTCTTCTTCTCTTAAATGCGGATCCGCAACCGGGATCGCATTCATCAGAAATTTTGTGTATGGATGCAGCGGCTTTTCATAGATCAGTGCAGAATCACCGATCTCACAGATCTTACCGAGGAACATGACACACACGCGGTTTGAAATAAAACGGACGACAGACAGGTCGTGGCTGATAAACAGATAAGTAAGGCCGTACTGTGCCTGAATGTCTTTAAGCAGGTTGAGCACCTGGCTCTGTACTGATACGTCCAGCGCGGATACCGGCTCATCGCAGATGACAAGCGATGGATGCAGTGCAATGGCTCTTGCGATTCCGATCCTCTGGCGCTGTCCGCCGGAAAACTGATGTGGATAACGGTAGAGGAAATCACGCGGCACACCGACTGCATCCATCAGTTCCAACACCCGTTTTGTCAATGCCTCTTTATTCTCACAAACCTTATACGTCACAAGCGGCTCTGCAATAATATCACGCACA
>CAKRPI010000222.1 GCA_934376945.1 uncultured Lachnospiraceae bacterium | reverse complement strand
GAGTAGTGTTCTGTTATTCTGCTCGGGTTGTAAAATTGAACGAATAGATATTAACTCAGAAACAAAAAATCAATGCAAACAAATTTTAGATTACTTAAGCAGCAATGACTCTGAAGGTTTGAAAGATTTGTTTTGCGAAACGGTATCTTCAGAATCCGACTTTGACAATCAACTGTCCGAAGCACTGGAGCTTTTTGACGGTAGTGTCATATCATACGATATTCGTTCAACCGGAGTAAATGAACGAATCGTAGACGGAAAGCAGTCAGAAATTCATATATCACCGCATATCTGTGATATTAAAACTGACAAAGATAAAACTTACTGTATAAAATACTCTTCGTATTTAATAAATGTTGAAGAGCCTGATTTTCAGCGACTTTCTGAGTTGTCTATCGAATGTGAAGATGGACAGATATTTGTACTGGGAAATTATGAGACAGGTCACAATTTGTGAAACAACAGCCTTTTTATGCAGTATTTAGCCGTTCTTGCGGCAAATAAGAATGTTCCAACAGTTCTAACTGATGTTGCCCAACGATATAAAAGCACGAAGCGGACATTCATAAAATATTCTGTCAACTTATTCATCATTGGAGGAACAGATAATATTTCCAATCCACACGAAACCATCAGCTATTACCTTTTGTCAGGGAAGTGAAATAATATGTTTATTCGTAAAATGATTTCAGCTATCACACCAATTTTTATATGGCTTGTAATCAATGTCTATGTCTTGATTTTCTCAAAGTTTTTAAGTCCATTGAGTGGTTTGATAGTAGATAAATTGCCTTCAAGTCTTCCGTTGGTGTTAGCAATAACGCTTTTAATAAATGCTTTTGCTCAGGTAGCGATTGTAAGTCTGACGACAATAGTAGCAATCAGAAAATTCGGCTATAAAATCAAGTGCTTAACATTTTCAATACCAATTATATATTTGCTTTTTTTACTATATAATCAGCCTTTCGTTTATATCTTTGTAAATACAAATGAAAAAAGTGTATTCCTTGACTACACTCCGGCGATGCCATCTTGGAAAGCGTCTATTTTCATAACTCTGCAATATGGTATCGTTATGCTGATAACAACGCTGATTGCTTGCAGAAAGAAGTGTGCAAATAATCAAAAATGAAGAATTATTTTTAATATTCGCCGGTATGACGGATATAGTTTTCGGCATAGATTGACGAAAAGGAAAGAATAACAATATGAAAAAACACCCGTTGCTTTTTAATTTCATTTTTACGATGGCGATTCAGATAGGCGTATATCTGATTATAATATTTGAACTACAAATAATTGAGCCTATCCTTCAAGCATTGGGAGTCAGAAGTGAAGGGATAATGGCACCAACGGAAGTAGTAAGGTTCTTTGTTATGAGAGTAGTCTTAATAGCGGCGGCAATTGCGGCAGGTGTTATTCGCTCAAAGGTTTATTTTTGGATACCGTCATTCATTTTGATATTTATTGGGTTTGCAATTTATTATCCTGATAATCTTGCAAGAATCAAGGAAGACAACATGATCAATTTGCCGTGGATAGCGGAACATTTAGGTTATGGTAGTATAATGTATTCTGCTATCTGTATAGCTGTAGGTAAGTTTCTTTGTGAGCTTCTGCCTTATACGATTACCCGTATAATAAAGCAAAAGCTTGAAGCGAGAAACAATGAAATCCGTATCAAAAAAGGTAAAGGCGCGACCGTTACACAGCTTTCCGATGAATATTATCTTTCCGAGGATACTATAAAGCGGATTTTAGACAGGTGAACAAGTTTTGTAAGTGGTTGTGACACAAGCTCAAAAAAGAAAAAGTGAGTCGATGCGCAAAAAAATAGTGCGTTCGACTCACCTTTCCTTTTTCCGGCTTGTATCACAGCCCCCATTTTTTTGTATATAGGCAATAATTCTCATTACAGCACATTTCCGATAAGGCAGTATTATGAAACATACAGCCAACACCGATGAAAACAATTTCCGTGCTAGCAAGGTGTTAATAATTTCGTGAGTGTATCAATGCAACTGCACTGTCACCGAAATTTCCGAAAGGTGAAATATCCTGAGAATACACAGTTTTGTGCGTAACTTTTACGGCTGATAGTGGACAGATTATAAGCTTGGTGAATGGTTAGAAGTTAGTGCAACGGGAGGGGCAAGCCGCCTCCCCTA
>CAKRPI010000221.1 GCA_934376945.1 uncultured Lachnospiraceae bacterium | reverse complement strand
GACAAATCATTTGGATAATCATCTGTCACTTCTTCTTTCATTAAAAATGTTATATATCGAGTAGATTGTTTTTGCCAAAGAATACTCGATTTGGGAAATGATGAACTCATTTCAATAGGAATTGTGATTCCACGTTGTTCATATGAAAGTGAATGTGAATACTGTACCCTTGTATACAGATAGGGATTTTCTATATACTGACGTAATTTATCTCTTTCTATCAAATCAAAAGAAATAATACATTCTGTATCAATATCTGTTTCCTGGTACGGCTGTTCTTTCAATATATCAAGCATTTCTATTGCCTGCATACGATAGCGTAATTTCTGCATACGCTTTGTCAGAATTTTCTGCTCTTGCTGTAATTCTAAAATTTTTTCTGCAAATAATTCATGATGCTGCTTCGGTGTAGAAATTTCCATTCCGCAGATTTCTTTCAATTGTAAACCCAAATTTTTATAGAAAATTACATCTGAGATTGTCATTAAATCTTCAATTGTATATTCTCGATATTGATTTTCGTATTTCTTATTGGGATGCAAAACTCCTTTTTCTTCCCAATATCTAAGAGTAGATGCAGGTACATCAAAAAATCCAGCAATTTCACCAATTTGAAATTTTTTGTCCATAAATCTTCCCTTCTGTTTTACAAATTTTATCTAATTCTTCTAGACTATAGCATTTTCTTCATTGACCTTCAAGTTACTTTAAGGTTTATGCTATGGCAGGAGGAAATTATTCATGGAAAGTATTTTGATTTTTAATTCAGAAAAAGATGTTCGCTTCAAAAAACTACTAAAATTTATTATTCCAACATATCTGACTTCACTATTTACCACAGTTTATACAATCATTGATGGAATTTTTGTTTCCGCATATGTCGGAACTAATGCTTTAGCCTCTATCAACATCGTTTATCCCATTGTAAATGTCTTAACCGGAATTGCACTTGTATTTGCTACTGGAGGCAGTGCCGTTACTGCTTTACATATCGGTGGAAATCGAAAAAAAGAAGCTAGTCGTTCTTTTTCTGTCTGCTTTATTGCATCCATACTGCTTGGATGTATTATTTCCATACTGTTTTTGGCAAATCTGCCTAATATTTTGACTTTACTTGGCGCAACTAACGTAACTATAGAAGGATGTAAAACATATGCACTTTGGTGGCTCATAGCTACTCCTATCGTAATCGGGAAAGAACTATTTACATATTTTATCCGAGTAGACGGTGCTCCAACATATAGCTTTATAACTGCTTTCTCGGGTGGTATTTTAAATATCGTTCTAGATTATATTTTGGTAGGTAAACTGAACATGGGAATTTATGGCGCTGCACTAGCCACAATTCTAGGACTCGTATTATCATTTATTATGGGAATACATTACTTCATCCATAAACATAAATACCTTTCATTTACCTTACATGACTTATCCCTGCGCGAAGCAATGCACTGTATGGTAAATGGTGCATCTGAATTTGTCAATCAGCTTGCCATCGCAATCACAACTATTGTATTCAACCGTACTGCGCTTATTTTTGTGGGTGAAGATGGTGTTGCAGCCGTTTCCATAATTATGTACTTACAATTTTTATGTATTGGTGTCTACTTTGGCTTTTCTATGGGCATGGCACCACCGCTAAGTTATGCATATGGTGATCAAAAAATGAGTGTATGCACAAAGTTGGAAGGCTATGCACATCGCTTTTTCACAATAGCTCCAATCTTAATTTATGCACTCACCTACTGCCTTGCTCCAGCAGGTGTATCCTGTTTTGCAGATAAAGCTAGCCCCGTATTTACAATTGCTGTATTCGGAATGAGAATTTATGGACTCGGCTTTTTATTTTCAGGATTCAACATTTACGTTTCAATTCGAATGATGGCATATGGAAAAGGGTATTTCTCAGGTCTAATTACATTTTTACGTTCATTTGCGCTATTGCTTTTATTCCTGACTGTACTACCTCTAAAATTTGGATTGACTGGAGTATGGCTCGCTGTACCAGCCTCAGAAGTTCTAACCTTACTTGTTTCCATATGGTTTCTTCGTCCAATTCAACAATAAGAAGACACAAATATATTCTTTCAAATCTAATTATTACATTTGACCTATTTCATCTTAAGCAAACTATAAGATATGAAAAAAAGATAAAATAACTGATCTTTGTTAAGAAATA
>CAKRPI010000220.1 GCA_934376945.1 uncultured Lachnospiraceae bacterium | reverse complement strand
AACTGGTAGGGCTGTGCACCGATATCTGCGTAGTTTCAAATGCGCTGATTCTGAAAGCAGAATATCCGGAAGCAGAAATTGCTGTTGATGCGAGTTGTTGTGCAGGTGTGACGGTAGAGACGCATCAGGCGGCACTGTTGACGATGAAAATGTGTCAGGTTAATGTGACGGAGATGTGACAGAGACAAAAAACGGAGCAGATCATGAATGTCCGCTTTACTTGTCTGTACAACAGGTTGGAGATATCTTCTGCCTGCTATACGCTCCGCGAGGATGTGCGGAAATTCGGATAAGAATGATATCTGCAAAGAAGACCTGGATTTTGGGGAAAGAAAGGGTTAGAAATACAGAAAATGTGTAAGTTAAAAAGAATCTATCAGGCGCTGTTTGCAGTAATTTTTTCGATTGTTATGGTACAGGTTTTGTTGGTCATGATACAAAAATCACTTGCCGGAGCACTCCTTTTTGTACCGGTGATCCTTTCTGTATTTTTGTTTCTGCCAAAACAGCTGCAAAAACTGTCTTTTCATTATCGGCGAGCGTGGTTTTTTCTGCAGCTTTTTTCCATCGTTGTTATGGTTTTTGAAATGCAGAAAATGGAGCTTGGACTTTCCTGGGATTGGGGTGCCGTCATTGAAAATGCATACCGTTATGCGTCCGGACAGAACGATGAAGTGAATCTTCGGTATTTTGCAATGTATCCGAACAATCAGTTCTGGCTGGTTTGCATGAGGACGTTTTTTAAAGGTGTGCTGGCTTTTTTTCCTGAATTCGGAGCACACGAATGTAAACTGGCATCTATGGTGCTTGGCGGGATTCTGACGCAGGCGACGCTTTTGCTGATCTATCAGAGTGCAAGACTGCTTATGAGTGAAAGACGTGCCTTTTGGACCGGAGTGCTTGCAGTTTTCTTCCTGCCATTTTATTACTATGCCCAGATTGCTTATACCGATGTTCCTGGTATGTTTGCATTGGCGCTGATGGTGTATTTATATGTATTTGCAAAAAAGACGGAAAACTGTAAAAGCAAGTATATATGTCTTATTTTATTTGGTTGTGTAGCTGGAATTGCATATAAGATAAAGGTGACGACTGTAATTTTTGTTATCGCACTTTTTATTGAAGAATTTCTGAATAAAAAAGCGAGCCTGGAAAAATGGAGAAAATTTGCAGTTTGTGTGTTTTTGACTGTGCTGCCGCTGCTTGTGACAGTCAAAGGACTGGATCTGATAGTGGATCATACTCTTTCAATTAGTGAAGAACTCAGCGATCAGCTGGAATTTCCGGTCACACACTGGGTGATGATGGGGCTTGCAAAAGGAAGCGGAGGTTACCGGGAGTCGGATGTAAAATATACGGTAAAACAGCCGGATTATGAGGCGAAACAGCAGGCAGACATCGCAAAGATTAAAGAGCGTGTGGAACATTATGGAGCGGTTGGCCTTGGAAAGCATATTTTCGGAGAAAAATTGCGCTATGGCTGGTGTAAAAGTGCACTGGCGGGAGATTTCTATGGCACCAAAAATCCAATGCGGAAAACAAGAACGTGGGAACTCCTATCTGTAAATGGAAAATGGCATTGGATTTTACTGTTGTATTCGTGGCCGTACTATGCGATGCTTATGTCTGGGGTGCTTCTTTCCGCATTTACTGCTTTTGGAAAAAAAACGGAGAAGAGCTCTTTGTTTTCTGTCGGTCAGCTGACGCTGCTTGGAATTTTTCTGTTTCTATCGATCTGGGAGAGCAACAGTCGATATCTGGTTTGCTTTTTGCCGGTAATGGTACTTGTAGCAGCGGATGGGCTGATGGAAGGTCAGAAGATTCTGGAGAGGCGGAAAAAGAAAAAATTGATATAGTAGATATAGTAGATATAGGATTTCACTGCCCGGAGAGCATATTATGCTTTTCGGGTATTTTTCTGTCCAATTCTCCTATTTTTTTCTTTAATTCCTACCAAATTCGTCGGATTTTTTCTTGCCATAACAAGAAAAAAGAATTATAATCAAATCGCAGTAAAACAGTGGGAATTAAACTGCATCAGAAATCCACGAACTGGGCATTCAATAACAGGAGTAGATTAAGAAAATCTGGCCGATTTGTGAAAAAAGAAGTAAGCGGTCTGACAATGGAGGTAGAAGAATGGCAGCTTCATTATTAAAGATTGATCAGTTGCATGTAAACG
>CAKRPI010000219.1 GCA_934376945.1 uncultured Lachnospiraceae bacterium | reverse complement strand
TTTTGAAAATTCATGTATAGAATAATATTTACTCAAAGCATCAACTCCTTTCAATACTATTCTACCCTAATATCCTACAAAACTCAACATGTAATTATATGATTTTATAATTTATATTTATCTGTTAACTGCCTCCTTGATCGGGAATAAGACAGCGGCAAGTCCGGAAAGGATTACCGTCAGGATGATGACACGCATACCGGACGAAATACCGGAGAGCAGCGGCAGATAAGAAAACAGGCTGCTGGCCAGCATCGAGACGATCACGAGACCTGCGATTACACGGTTCTTCCGGGCGGGTGGAATGATCACAGCAAGGAACATTCCATACAGTGCAACACTGAGCGCACGGGTGATCCTGGGCGGCAATGCGGTACCGAGGATCACACCGAGACAGGTGCCAAGTGCCCAGCCTGGAACAGCGATGCTGGCGACTCCATACGTATAGAACGGGTTTAGCTTGCCGTCACGGGAAGAGGAAACACCGAAAATCTCATCCGTGATAAAAAAACCGGTCCAGAAGCGGTGAAACATTGGCGTATTGGTTGGCAGCTTCTGGGAAAGTGCGCATGACATCAGCAGATAGCGCAGATTGATAATAGCCTGGGAAAATACCATTTCAAGGTAAGGCGCGCCTGCGCTTATGATGCCAATCGCAGCAAATTCTCCGGCAGATGTAAAATTTGTAAGGCTCATAATTGTGGCCGGAAACGCATGGATTCCATAATTCCGGGCAGCAATGCCGAGCGTAAAAGCAACGGCGAGATAGCCGAGCGCAATCGGGACACCGTCGCGGAGTCCTTCGCGATAATTCATTTTATCGGTACTGTTCATAATCAAAACTCCCTGTAGAAAATAGGATCTGTGAGTACAGAGAGAGGCCTGCAAAATGACCGGAAAGTATCGGACAGCAGGAAAATCAGCCGAAAAAACGGGAAAGCGGACTGCTGTCAGATAAGAAAATAGTCAAAAAAACAGGGTAACTCTATACCCGTAGTTTTCATTATAGGAGCCTCATGTGTGAAATGCAAGTGCTATTCAACAAAGTGTGAGATTGGTTTTATTGTTCAAAACGCATCAGGTAAAGAGTTTGTTAAAAAGAGAAAGTGAGAAAAATAGTCGGAAAATAAGACCGCAAATTTCTTGACAATTTTATGTAAGCATTGTAGTTTATTAAAAGATTAGTTTAGACTAACGAAAATAAGGGAGGACAAATACATGCGTAATCGAGATTGCGTAAAGAAATGTCTGGCACTGATACTTTCAGTCAGTATGGCGCTGCAGCCGGGCTGCATTGCACTGGCAGAAGAGACAGGACAGGAAACAGTTCAGAGTACGGAAGCTGCAACTGAGGCGTTGAAGGCAGAAACGGAAGAGCCTGTAACGGAGGTACCGCAGACGGAAGCACCACAGACAGAAGCGCCGGCAACGGAGGCACCAGAGACGGAGGTACCGCAGACGGAAGCACCACAGACGGAAGCGCCGGCAACGGAAGAGCCTGTGACGGAGGCACCACAGACAGAGGCACCACAGACAGAGGCACCACAGACAGAGGCACCACAGACAGAGGCACCGCAGACAGAAGTACCGGCGACGGAAGAGCCTGTGACGGAAGCACCGCAGACAGAGGCACCGCAGACAGAAGTACCGGCGACGGAAGAGCCTGTAACGGAGACATCACAGACAGAGACACAGGCAGAAGAAACAGAAGAACCGGTTGTACAGGCAGAAACGCAGTATACGTTTAAATATCAGATCTATACCTGGAATGAAGCTCAGAATCGCAACACGAAGCTTGGCACGAAGCAGATGACTTCAAATGACGCAATAGCAACTATTCCGATGCCGGATACATCCAGCACACCGGATGTGACTGTCAATGGGAAAAAGTATGTATTTAAGGGTTGGAGAGTTGACCGTGTCGGAGAAAACAATGAGATTCAGACGAATCTTCAGTTTGCTGCCGGGACAACGGTAATGGCAGATGTCAGCGAGCTTGGAAGCAAGTATCTGATGATTTATGCAGTGTATGAGGAGAAGACAGAGTCCTATACCTATACCCTGAAATATGACGGAAACGGAAGCGGAGTGACCTCCGTACCGGCAGAGCAGGAGGAGACTACGGCAAATGGAGTAGCCGTATTCAAGGTAACAGACAGCAAGCCGGTAAGACCGGGCTACCTCTTCCAGGGCTGGGC
>CAKRPI010000218.1 GCA_934376945.1 uncultured Lachnospiraceae bacterium | reverse complement strand
GACAGAAAAAGGCTCCTTTCTATAGAATCGTTGTAGCTGATTCCAGATCCCCGAGAGATGGAAGATGTATCGAGGAAATCGGCACCTACAATCCGAACACCGATCCGAGCGAGTTCAAGATCAATGAGGAGCTTGCAAAGAAGTGGCTTGCTAACGGTGCTCAGCCGACAGAGGTAGTAGGAAAGCTCTTCAAGGCAGCTGGCATCGAGAAATAATTGATTAGAGGTGAGCAGAATGAAAGAACTGGTAGAAGTAATTGCAAAATCTCTGGTCGATAGTCCGGACGAGGTAGAGGTCACGGAAAAAGAAAGTGGCAAATCACTCGTTCTGGAGCTGAAGGTAGCCCCGTCTGATATGGGCAAGGTTATCGGTAAGCAGGGAAGGATCGCAAAAGCGATTCGTTCCGTTGTAAAAGCCGCAGCTTCGAAAGAAGACAGAAAAGTAATTGTGGATATTTTACAGTAAATTCGAGTCTGTCCCGAAAGCAGGATCTGCTTTTGAGGCAGATTCTTTTTCGTCAGGCAGGAGCGTGTTTGAACGCAGATAAGCATTCCCCCGCTTCAAGTGCGCGGAGCACTAAGCGTTGGATGGGATGCTTATGTCAGTGGGAGTTGAAAGCTGCCACTGACAGGTTGCGGAGCGGATTGCGAATGTCCGCTTTACACACGCACCTGGTTCAGACACGTTTTGAGAAAACAGAAAACAAGTCTGCAGGAATTCAGACAGAATTCAGACAGAAGAATACCGGAAGGAGCAAATATGAACGATATTCTGCAGGTGGGGGCTGTTACCTCCACACACGGACTGGTCGGCGAAGTGAAAGTGTTCCCGACTACAGATGATGTGAAGCGTTTTAAAAAACTGAAGCATGTGCTGCTTGATACCGGGAAGGAGCTTCTTCCGCTTGAGATCGCGCAGGTAAAGTTTTTCAAGCAGATGGTAATCCTGAAATTTAAGGGCTATGATAAAATTGAGAATGTTATGGGCTTTAAGGGAAAGAAGCTGTTTGTGGAGCGCAAGGACGCAGTAAAATTGAAGAAGGACGAGTATTTTATTGCGGATCTGATCGGGATGAAGGTGTATACAGAGGATGAACAGTATCTGGGCATGCTGAATGATGTACTTGCAACCGGTGCGAATGATGTTTATGAGGTGCGCATGGAAAACGGAAAGGATGTACTGATTCCGGCGATTCATCAGTGCATTCTGAATGTAGATGTGGAAAATGGTACGATGAAGGTACACCTGCTGGAGGGACTGCTGGAATGAATTACTATGTGATGACACTTTTTCCGGAAATGATTGAACAGGGGATGAACACGAGCATTATCGGCAGGGCAATGGCAAAAAACCTGCTTACGCTGACGACCCTCAATATCCGGGAATATTCCGTGCGCGGGGATGGAAGAATAGATGATTATCCGTATGGCGGCGGAGCAGGAATGGTAATGCAGGCAGAGCCGGTTTGCAGGACGTATGAGGCTCTTTCAGAAAAGCTGGGCTACAGACCGAGGCTGATTTATCTGACACCGCAGGGGAAGGTGTTTGATCAGCAGATGGCAAAGGAGCTTGCCATGGAGAAGGATCTTGTATTTCTTTGCGGTCATTATGAAGGAATTGATGAGCGTGTTCTGGAGGAGATTGCAACGGATTTCGTTTCGATCGGAGATTATGTGCTGACCGGCGGTGAACTGCCATCGATGGTTATGATGGATTCTATTTCACGGATGGTACCGGGAGTGCTGACAAATCAGGAATCCGGCGAGACGGAAAGCTTTTCCGGAAATCTTCTGGAATATCCACAGTATAGCCGTCCGGAAATCTGGCGGGGAAAGGCAGTTCCGCCGGTACTGCTTTCCGGACATCACGGGAATGTGGATCGTTGGCGTCGTGATCAGTCCTTGTATCGGACGCTGAAAAACCGTCCGGATCTGATGCAGGACGTTGCTTTTGATAAAAAAGACCAAAAATTTCTGCAGATGCTGATAGAACAGCCGGAAATGGAAGGAGAATATCCGATTACGAAAGAAGAAACACTCTTTTTAAGAAAACTTCTTGCAATCCCAAAAAAAACATGATAAAATGAAAATCGTTGTGAAAAAGAGATGGTCCTCTGTTACAGATAGTGTATTAAGAACATCCGAATATGAAGGAGGAACACAATGAACGATATTATTAAGAACATCGAAGCTGAGCAGCTCAAAGCAGAAGTACCGCAGTTTTCCGTAGGAGATACCGTTAAGGTTTACGGTAAGATC
>CAKRPI010000217.1 GCA_934376945.1 uncultured Lachnospiraceae bacterium | reverse complement strand
GGTTTTAAATTTGGATAACGATGATCCACAGCATCTGGCTGCAGCACAATACGATGACGATGAATTCCATCATTCACCACATAACTAATAACACTATCCAATTTCTTGACACTATGTAAAATATCTACACAGACATCAAAATTCAAATAATTCGATAGCAATACATTTCCATTTTCATCAAAAACCATACCACCATTATTTGTGATCAAATAATCACATGGTAAATTAAACATTTGAATTTGTGCATCAATCGACTCTTTCGAACGGCCTGTAACAATTACAAATTTATTCCCCTTTTCCTTCCAAGTTTCAATTGATTTTAAATCTTCTGGCATTACATCCTGTGCATAACGTAAAGTTCCATCATAATCTGTAGCTAAAAGCTTCATATAAGTATCCTCAACTTTTCTATTTATATTAATTTTATCACATAATTTTAATAACAAGCAATATTACTATCCGTCCTTGCTTCACAACCTGCAACATATGCACCATTTTCTAGTCGAACAATGATTTGTCCACGTCCAAACATCGCCCATTCATTCTCTACTTCTATTTCGTGTCCACGTTTTTTTAATTCAGAAATAATATCTTCATCAAATCCAGGCTCTACAATAAATTTCATGCCTTCCATCCATTGGAAACGCTTAGCATCTAAAGCCATTTGTGGATTCAAATGAAAATCAATCATATTTGAAACAACCTGCATATGTCCTTGTGGCTGCATATAACCACCCATCACTCCAAATGGTCCAATGGGCTTTCCATTTTGTGTTAAAAAGCCAGGAATGATTGTATGGTACGTCTTTTTATGTGGCATCAAGTAATTCACATGATTTGGATCCAAACTAAAATCATACCCTCGATTTTGTAAAGAAATTCCATCAACGACAATACCACTGCCAAATCCCATATAATTAGATTGTATATAAGAAACCATATTTCCTTCTTTATCCGCCGTACACAAATATACAGTACCTGATCCATGTGGTTTATCCACGCTTGGCGCAAGAGCCATATTTGTGATTTGACTTGCTCTTTGTCGACCATATTCTTTACTAATCAAATCATGAATAGGCATCTTCATATATTTAGCATCTGTCACATATTCTTTAGCATCCGCAAATGCCATTTTCAACGCTTCCATCTGCGTATGAATGCAATTTGCATCGCGTGTTTCAAATTTAAAATTATTTAAAATATTCAATGCCATCAAAGCAACAATTCCCTGTCCATTTGGAGGTAATTCCCAAACTTGATAACCATGGTAATCTACATGAATAGGATCGACCCATTCAACCTTGTGATTCTCTAAATCTTTCTTACGTAAGAATCCACCAAATTTTCTAGATTCTTCATCAATTCGATCAGCAAGCTCTCCATAATATAAAGCATCTGTATTTGTATCCGCAATCTTTTCTAGGGCATCCGCAAGTTTTGGCATACAAATCAACTGACCTGCCTCAGGTGTTTTACCATTAAACGTAAAAGTATCATACCATCCATTAAATTCTTCAGTATTCGGAATTGCATTTAAAGCTTTTTCCCACATTCGTGCAATTTCTACACTAACTGGATAGCCATTTCTCGCATAATCAATTGCGGGTTCTAACAATTGTTTAAAAGGCAATACTCCAAATCTTTCACTCAGCGCCTTCCAACCCTTTACAGCACCTGGAACTGTTACGGGTATCCACCCTCGCTTTGGGAGCTCTTTAATTTTATCCGCTGAAATTTCATATGGAGAACATCCTGAACTGTTCATGCCATACATTTTATCTTTCATCCATACGATTGCAAAACCATCTGAGCCAAGTCCATTTGAACAAGGTTCTACCACTGTTAAACAAGCTGCCGTTGCGATGGCTGCATCTACAGCATTTCCACCTGCTTGAAGCATTCTTAAACCTGCTTGTGTAGCCAAGTTATTTCCTGTACAAACCACGCCGTTACGAGCAATCACATTCATTCTTCTTGATGTGAAGGGATTATCATAATAGTTTATTTTCATATCTTCATCACCGAAAATATTATACTAAAAATAGAACAGACATTCCATCTGCTCTCATTTTTTATTCACTTTTTTAAATCAGATAACTTTTCTACCTTATCCGATTTTTCTATCATCCATATTATGATTTTCTATTCACTTGAATTAAGCATTTTCTCAAGTATGACCATATATGAGTATCTTAAGTTCCATGACTTAGATTGGATGATATTCTTAACATTCCAAGTACTCTATCCTTTTTGTGATTATTCACTCGATAAAAACCCTTTATCTAAATCCTATTTCCTT
>CAKRPI010000216.1 GCA_934376945.1 uncultured Lachnospiraceae bacterium | reverse complement strand
TAATCCTTTAAACACTCATAGGGTTTTCAACCCTACAATTCTTGAAGCCAACTCTTAGTCGACCCTATCTAATTGCAGATTACCATAAAATCTTCTTCTTTTAAAGGTCTCGAATAATAGAAACCTTGGATCTCATCACATCTCATTTTTTCTAGACAATCCCTTTGATGTTTTGTTTCTACCCCTTCAGCCACAACCTTCATATCTAAGCCATGACCTAAATCAATGGCTTGCTGAATAATTTTTTTACCTCGATTCTGATTGATATAGTCAATCAAACTCTTATCTAATTTCACAGTGGAAAACTTCAACTCGTTCAAACTTGTCAAAGAAGAATATCCAGAGCCAAAATCATCCATATGAAGTTTGAACCCTGCTTTCACAAGCTGGTCTGTGATTGTCGCAATTTGTTGAGAGTATAAAGCGGCAGATTCCGTTAATTCTAGCGGAACGCAATAAAATGGAATTTCATTCTCTTTTACAATTTCTACATATTTCTCTACAACATGACTAAAATGAATGCTTGCACGAGATAAATTGACTGAAATTGGTACAATAGGTAAATTATTTTGCATTCGATCATGTTGAAACTGGCATACATTTTCAAATACATATGTATCTAACTGAACAACAAGGCCATCCCTTTCAAATAAAGGTATAAACTTCCCAGGTGGAATGATTTCTCCATCTTGTTTTTGCCAGCGAACCAGTGCTTCAGCACCTACAATTTGTTCTGTTTTCACATCATATTTAGCCTGGTAATATACTTTAAATTCTTTATTTAAGATTGCTGATTTAAATTCATTCTCCATTTGTCTTTGTGCTAACTGCTTTTGATTCATTTCTTTCGTAAAAAATGCAATATTTGTTTTAAAGTCCTTTGAAATACTCTTTACAGCCATTAAAGCACGATCACAAATAATCGGAATCTGTAGATTTTTATCGACATTTTCATATATTCCCACTTTGATACGAATATTCGGAATGGGAGCATCCTCTACAATTTTATTCAAATTCTTTTCTATTTTTTCAACATCCATATGTTCATCACTATGGAATAACCCAAGTAACTGATCTCCCTCATAGCGTGTCAACAAACCATTCTTTCCATAATATCGAAAGGCATTGGCAAGATATACTAAAACATCATTCCCTTTTTTGGTTCCATAGGTTCCATTGATCAACTTAAAATCCGCAACATCTAAAACTAACACATGACAATTTTTATTAGAAATAAAATCAATAAATGTTCTTGCATGATGATAAAATGCTTGTCTAGTATATAGCCCTGTTAATTCATCTCTTTCAATAGCTGCCAAAGTTATACTAGACTCTCTTAACTTGATAACACTATCAATTCGACTTTTTACAATTCGAGCATTGTATGGCTTTGTGATAAAGTCAACAGCCCCTAAGCCTAAGCATTTTAATTCATCTTCTTGAGAATTATTTCCAGTTGTGACTATAACTGGTACACTTGCCAACAATGAGTCTGATTTTTGACGATTTAAAAACTCAAATCCATCACATACAGGCATAACGACATCCAGCAAAATAATAGAAATGTCTTTATAGTTCTGTGATAAGATTTTTAAACCTTCTTCTCCATTGATTGCTTCAAGCACATCATAATCATCTTTTAATGTTTCTTTTAGTATTTCACGATTGATTTCATTGTCTTCAACAATCAATACTTTTCTTCTTAAACCACTTGGAACAATCGTATTATCAACCATGTCCAAATTATTTCTTCGTATATCTAAATCTTCATTCGCAAATCCAATAATTATCTTATCCAAACGATTTCCATCCATAATACGACCAAAATGAGTATACATGAAATGTACTTCTGAATCACTTTTGGATTGATAATGTATATTAAACTGCTCTGTTTTTTCTAACCTTGTATAAAGAGAATGAAATGAAAGAGCCATTCTTAACATATCCCGATTGTTTTCATAAACTCGATCATCAATATATCGATTCATCGCATCATTATATTTCATAGATTGAGAAAAACCAGGTAACTTCAAGCTTTCCTTAAAAGCATATACACACTGACTAGCACAGTCTACAATATAAATATTTTTAAATTCATCGCCTAGAATTTCATAAATACGACTCGAACTAATCTCTTTCATAGTAAACCTCTTCCAAAACATATAAAACTAACTAGTATTATTATATAACCAAAAATTGATTATGCAAAATAAAAAAGTGTCATAAGACACTTTATCATTATTTACGGTTTGCGTTTACCGATTTCATGATTTGACGAATTTGTGCTTCACTAGGTTTACGT
>CAKRPI010000215.1 GCA_934376945.1 uncultured Lachnospiraceae bacterium | reverse complement strand
GTGACGGCAGATTTACAGTCTGCTCCCTTTGGCCACTCGGGAACCTACCCATTATTCACTTCGTTCCAAACGGAACATGGCTATTATATCATCTTTACTCAGTTTTTGTCAATAACAAATTTAAGTAAATTTCAAATTTATTGGATGGGTTGATTGTAAAATGAAGTTAAACTAAAAAGGCCCTATCTGAATCTTCTTTCACAAAAATAAAGCACATAAGCATCTATTCCAATAGAGATATTTCAAATGCAGAAAATCAAATAAACTCTGCGTCCGGAAATTCTGTTACGGTACAACTATTCAAAAAACACTTTTAGAAAAGCCGCTGCTCATTATGTGAGGAATTTCATTCTTATTCTGATATTTTTAGATCAGCCTATTTTTGTAGTTCACTGATGTTTTTGAATTTCGTGATTATGCTTCTGTTTTCTTTTTACCCGATTCTTAGCTTCCATTTTTCCTCTTTTCGGTTTATAATAAATGTCAGAAAGTCGCAAATGGGCTTGCTTAGTCCTTGTATCATACAGAAAAGGGTAATTTGAAGGAGGCATCTATCCATGAGCCGTTTAGGTGATTTGATTCTGTTGGAACGCACACGGCAAAAGCTGACCCGTAAACAGGTTGCGCGTAAGTGTGGCGTTTCTGAAGGATATATCAAAGACGTCGAAGAAGGTCGCCGTATCATTCAGGATGATCAGGCGCGCCGTATTCTTAAAACACTGGGAACCAGCCAAAAACACGAAGCCGAGTTTTCTTTGGATGAAATTGCGGCAACCGTCGATTTAGGGACGCTCGCTCCGGCGAAGCCTGTTCCCCAGCCGAAAGAAGATCCGAAATTCACTCCCGTCAAACCGGTCAGTGCCGAAGAACAAAGCGGTATTTGGCTCGATGCGCTCAGCAGTGTCCTTCAACCCGTTCCCGTCATGAATGCAGGATGGATTCAGGTTGCCCGCCGAATGGTTCCGATTCAGGATGGAAAGATTGAAGGCGCAAAGCCTGAACGTGTCGTCTACTTCCAAGCTCCTGATGATTCCATGCGAGCCATGCGTATCGAAAAAGGTGACCTCGTTCTCATCGTTCCGCAGGCTTTGCCGACAGACGGCGCAATTATGCTCGTTGAATATGGTGCGCATCGTTGTCTTCGCCGCATTCGTCTGCTGGGTGACTCTAAGATTCTTTTGCAGAGCGGCGACCGTGAGCTTGATGCGCAGGCTATGCACATCAGCGAAATCAAGCTCGTTGGACGCGCAGTTCGTATCGAAATCACGTTATAAATTCAGCTCTCTCAAGGAAGTATCGGTTAAACCGAGCTTCCTTTTTTAACATCTGACACCCAGCATAACTCTAGCTATTTTCGAGGTTTTAACCATGGAGCATCTCCCGTTTTCTTTCCCCGTGACAGAACCGGAAATCACCCGACGCCGCTTACTCATCCTTTCTACCCTTTGCGCATCGGACAACGGTTTTTGCACAATACCGGTTTCTTCTGTTCGCAAGCAGACTCTTAACCAAATGCTAAGACTATATGACGAGCTTTTTCTGGCAGGTTTTCTTGAAAATTTTTACGGTTCAATCGACGTTACACTCTCTAACCGCCTGACCAGTTCGGCTGGCAAATTTATTTATACACGAAACAGTACCGAACAAATGAGCCGCGTTGAAATACGCATGTCCGGCGACTTTCTATTCAGATTAAAGCAAGGACCGTTTGTACTCAATGGTTTATCCGTTTCCACAGCTCAGGAGGCCTTTCTGGTCGTATTTGAGCATGAGCTTTGCCACGCCATAGAGAATGCTCTCTATGGCTCAACGGGACACTCCTCTCGTTTTCTGAGCCTTGCGCACGGGTTGTTTGGGCATAAGGAAACAAAGCATAACTTGCCGACTCGCCAACAGGAAGCAGCAGCAGGCGGACTCCATGTCGGCAGAAAGGTGTGTTTCCATTACCACGGAGGCGTTTTAACCGGTACGATTTCGCATATCGAAAAAAATGCGACTGTTATGGTTAAAGACCCTCGCGGTCTTTATCAAGACCGTACGGGTCAGCGTTATACCAAGTATCGTGTGCCGCTTGAACAGTTGTCTCCCTTTCAAAAAGAGACTTAGAAGCACCTCATTAAGCGATTTTCGTCAATTTGTATACATTTCATCCGAATATTCTTCAATTATTACTATT
The DNA here is from genome assembly GCA_934376945.1 of uncultured Lachnospiraceae bacterium. GTDB lineage: Bacteria > Bacillota > Clostridia > Lachnospirales > Lachnospiraceae > Choladousia. Next base: position 144 of record CAKRPI010000215.1, on the reverse strand, counting down.
TACTGACTTTCTTTGACCATGGTATACTAGCCCCGTCGAAAGACAAAAGAACACTTAGATGTTAGATGTCATCGAGCGGTTATCCGCCGTTCGTGATGATAAAGGAGGATGATTTGGATGGATACGAATCGCTTCACCCAAAAA
>CAKRPI010000214.1 GCA_934376945.1 uncultured Lachnospiraceae bacterium | reverse complement strand
TAAAGATAAGACAGTAGAAGAGGCATGCGCAGACGCAACTGCTGAGATGAACGAGGCACTTTCACAGCAGTAAAAATTAAAGGATGCGGAGCATCGGAGAAAAATCTCCGGGCTTCGCAGACAGCGGAGGCTGTGAGAATCTGCAGCACTCCGCTTTTATTTTGTATTTTTGTAACTGACTCTGAACGTTGTTATTTCTGTTTGTGAAGATGTCTGGAGGTAGGGAAATGACAAAGAAAAAGAAAGTTTCCAGCATGAAAAGAAGACAGTGGATGTGGGGATATCTGATGATCGCTCCGGTGGTGCTCGGTCTTGCCGTTTTTTACATTTATCCGTTCTTCGATACACTGGTAAACAGCTTTAAAACGATTGGTGCGTTCAACGTATCGAAGTGGTGCGGACTCGCAAACTATAAAAAGCTGACTGTGGATGAATCTCTGTGGCATACGTTGTTTAATACGTTTCGCTACGTAATTTTTACTGTACCGCTGACGATTATTTTATCACTTTTGCTTGCGGTGCTTCTGAATACGAAAAACCTGAAAGGCCGCGGAATCTACCGTGTCATTTATTTCCTTCCGTATGTTACGATGGCAACTGCAATCGCGGCAGTCTGGAAATGGATGTTCAACGGTGATTTCGGCCTGATTAACTATATCCTCGGCCTGTTCGGAATCAAGGGACAGCAGTGGGTAACGAACTCGGCAATTGCGCCGTATTCGATCATTGTCGTTACGATCTGGGGAAGCCTTGGCTACAATATGATTATTCTCCTGGCAGGTATCCAGGGAATTTCGCCGACCTATTATGAAGCGGCAGAAATCGACGGAGCCGGAGCTGTTGCAAAATTCTTCAACATTACGCTGCCGCTTGTTACTCCTTCTTTGTTTTTCATTCTCATTACGGGACTGATCGGCGCATTCCAGATCTTTGATACGATCTTTATGATGATCGGAAAGAATACGGTCGTTCTGGAAAACACCCAGAGTGTGGTCATGTATTTCTACCGGAATGCATTTGACCTTGGTAATAAAGGATACGCATGTGCGATCGCAATGCTGCTGTTTGTTATTATCATGGTGATCACGCTGCTGCAGATGGTCGGTCAGAAGAAGTGGGTTAATTACGATTGATCCGTATTTTCTTTTGGCATAAGACCGGTGTGGTTATCCGCTTTGACGGAAAAGAAAATGATCCTTACACAGGAAGGAGAAGAACATGAAAGAAAAAAAGTCAAGACATCTGCTTGTCCATATTATATTGCTTGCAGGGTCCTTTATTATGATTCTGCCGTTTGCCTGGATGGTACTGACGGCATTTAAGACGCAGAACGAGGCGATTCATGTACCGCCGATCATCTTCCCAAGCCACTGGGATCTGCAGACCTTCAAAAATGTATTTGACAAGCTTCCGTTTCTGGCTGCTTACAAGAATACGATTATTTCCGCGATTGTGACAGTAGTGGCACAGCTGTTCATGTGTTCCATGGCAGGATACGCATTTGGCTGTATCAAGTTTCCGGGAAGAAATGTGATCTTTGTGATCTGCCTTTCCGTACTGATGATTCCGTCTACGCTGTTCATTCTTCCGCAGTACCTGATGATCCAGAAAATGGGGCTTCTGAATACGATTCCGGCTCTGTTTCTGCCGAATCTGTTTTCCGCGTACGGTACGTTTCTGATGCGGCAGTTCTTTATGTCATTGCCAAAGGAGCTGGAGGATGCGGCGAAGCTTGACGGCTGCAATTATTTCCAGATCTTTTACAAGATCATGCTTCCGCTTGTAAAGCCTGGTCTTATCACACTGGCGATCATCACTGTGCGTCTTGCATGGAACGACCTGATGTGGCCGCTCGTAGTCAATCCGTCTACAGACAAGACGACGCTGGCAGCGGCGCTTGCTAACCTGCAGGGTCAGTATTCCACGGATTATCCGACGATGATGGCCGGTTCCGTTATGGCAATCCTGCCGCTGGTTATCATGTTTGCAGTATTCCAGAAGCAGTTCATCGAGGGTATTGCGTTTACGGGAACGAAGGCGTGAGAAAATAATCGTTTTACTATAGTAAGCCAAGTCCTTCGCCGTATGGTGGAGGACTTTTTGTATAGGAAAGGAGATCCCATATGAATTTAGAAAGCTTTAAGGAAAAAGCCGGTGCGCTCGGCGTACTTGGCGTGGTAGTGACACAGGATGGTAAGGAGAAGGCAAAATACCTCTGGGACGAGGAATGCCGCCGCAATGTTTATTCTGCATCCAAGAGCTTTACTTCCTGCGCAGTAGGATTCGCGGTGCAGGAGGGCCTCATTTCTTTGGATGAAAAGCTGGT
>CAKRPI010000213.1 GCA_934376945.1 uncultured Lachnospiraceae bacterium | reverse complement strand
AGCGGACGCAGCTGCTCAAAGAAATGTTTGCGGAGATCGGCGATGGATGCTATATTGAGCCGCCGTTTTATGCGAACAGGGCGGGAAAATTTATGCATTTTGGAGAAGGGGTATCAGTATAATCTTCCGCTCCGCATTGGAGAGAACTGCTGGATCGGCGGCGGTGTGGTGATTGTGCCGGGTGATGCGTGAGCTGAACGGGAGGATAAATAGCCGTAAAAGAGATCAGTCAACAAAATTCCCACAGAAAACGGAGGCGATAAGATGTTTTTTGGAGTAGAAATAGAAGATACCAGCAGTATATGGCAGGGAGAGGCAGAAAAAATTCTGCTCAGGATGAAAGAGGCCGGCTGTCGGCAAATCATGCCGTACCTGACGCTGGAATCGGAAAAATATAAGACAGAGCAGGAAGTCCATGAAAACGACGGAAGCAGACAGAAAAACAAAAGAGCCACTGGAATGGATTGTGATACCGTGTGGCAGTGCCTGAAACGCTTTGACGAACTGGCAGAGGATTGCAATATGGAGCGGAAGGTTCTTCATGTTGCTGCAAAATGGCTGGAAGAAATGAAACTGGAAACGATTTGTGAACTGGTAAAACGCATGGCAATTGGTTTTCTTGTAATTGATTTTCCAAATGACAGTCTGGAGGGCGTTTTTTCACCGGATAGCGCAGCAAAAGATGTGACAGAAAAATGGTATCGTCTGAAAGAAACATTGCAGGTTGAAGATTGTGAGCTGTTGTTTCTTGCGACAGAGATGTCTTTGTGTAAAAAAGAAAGAGAAAAAACAGCTTTTGAGGTATGGACAGAAAAGTGCGGGACCAAAATGGCACTGGATATCGGAATTCTTGCACGCGCCGGGATAAAGCCGGAGCAGTTTCTATGGAACCATGCAGATGCTGTAAAGGCAGTCTTTTTCCGGGACGTGGACCGTACAGGAGCGGAAGTATTCTTTGGAAAAGGAATCATTGATCTGAAAAGCTGTTTTCAGTTTGCACGTGCAAAAGGGGTACTGCAGGTAACGGCGTATAGAGCAGATGGCGGTCAGAGCGTGCCATACAGTTCGCAGGAAGAGATGACAGTACATGATCCAATGGGAGTACAGGAAGAAAAATGGGAAGACAGAACCGTAAAAGCATTGCAGGTACTCACCTCATGGACCGGCATGCGCGAACATACGACGAGTATTCTGAGCATGCTCGACGTAGAGACGGGGAAAGAGACGGAGCTGCACCGTTTTGCAGATCAGGTGATCGAAGCACCGAACTGGCTGGAGGATGGAAAGACACTGCTCTATAATGCAGATGGGAGGATTTTCCGCTATCGGATCGACCGGGATGAGGTGGAGATGGTTGACACCGGATTTTGTGTCAAGTGTAATAATGACCATGTCCCTTCACCGGACAACCGCTTTCTGGCGGTCAGCTGTGAGCCGCCGGGGGAGAGCGAGGGTGGGGCATATGAATCACGTATTTATGTGATGCCGCTTGAAATGCAGGAGCCGGAGCAAAAGAACAGAGACGGAGAAATTGTCGCTGGCACAAATGACGGTGACAGGAAGGGAATCTGTCCCAGAGAAGTCACAGGCTCCGGATGCAGTTATCTGCATGGTTGGTCGCCGGATGGAAAGATGCTCGTTTACTGTGCATTTCGAAAGAGGCCGGAAGAGGAGAAAACGCGGATTGAAATCTGTGCGGTCCCAGCATCCGGTGGACAGGAGAGCTGTCTGACCGATGGAGTAGGATATAATGACGGACCGGAGTATTCACCGGATGGAGCTCATATCTGGTTTAACAGTACGCGTTCCGGCCGGATGCAGGTCTGGCGGATGGACAGTGACGGAGGAAATCTCATGCAGATGACAGATTCGGATGCAAACAACTGGTTCGGCCATGTTTCACCGGATGGAAAACGCGTGATCTATCTGACATTTGCAAAGGGAGAGCTGGAGCCACATGAGCACCTTCCTAACATGCATGTGGCGCTCCATATCATGAATTACGACGGAAGTGGGAAACGAAAACTGCTGGATCTGTTTGGCGGACAGGGAACGATCAACGTGAATTCCTGGTCCCCTGACAGCCGGAAGATTGCATTCGTCAAATATGAACTTACATTTAACAAAACAAAATAATGGTAACTGTTCAGAGCCAATCTCCAAAATGCTGCGCATTTTACAGCCGTTTCATGAAATTTTGCTTGGCTCTGAACAGTTACAAATAATGCAGGAAAAAGACAGAGAACATAAAAGAAAGGCGGAACCGTATGGAAAGAATGAGAACCGCAGTCGTCGGCTGCGGTGCGATCAGCGATATTTACCTGACAAATATGACAGAGCGCTTCGACAAT
>CAKRPI010000212.1 GCA_934376945.1 uncultured Lachnospiraceae bacterium | reverse complement strand
AGGAGTTTTTTTCTTTAGAAGTTTAAAAAAAGCACCCAGGATGGCTTCATCCGCTACAGAATATCTTTCGTCAGGAACTGGATTTTGCATAGTCGATTCCCTCCCATATTTATAAATATAATAAAGTATAACACAAATCCAATCGTATAAGAACAAGAAAAAATAGCTATTGATTGTATGTGAACTCTGCATTTGAGTTCCACTAAAACCGATAATCCGAGGTGTTGCTTCATAAGAAGCAAGCGAATATGCGGTGTTTGAGACTTATATTTTCTGTAAGGATATGCTATATTTAGTGCAACGATTACACTAAATATAGGAGGAGTCATGTACCTCAATACTACAGTCAAAATTCCAAAAATAAAGGGAAAAATCATCGCAAAGAAAAAGGGAACTACAACCTACATTCTGTATCAATACGGCAGTGAATATCATCCGGAAAAACAATACTCCGTACCGCTAAGAACTATCATTGGAAAAATATCCGCTTCCGATTCAACACTTATGATTCCGAATGAAAAGTTTCAAAGCTATTTTCCAGATGTAGAGCTAACGGAGGAGCTTCCATTGGCATATCGGAGCTGTTGCCTTAAGATTGGTTCATGCGTCATTATCCAGAAAATACTGAATGAGTATAAGCTTATTCCGATGCTAAAAAAACGTTTTGGCAGTGACACCGGATTGATTCTGGACCTTGTTTCTTATCTGATCATAGAAGAGGAAAACGCGGGACAATACTATCCGGATTTTGCTTTTACCCATCCTCTTCTGACAGATAAAATGACGGTCTACAGTGATTCTAAGGTCAGCCGGCTCCTTAACACAATCTCGAAAGATCAGTGTATTGGTTTCCTGGATGACTGGAATGCCAGGCGCGATTATAAGAGCAGGGTCTATGTTTCTTATGATTCCACGAACAAGAACAGTGAAGCAGGAGACATCGGCATTGTCGAGTTTGGAAAAACCAAGGATGATAAGGGATTTCCAGTATTCAATCTTTCGATCGCCATGGATAAAACAAACCGGATTCCACTCTTTTATGAAGAGTATCCGGGTTCTGTTACAGATGTATCCCAGTTCACCTTTATGGTTGATAAGGTCCTGGAATACGGATATAAGCAGATAGGCTTTATCATTGACCGCGGTTATTTCAGCAAAGAAAATATCCGTTACATTGATGAAAATGGATACTCATTCATCATCATGTGCAAAGGCTGCAAAACACTTGTATCTTCCCTTGTGCTTGAAAACCGAGGAACATTTGAAACAAAGCGAGAAGCCGCAATTCATGCTTACAAGGTGTATGGCATTACAACGACAGCCAGGCTTTATGAGGATGATACTGCAGAAAGATATTTTCACATTTATTACAATTCATCTAAGCAGGCCGCTGAAAGGGAACGCCTGGAACAGCGAATTGAGAAGCTGCGGCAGTTCATGGACAGACACATCGGAAAAGATGAAAGGTTTGGTAAAACCTATCAGGAGTACTTTCATCTGCATTACAGCAAACAGGGGATTTTTCTGGGTGCTGATGAACGAACCGATGTGATTGAGCGGGAGTTGCAGCTGTGCGGATATTTTTGTATCATTACTTCTGAGAAACTGACAGCCTCTCAGGCCCTGATCCAGTATAAAGGGCGGGATATTTCGGAAAAGCTTTTTCAATCTGATAAGACATTTATTGGTTCCAAAAGCGAACGCGTCCAGTCATCGCAAAGCACGTCATCTAAAATTTTTATAGAATTTGTGGCATTGATTGTCCGTAACCGGATTTATAATCTTCTCAAAGAACAAATGACCCGAATGGAGACAAAGCAAAAGTATATGACTGTTCCGGCTGCAATCCGCGAGCTTGAAAAGATTGAAATGGTCCGCCGTAATGGCAGAAACTATAAATTAGACCATGCAGTTACCAGGGCCCAAAAGTTAATTCTGAACTCTTTTGGCCTTGATGAAACAGATATCAAAAAGAGAGCAGAGGAATATGGTAAGCTGCTGAATATCAGCCAGTCATACATAAGCAAGGAGGCGCAGGATAATGGCGAGGAAGAAGACGATTGAGGCAATTGAAACCGAAATTTCCAAAGTGAAATCGGATATGTCCAAACCGCAAGACCGGTATGATAAACTTGCAGAAAAGCTTGAGGAACTGCAGAAACAGAAACGCAGAATTGAAGCTGACACCATCATGGAAGCCTATCTAAAAAGCGGCAAAAATTTTGATGAGATTATGACATTTTTGAATCCATGATGGCGTTTAGTGTAACTTTTTTGCAGAGTTCACAATGAAGAGAAATAGAAGGAGAACACATGCTAAAAAAGCCCGGAAAATGGCGTATTTCCGGGCTTTTTCTATGCTCAA
>CAKRPI010000211.1 GCA_934376945.1 uncultured Lachnospiraceae bacterium | reverse complement strand
AAAAACAGGCTTAAAAATGCAAGCATTTTCCGCCTGTTTTATGAAATTTTGCTTGGCTCTGAACAGTTACAAATGATGTATAAGACAATAGAAGGAGATTATTATGACAAGTAAGCAGCGTGCTTATTTAAAGAGCCTTGCGATGACGATGGATCCGATTTTTCAGATCGGAAAGTCCAGTCTGACACCGGAAAATACGGCTGCGATCGCAGAGGCGCTTGAGGCAAGAGAACTGATCAAAATCAGCGTGCTTCAGAACTGTCTGGATGATCCGAATGAGATTGCGCAGGTAGTGGCTGAACGTACCCGTTCACAGGTGGTACAGGTGATCGGAAAGAAAATTGTCCTTTATAAAGAGGGCAAGGATAATAAAAAAAAGATTGGACTTCCAAAAGCCGGAAAATCGGGTGCACAGAAATAGGATCGTATTTGGCCTGAAGTCAGGAGAAAATGATGGAGAAAGAAAAGGAAAAAAGGCACCGTATAGGATTAATGGGCGGAACTTTTGATCCGATTCATATCGGACATCTGATGCTTGCAGAATGCGCGTATGAACAATTTCAGCTGGAACGGGTTTTATTTCTTCCGTCCGGAAATCCGCCGCATAAGCGCACACGGGTGGGAGCTTCCGATGAAGAGCGTGTGGAGATGGTTCGTCTGGCAATCAGATGTAATCCGCATTTTGCGCTTGATCCGGAGGAAATGTACCGAAGCGGTTACACGTATACGAATGATACACTGGAAATTCTGACTTCACAGCATCCGGATACGGATTATTATTTTATTATCGGTGCAGATTCTCTGATGGCGTTTGATACGTGGTATCGCCCGGAGGGAATCTGTGCACATTGTATCCTTGCAGTTGCGGTTCGGGATCAGCTGGCGCCGGAGATGCTGATTGAAAAGATGGATCAGCTTCGGGAAAAGTATCAGGCGCGGATTCATCTGCTCCAGACGCCGGATGTGGATATTGCATCGAGCCGCCTGCGAAAAATGTGCCGGGAGGGGCGGTCAATCCGCTATTATGTGACAGACGAAGTATTTGAATATATCCAAAGCAATCAGATTTACAAAGAGGGAAAAGAATGAGCTACAATCTGATAAAAATGCAGAAGAAGCTGAAAAAATATGTAGATGAGGAACGTTATATCCATACGCTTGGCGTGATGTATACGGCAGCGGCACTGGCTATGCGTTATGGTGCAGATCTGGAAAAGGCGCAGGTGGCAGGGCTTCTTCATGATTGTGCAAAATGCATTCCAAATGATAAGAAGCTTAAGCTGTGCCGGCAGAATCATATTCCGGTATCGGCAGTAGAAGAGAAGTCGCCGTTTCTGCTCCATGCGGTGCTTGGCGCATATATTGCACGGGAAAAATATGATGTGAAGGATCAGGATATTCTGGATGCAATCGCATGTCATACGACCGGAAAGCCGGATATGACTTTACTTGAAAAAATAATTTTTATTTCGGACTATATAGAGCCGATGCGTTCAAAAGCGGAGAACCTGCAGCAGATCCGCTATCTGGCATTTGAGGATCTGGATCTGGCTGTTTATACAACGCTAAGAGATACGCTGACGTATCTGGAAAAGGAAAAAACCTGTCTTGATAATCAGACAGTAATGGCTTATAATTACTACAGACAGTTAATCGAAGAAAGAAAAAAGGAGGCATAAGCATGGCCGACAAACGTTCAAAGGAGCTTGCAAAGCTTGCATATGAGGCACTGGAGGAAAAGAAAGCACAGGACATCAAGATTATTAATATCGAAGGTGTATCTGTCCTTGCCGACTATTTTATCATTGCTTCCGGAACAAATCATAATCAGGTTCAGGCAATGGCTGACAACGTGGAGGAGACGCTTGGCAAAGCAGGTCATCCGTCAAAGCAGACAGAAGGCTATCGTTCCGCAAACTGGATTCTGATGGATTATGGCGATATTATAGTACATGTTTTCGATACGGAGAACCGGTTATTCTATGATCTGGAACGTATCTGGAGAGATGGAAAAGAGATTTCTGTAGAAGAACTGTAAAAAAAGACGTAACAATTCAGAACGCCGTGTGTCTGGCTGCGATTCTGGGCTGTTATGAATCTAAACAGAGACAGGAGAAGGAACCATGGCGGTAGATAAAACATTTTTAATGAAAAGCGTTCAGAAAAAGGAAGAGATGATTGTTGCGTACTGTGCATTTACGAATATGCCGTTTGTTGTATGCGATTCAGAGTCTTTTAATGATCAGGTATGGATTTTTGATACAGAGGCGCAGCTTCAGGAATTTGCAAAGCCTTATACAGAGAAAAAAATTCTGCTGAAGGGAATTAAATACCCGAATGCCCGTTTTCTTTCTTTCTTTACCATGCTTT
>CAKRPI010000210.1 GCA_934376945.1 uncultured Lachnospiraceae bacterium | reverse complement strand
CCTGTTTTTGAAATTTTATTTGGCGGATACGCCACACCGACGAAATGCGTAGCATTTTGGAGGTTGGCTCTGAACAATTACCTTTGGTTTTCGTATTTCATTTTTTTGTTTTCTATTTTTCGTATCTTTTACTATTTTTTGTTATCTTGTTATCACTGAAAGGATTTCTATTATGACAATAACTGATATTGCACGAATGGCCGGAGTCTCCGCCTCCACGGTTTCAAAAATTATCAACGGAAAAGACGAGCACATTAATCCGCAGACGCGGACACGAGTCCTTGAAATTGTAAAAGAATACAATTTCACCCCCTACAGTACCGTAAAAAATATTTCTCCGACCAAAAAATTTCTTCTCGGCGTCCTGCTGCGTTCAGCGAAACAGTCCGACAATATGCTGCACGGAATTCTGCACGCTGCCCAGAACCGCGGCTATGGAATTCTCCTTCTGGAAAGCTACTATGATCTGACACAGGAAACAAAGCACATAACAAAGCTGTGTGCAAACAGAGTGGACGGAATCATATGGGAACCGGTTTCCCCCAGCAGTCTTTCTTCCGTGGCTATATTAGAACGCCACAACATACCTTACTGCGTCACAGGAAATTATAATTTTCCATCCGCGTATCGAATTGATTTTCACAAAATCGGGAATCTTCTGACTCAGAAACTAATAGACAGCAAACACTCACATATCGCCTGTTTGCTGAAAGAAGAAAATGCAGATTCAGACTTATTTCTGGAAGGCTATCACAAGTGTTTATATGATAATCATCTTCCTTTTTCGAAAAACAATATTTATTACGATCCAGGCAAAGAATTTATTCAGGAAATTATCAAGTGCCATTACACGGCTGTTGTCTGTAACCATTATGAATTATCTTTGTCTCTGTATGAAATGCTGGACAAACAGCACATTCATATTCCAGAGGATTTTTCCTTAACCAGCATTTTACCCTCCTACACGCCCGATGTTTATCTTCCTGAAATTTCCGGGATTTCTGTGCCTTTTTATGACTTTGGCGTTCACCTGTGCGAGGATCTGATCGACACCTGCGAAAAAATCCCCAACAAAGAATGTTCGTATACCGTTCCCCTGCCGCTTGACCTGAATCATAAAAAAAGCATAGCCATGCCTAATTCGCCTCATAAAAATTTTGTGATCGTCGGTTCGATCCATCAGGACACAACCTTTAACGTCAGTGAACTGCCGCAGTCAGGACGCACACTCAAAATTTCAAGTTCCGTATCCACTCTGGGGGGAAAAGGTGCCAATCAGGCGGTGGGAATTGCAAAGCTAAACGGCAATGCTCATTTGATTGCTGCCGTTGGAAATGATTATGACGCGAGCCTGGTTCTCAACATGCTGGACGAAGAAAATATCTCCACCTCCGGAATTTGCAGAAATGAATCCAGCAAAACCGGAAAGGCCTACATCTATCTGGAAAATGACGGTGAAAGTGCCATTACGATTCTGCCCGGTGCAAATGATATGCTTACACCGGAAAACATCCGTAAAAAAGAAGGCTTCTTCAAGCACTGCCGTTTTTGTCTTCTGTCTAACGAGATTCCGATCGAAACCGTGATCACCGCAGCCGAAATCGCAAAGCAAAACGGTGTCGAGACCATTTTCAAGCCGGCTGCACTCAAGGACTTTCCTCCGCATCTGTGTGAAAACATTGATATTTTCATTCCGAACCGCAGAGAAGCAGCAGAGCTGTGCCCGCAGTATTCTTCCGTCGAGCAGCAGGCTGATTTCTTTTATCACCTTGGGATTCCAACCGTCATTATCACGCTTGGTTCCAAAGGCTGTTACCTCAAAACCGCTGAGCATGCTCAATTCTTTCCGGCTGTCAACTTAAATGCCATCGACACAACCGGAGGCGCAGACGCCTTTATCTCTGCCTTTGCCACCTATCGCAGTGAAGACTATACGCTGGAACAGTCTATCCAGATCGCTACAATTGCTGCTGCTTTCTGCGTTTCCAGACAAGGCGTACACTCTGCCCTGATTGACAAAAACAGTCTGGAAATGTATCTTGCAAAGAAACACCCGGATCTCTTAAAGCCAGATCATATTATCGCCGGTTAACCCGGTCAGTTTCACATAAAGAGGACATAAGCATTCCCACCGCTTAGTGCTCCACGCACTTGAAGCGGGGGAATGCTTACCTGCGTTCAATACAAGAGCTGGATCAGAAAGCAAAAAAAGGAGCTGCCGCTCCACAGATTTCTCTATGAAACGTCAGCTCCCCATCACGGTCACTGCGGGAGAAAAAATTTAGTATTTCGATTACTTATTCAGCCGGACGCACCAGCACCTCTTCTGTCGTGCCAAGCAGGATAGAATATTCTGACGGACGAAGCTGTCCCTTATTCTCATCTCTGCCCTGAAGTACAAAGCGTGCATCCGCATTTCCGATCGTCT
>CAKRPI010000209.1 GCA_934376945.1 uncultured Lachnospiraceae bacterium | reverse complement strand
AATGCGGAAAGAAATACAAGAATTAACAGCGCCAATAGTTGTATGGCGTCATCAGAAGCCAAAAGATCATCTCCTTTTTAAATATGTTGAGTGTTTTCACTGTTACGCAGAATCATACAATAATTCACAGTAAAAAGCAATGAAAAATAAATGAATTTTATGCATGGGTTCTGTTTTAAGGGGAAAGGAATATATATGAAGTACACGTGGAAGCAGGGATAGAGGGGCGAAGGAGTATGGGAAATGGAATAAAAAATAGTGCAAAGCAGGCAGGAGAGGTCGGGAGAAAAATCAGGAGACTTGCAGTATCGCTTGTTGCAGCGTACAGTATGACAGCGCTGGCGCTGCTTGGAATGGGGGTTATCATGCTGAAGTTGCAGCCGGATACGAAACTGACAGAAGTTTTGATCCTGGGAGTTTATGTATTGTCCTGTTTCGCCGGCGGCTGGTATGCCGGACGCAAGACGGAGCGGAGAAAATTTTTGCAGGGGCTGTTCGTTGGGCTGTTGTATTTTTGCCTGCTGTTTTTGATTTCGGGGATGGGGGAGCGTGAAATTCAGTCAGATCTCTTAAGCGGCGGATTTGCCTGTCTTTTATGTGTAGTCGGCGGAATGCTGGGAGGCATGCTTGCGTAAAATTTTTTCCTTTTCATTCGCAAAAAGGTGTGGTATAGTAGGAAAACAACATCTATTGAGAACAGTCTATATCAGTTCAGACACTTCATAATTTCAGATTACAAAATCAACTTGGTAAAATTAAGAATTCAGAAGAATCGACAAATAGAATAATAAAGACATACCGGAACAGACAGAAAAGAGCTGTGAAAAGGGTTGTTCCCCATTGCCGTGAAAAAGGATTGACCGGAATTGCAGGATTGACGGAATCGCAGGATTAACCGAAATTGCAGGATTGACCGAAATCGCAGGATTGACGGGAAAAGCGGCAGGTTTGAGAAACGAAAGGATTTTATTTATGAAAAAAGAAGAATATGAGGCGCAGTCGCTTGCTGCACTGAAGGAGCTTGCAAAAAGTCGTAACATGCGTGGAATTTCGACCATGAAAAAGAGCGACCTGATCGAAGCTTTAAGTGCGTTTGATGCGGCTGAAAAAACAGATGGCAGAACCGGAACCGATGTGGTGAAAAAGGAAGGCGAATCTGCCGGACAGAATATCAGGCGGGTGCATAGTCAGGAAAATACAGTGCCAGGAAGTGCAAGACGCCAGGGCGGAGAAGCTTATGCCGGAAGAAATACGCAGGGAATGACGCGAAGGGATACATCAGGTGATGCCGGGAAAAGCAGTATGCGTTTCAAGGACCGGAGAAATGAGGCGGATGGCACAAGAAGACGTTTTTCCTATCGGAATAATGGAGCGACGGGGAGTCAGCAGAATTTCACAGAGGAAAATAAGAGTCAGGAAGGCATGAAAAATGCAGAAGCACGCCAGATCAGCGAGCCGGCTGTTCGCAGAGAGCGTGTGGGCGTGGAAAGCCGCCAGGCAGGCACGGAGCAGTATCGGAATCCGGCGCCGGAAGCAGTTCCTTCACAGGAGCTGCGCGGTGATGACCGGCCTTCGCAGGATCTTTCAGCAATTGACAGCGGGCAGGAAGCATGCGGAATTCTGGAGGTTATGGCAGAAGGCTTTGGCTTCATCCGCAGCGATAATTTTATGTCGGGCGACAATGATGTGTACGTATCGCCGTCCCAGATCAGAAGATTTGGCCTGCGCACCGGGGATATTATCAGCGGAAACACACGTATCAAAACAATGCAGGAAAAATACAGTGCCCTGCTTTACCTGAAAACAATCAACGGTATGACACCGTCCGAGGCGATGAAACGCAGTAAATTTGAGGATATGACACCGGTTTTCCCGAATGAGAGGCTTCGCATGGAGCGTGGCTCAAACGGGATCGCAATGCGTATCGTAGATCTGTTTTCACCGATCGGCAAGGGGCAGCGAGGAATGATTGTTTCACCGCCAAAGGCCGGAAAGACAACACTTTTAAAAGATGTGGCACATTCTATTCTGGAAAATGATCCGAATATGGAGCTGATTATTTTGCTGATTGATGAACGTCCGGAGGAGGTTACGGATATTAAAGAAGCAATCTGTGGGGAGAATGTGGAAGTAATTTATTCTACGTTTGATGAGCAGCCGGAACACCACAGGCGCGTTTCGGAAATGGTGATCGAGCGTGCAAAGCGGCTGGTGGAGCAGAAGAAGGATGTTACGATTCTCCTTGACAGTATCACACGTCTTGCCAGGGCATACAATCTGACGGTTCCGCCAAGTGGACGAACCCTTTCCGGAGGTCTGGATCCTGCAGCCTTATATATGCCGAAGCGGTTTTTCGGCGCGGCGCGGAATATGCGGGAGGGCGGCAGCCTGACGATTCTTGCAACGGCGCTGGTTGATACCGGAAGTAAGATGGATGATGTCG
>CAKRPI010000208.1 GCA_934376945.1 uncultured Lachnospiraceae bacterium | reverse complement strand
ATAAAATTCAATGCTGCCAGCATCTTTTTGCTGGTATCACAGCAGTCTCCCTCTGGAATATAGTGGCTCACACCACGAGGTTCGTCATGGTTTTCAATAATATTGGAAACAAATCCGAAATCGCCCATCTTCGCCTGTGTTTCAAAACAGCAGCGCTTGTAATCGTCCGGTGTGATTTCCTTACAGTCATACCAGCCCTTTTCCGATCCGCCGAAAATCGTCTCATTGAAATCAAACATGGAAGAGAAATATCCATTATCCCCAATGAAATCCGGAAGCTCTTCGTCTTTTGCATTGAAAACCTCACCTACGGAAAAAGCATCGTGGGGCTTGAAGGTGCGGTCACGCATTTCTCCCAGAAATTCTCCGATTCCGGTAGCTTCGTCCAGCATCTTGTGAATACTGCAGAGCCCGTCATCACGGTCTGGCTCATAATCATGCATAGGGAGAGCTTTTTTGATGTTAATGATAGCATCAATGCGGAAACCACCCAGACCTTTATCAAGCCACCAGTTAATGTTCTTGTAAACCTCTTCACGAAGCTCAGGATTTTCCCAGTTCAGATCCGGCTGCTTCTTATGGAATACGTGAAGATATTGTTTGCTGGTTCCTGGAAGATCTTCCCACACAGAACCACCGAAATAGGAACGCCAGTTTGTTGGAAGCTCACCCTCTTTTTTGTCTCTTAAATAAAAGAAGTTTCCGTATTTTCCATCTGGATCTTCACAGGCCTTTTTGAACCATTCATGTTCATCAGAACAGTGGTTGACAACCAGATCCATCAGAATGTACATGCCGCGTTTCTTAGCCTCTGCAATCAGTCGCTCCATGTCTTCCATAGTACCAAAGCGAGGGTCAATATCATAATAATCAGAAATATCATATCCCTGGTCTGCCAGTGGAGAGCGATAGCAAGGGGAAAGCCAGATGATATCAACTCCCAGATCCTTCAGATAGTCTAATTTTTCTATTACACCCGGAAGGTCACCGATGCCGTCTCCATTTGTATCATAAAAGCTTTTGGGATAAATCTGATAGGCAACCTTATCCTGCCACCACTTTCTTTCCATAATATATATCCTCCTGTATAAAGTGAATTTTGTGCTTTTGTTTGAGTACATTATACATACATATATTTGAAAAAACTTCCTTAAATATGATGAAAAATTACGAAATTTTGACTTTATCAGGAAATGCTTTATTGCGGCTCATCAAGCTGGCTGTGCTTTCGGTACTGAAGGGGAGTAGTTCCGGTGTATTTGCGAAATTCCCGGAGAAAATTTCCCATATTATTATATCCGCATTCCAGACTGATTTCTGTAATCGGAAGAGTGCTGTCCTTCAACAGCCGGATAGCCTGTCGGATTCGGTACTCATTTAGATATTCGACTGGTGAAAGTCCGATAGCTTTTTTGAAAAAGCGACAGAAATACTGTTCATTGAGTCCAATCTGGGAGGCGAGATCGCGTATATATATTTTTTCCTGATAATGCTCTCTGATATAAGTAATTGCAGTTTTAATGGTTTCTACTTTATGATTATCGGCTTTTTCTGTCTGAGAAAAAAGCGAATACCTGGTCATAAGAGCGAAAAACTGAAGAAGAGAAGCTTTGATAATAAGCTGCTCCGTAAGCTCTACAGATACTGTTTCGGAGACATGCAGTGAAGTTGAATGAAAAGGCTCTGTTTTGGCAGTAAGGCAAGAGGGCGCAGCGCAGCGGGAAAAGGCATCTGCAATATTCAAAAATATAGTACGTAGTTGGGAAAAAACAGGGTGTTCTTTCTTAATACATCTTGGGAAAAGCAGCTGTCCATTTTGCAGTGGCTGAATCAGCTGAGCCTGAACTACATCGTAAAAAGGGGAACAAAGCAGTTCCGGGGAGAAGACTACAGCATATTCCTGTACAGGCTGAGCGGAGGATGCCCGGACGCTGTGGAGTTCGCCGGGATTAATAAAATAGAAGCATTCCGAGCTTATGTCAAAAGCTTCCATATTAATTTCCATTCTGAAATTTCCACCTGGAAAATACAGGATTTCAATTTCTTTGTGCCAGTGATGTTTTACCATAAATCCAGGAACGTTCATCTGTGTTTGGTAAAAGGCGCAAGGAAAGGACGGAGTACCGTGAGGAATGGTCTCTTTTAGCTCCGGGGATTGTGGATGATACATAATTGCCTCCATAAAAATGAAAAATGTTTTCTTATAATGTAGTATAGTGTTGCTTTTGATGCAAGTGAATAGTTTACAAAAAAATCTACAACTTTTTGTAAAAAGTGCTTGACTTCCCATTGCGGCAGTGGTATAGTAAACAAGCTGTCGCAAGAAATTGCTTCTGAAATACTGAAAAATAAATAAGTTTTCAGAAAATTAAAATTAACTGTTGACAATCGACTGAACTTATGGTAAAGTAATCAAGTCGCTGAGACAGATAAGAAAAATTACAGCGA
>CAKRPI010000207.1 GCA_934376945.1 uncultured Lachnospiraceae bacterium | reverse complement strand
ATCTGCATCAATAATCATCGCATCCTTTACCGCCTCATCAAAAAGCATCTGAAAATCCGTTTCGTTTTCCGCCAACGCGGCTGTCTCTTCTTCAGCCTGAATCCTTACCGTTGTTTGGGCCGGCACTGCCACTGCAGAAATCATCAGACTGCCCATGAACAATCTTTTCCATACTTTGTTTTTCATCTCATTCCTTCCTCCATGTTCTTATTCTTCTCTTTGCACTGCCCTTTCACCAGGCATCTTTTTTTGAAAAACGCAATCCCATAGCAAAGCACCTCATCATACTCCGCTTCCAGCTCCTTCGCATACATCCGCGCATCGATCTGTGCAAGTGCCCGCTCGCCATCCCGTTCCATTTCTTCCTGACACTTCGAATACTTTGCCTCAAATACTGCCGCTTTTCCGCTCACACTATCATATACGACCACATCGCTCCGACCCTCACCGTGCTCCTTGTTGGATTCAACTATATAGCCTGCTCCGGTAAAAATTCCGGCGAGAAATGCATGATAAAAATCTTCCCTGTAATCATGATAGCTGATCGTCCTGCGCAGCAGCTTACTCATTTCCTTCGTAATATCCGCCTCGTCTCCGCTCCACACTGCGTCAAACAGTCTTTGACGATTCCAGGTTTTGGCACTGTCATCAAACCACTTTTTTACCGTCAGCTCAAAAATTTCGCAAATTTCCGCATTTGGGATTTTCAGCGCTGAAAATCCATCCGGCAATTCAGCCCGCAGCTTCTCCGCCGGTACCCGTGTCAGATAACCGGTCAGGTAAAGAATACTCCACAGATTTTCCTCTGAAGAATGCAGATAATCATACGTCAGATCTTCATCTATCCGCTGCACGATGTACCCTCCGTCAAGTAGTGTCTCCATTTTTCTGGTAATACTGTTACCTGCATAATCAAAAAATGAGCGTATAATCGCATTATCACTTGTATTTTTCCAGTAGCTCACCGGTCTTGCATCCGGATTTCGCTGAAGATCAACCAGATAATTCATGACGTCCCACGGACAATATACATCGAACCGGCCAAAATGGTATCCGTCATACCACTCCCGTATCTTTTCCGCATGCTTCACCGCATCCGCATCTTTTAAAATGAGATCGACATCCGACTGTGTAAATCCGAAATATTCATTTAGTCTGGAATCTGTGATTGTATCGGAAACAAAATTATTGGTTCCCGTAAAAATGCTTTCTTTCGCAATTTTCAGGCAGCCCGTCACAACCGCAAAGCAAAGCGCCGGATTATCTTTTAATGCCTGGAGCAGCCCCTTCATCACATCCAGCATTTCATGATAGTACCCATGACTGTTTGCCTTTGCCACAGGTACATCGTACTCATCAATTAACAGAATCACCGGTTTTCCAAAGTATTCCTTCATCGCACCGGTAAGAAGCAGCAGGCTGTCCTTGATCTCCTCTACAGACGCCGTCCCCTCCATAATCCGCGTGATAATCTTTTTATCATAATCATTCACCCTGTCACTATCAAGCAGATACAGATGCTGTTTGTACACCCCGGCAATCACCTGCATCAGCATCCCGTATGCTCCGTCAAAATCAAGTCCATCGACTCGCTTCAGAGACAGGAACACCGTCGGCCACTGATTCATCCATTTTGCGCAAAGCGTTTTCTCCTGCATAATTGCAAGTCCGTCAAACAGCTCGCCGCTGTCTTTTTCCATTGAAAAAAAGCTGTTGAGCATGCTCATTCCAAGCGTCTTTCCAAAACGCCGCGGACGTGTGATAAGTGTCACTTCCGTTGATTCTTCCCGCAAAAGTTCCGCAATCAATCCGCTCTTGTCCACATAATAATATCCGTTTTTCCGTATCTTCTCAAAATCTGAGATGCCCACCGGAATATTCATTTTTTTCACGACTGCAGCTCCTTTCCCATATACCAGACGCTCATTTTCTATACTGTTATCATACCATGACAGCTTCCTTTTTACCACTGAAAAACGCTCGTAAAAAAAGCGTTTGTTAACGCACTCCTGTACTTAATCCACCAGTATCCGAAATACGATTGGTGCACTGTATACGCTCTAGGGAATGTAAATGTAAAGCAGACATTCCAGGTCCTTTGCCATATCATACATTTGCGTTATCCCCATTTGTTCCGTACAATTTCTTATTTTATCTGTATTTTCTTTCGTCAAGCAAAGAAGACAGAAAGCGAGCCTGCAACGCTTCCGATGCAGGCTCTCCATTTTGGTTCCTGAAGTGTAACTGTTCAAAACCAGTTACACTGATTTTTTATTTCTGGATAAATCAGTGATTCGCAGCTGCTTCTCCTCTACAGCGACAGCAGGTAAACCAGATAGATTGCATAACCGACCAGCATAACAATCCCGCAGGGTTTTCTCAGTTCCTTATATTTCACCGTTCCAAACCACAGCAGCACACCGCAAAATGCAGCGATAGCAGTATCGATCAAAAACTTGCTTTCAAAA
>CAKRPI010000206.1 GCA_934376945.1 uncultured Lachnospiraceae bacterium | reverse complement strand
AGCTGCAATGACTGCGGAGATAAGACAGCGGCGCTGCTTGATTACATGCTCAAGCACAATGAGCATCATGCAGCTGAACTCGACCAGGTAGCAGACAAGCTTCGCGCCGAGGGCAAAGAGGCCGCTGCAGATCAGATCAAGAAAGCAGTCGATGAGTTCAAAAAAGGAAATCTTTATCTGGGACTTGCACTTGCAACTGTAAAGGAGCAGTAAACTGGATGGGAGGTGGACGGTATGTGCCTGTCTACTGTATATAAGACAAATGAGCCGGACAGCATCATCATGGAGTACGTCAGCAAGATTGAGGTAGAAGGAAACATCATTACCCTGACGGATGTGATCGGTGATACAAAAACAGTTGAAGGAACCATTAAAATGGTTGATCTCACCGGCGGAGTCGTAAAAATCAACTGTTGAAATCAGGATCGAAAACAAACTGCCTTGCTTTTTGGCAGGTTGTACACGATAGATTACCATATTATAAAAGTGGAGGTATAAACAAATGGCAAAAGTAAAACTTACTGATCTGATGAAGGAGAGACAGTTACTTTCTTTCGAGCTTTTCCCGCCGAAGACAGACAAAGGAATGGAGAATCTTCCTGGAACTATTGAAAAGCTTTGTGAGTTCAAACCGGAGTACATTTCCTGTACATACGGTGCAGGTGGCGGAAATGTAGGACGTAACCGTGAGGTTTGTCAGGAGATCATCAAAGCCGGTACTGTTCCGGTAACTCATTTCACTGTAATCAAGAATACAAAAGAGGGTATCAAGCAGCAGCTGGAGCAGTATCTGGCTGAGGGCGTAGACCATATGCTGGCACTTCGTGGAGATATTCCGCTTGGTGAGACCACAACCTGTGGTGATTTTGATTACGCAACAGATCTTGTAGCATTTACACGTAAAGAGTTCGGCGATAAATTTGAGATTGCAGTAGCTGGTTCACCGGAAGGTCATATCGCATGCCGCAGCCTTGATGCAGATATTGCAGTTCTGAAAATGAAGCAGGATAACGGTGCAGATTATATCATGACTCAGCTCTGCTGGGATATGGAGCAGTTCAAGGTATGGCTGGATAAGATCCGCAGTGCAGGTGTTACTATGCCGGTAGACGTAGGAATCATGCCGATTCTTGATCAGGCAGCAACCATCAATATGGCACTGTCACGTAACGGCTGTGTAATGGAGCGTGAGCTTGCAAGACTGATCTCCAAGTACTGGCTGTTCCCGAACCCGTTTGCAGCAAAGGATGCTGAGGGCAAGCCGTTCGATATGTTCTATGATCAGAAGGTAAGAGACTTTAAGGAAGCAGGAATCGAGTATACGATCAAGCAGATCGATGCTTACCGTGCACTTGGCGTAGACGGAATCCATCTCTATGCACTGAATAAGTGGCAGGATGTATCCCGCATTATCAAAGAGTCCGGAATGCGTACACTGATTTAACCGAGCCAAGCAAGCCCCCTGCTTCAATTGCGCTGAGCAATAAGCAGTGGGTAGGGACTTGCTTGTATCAGGAGTGGTACAAGCCACTCCTGATAAGCTGCGAAGCAGCTACTCGGTTATGAGCAAGTAGCGAAGCGGATTGCGAATATCCGCTTGACTCGAATCAGATGATAAAGCGACTGTCCGGCTATGCAGGCGACCGTGATTTTGCTTTCGCGTGAGCCGGTAATCATAAAGAAATGTAATACCAGGAGGGAAAAACATGTCACACGTAATAGCGATAGCAGGAAAAGGCGGAGTCGGTAAAACTACTCTTTCGGGGATGCTGATTCAGAGAATGTGCCAGATGGGAAAATCACCGATTCTGGCAGTGGATGCAGACGCAAACTCCAATCTGAATGAGGTGCTCGGAGTCGATGTGGATATGACGCTTGGAGACGTTCGCGAACAGATTGAGCGGGCGGAGGTAAGCAACGAAAATCCGATTCCGGCAGGAATGTCAAAGGCAGATTACGCGGAGATCATGTTTCAGCGCTGCCTTAATGAAGATGATGACTTTGATCTTCTTGTGATGGGGCGTACCCAGGGGAAGGGATGCTACTGCTACGTGAACGGGCTGCTTCAGGCTCAGATGCAGAAGCTGCTTCCGGGGTATAAATACATGGTGGTCGACAATGAGGCAGGTATGGAACACATCAGCCGTGGCATTCTGCCGAAGGTCGACACACTGATTCTCGTAAGCGATTGTTCCAGAAGAGGTGTTCAGGCAGCAGGCAGGATTGCGGAGCTTGCAAAAGATTGTAATCTGAACCCGAAGACCATGGGACTGATCGTAAACAGAGCGCCGGACGGAAAATTAAACAGCGGCACAATGGAAGAAATCGAGAAGCAGGGGCTTACGCTTCTCGGTGTCGTACCGCATGATGATCAGGTATATGAATATGACTGCGAAGGAAAACCAACGGTAGAACTTCCGGACAGCTCACCGGTGCGTGTGGCACTTGATGAGATTATCAACAGACTTGATCTGTAAGTAAAAACAGG
>CAKRPI010000205.1 GCA_934376945.1 uncultured Lachnospiraceae bacterium | reverse complement strand
GCTCCGATGTTCTTTGGATGCGACGGTCTGGACGGACTTCTGAATGTGGAAGGCTTTGATACTTCTCTGGCAGAGGGTGTCATGCTTCTGACACCATTTGCAGCAGATGCAGATGATGAGCTGACTCAGAAGTTTGTAGCAGCCTATAAAGAAGCTTACGGTGATACACCGAACCAGTTTGCAGCAGATGCGTACGATGGAATGTATGCAATCAAGGCAGCAATCGAGAAATCCGGCGTAACTCCGGATATGAGTGCTTCTGATATCTGTGATGCAATGGAAGTTGCAATGACAGAGATCACACTTGACGGTCTGACAGGTGAAGGCATGACATGGACAGCAGATGGAGAGCCGAACAAGGCACCGAAGGCTGTTAAGATTACAGATGGCGCTTACGCAGCAATGTAATTAAGGCGCAAGGGGGCGGCCGCTGCAGGAATTCTGCAGCGGCTTTATCTTATTCACACAGTCATACAGGTCTGCAGTCTGTACTCCCCGTTTTACAGCAGAGCGAATGTTCTCCTGCAAAACGGGGCGCATATCCTGTAGAAAATATGTCGCATAAGCGAGCGGTGCATCAGAACAGAAGGATCTGATGCTGTAAGGCTGTGATAGAAAACACAAATATAATAGAAATGTGATAGAAAAGAAGGGAGAAACAGAAGCTTTGACCGGAGAGACAAAAAGGTTGCCGAAGGTACGGAGCATTCTGCTTCTGATGTGTGTGTGTATTGTTTTCTGGCTGCCTGCATTACAGGTACGGGCGGCAGCTCCTGTTCTCAGTGCAAAGAATCTTTCTGTGACGGTGGGGCATACCAGAACACTGAAGCTTAAGAATGCTTCCGGAACGGTGAAATGGAGCAGCTCTGATCCAAAGACTGCTCTTGTAAGTAAAACGGGAGTCGTGTCCGGAAAACGCTGCGGCACCTGTATTATTACCGCAAAATACAGAGGAAAAGCGTATCCGTGTACGGTGAAGGTGTACCGAACCGGTACCCAGTGGATGCCGGGTTATCTGCAGAAGAAGCATGTACCTGCGAAAAATCAGGGGCGGGTGGTGCTGGCAGGCAGTTCCTACATAGAATACTGGACCAGTGCAGATTCGGCGTTTGCACCGCTTAAGATCGTAAACAATGGAATCGGCGGTTCTACGGTGCAGGAATGGATGGGGCTGTATGAAAAGCTGATTGTAAATTATCGTCCGTCAGCAGTAGTGCTTTACGTGGGATCAAATGATATTGCAGCAAGAAAAAGCGGACAGGCTACGGCTGCGCAGGTATGTCAGCTTTTGAAAAGGCTGAAAGCACGAATGCCTGGGGTACCGATTTATTATATTTCGATTGCACCGTCAGTGAGACGATGGAATCTGTGGAAGGAAAACAAAGCATGCAATGAGGTGGTAAGCCGGTTTTGCAGCAAAACTTCCGGAATTTCTTTTATTCATTGTACACCGTATCTTTTAAAGAACGGGAAACTGAAAAAAGAGCTTTATCGGAGCGATCAGCTCCATTTTAACCAGAAAGGCTATCAGATCTGGAATAAGGTGATACCGGCCAGACTGAAAAAGGATCTGAAGTAAAACCTGAAATGTGAGGTGCGATATGAGCTTTCTTTCTTATCTTATCAATGGCGTCAGCCTTGGAAGCATTTATGCGATCATAGCACTTGGCTATACGATGGTATACGGAATTGCAAAGATGCTGAACTTTGCGCATGGTGACGTTATTATGATCGGAGCATTCATTGTATTGAATGCATTAAATGTGATGAGTCTGCCGGTGATTCCGGCAATCCTCGTAGCAGTAGTCTGCTGTACGGTGTTTGGTATTGTAATTGAGCGCGTGGCTTACCGGCCGCTGCGAAATGCTGCTTCGCCGCTCGCAGTCCTGATTACGGCAATCGGAGTCAGCTATCTGCTGCAAAACATAGCACTTTTGGTTTTTGGTGCAGATACCATATCATTCCCGAATAAGATTACGCTGCCGGCTCTTACACTGGCGGATGGAAATCTGGTGATTTCTTCTGTTACGATTGTTACGATTGCAGCCTGTATTGTAATCATGGCCGGTCTGATTCTTTTTATCAATAAGACGAAGGCCGGACAGGCAATGCTGGCAGTTTCCGAGGATAAAGGAGCTGCTCAGCTGATGGGAATCAATGTAGACGGAACAATTGCGCTGACCTTTGCAATTGGTTCTGCACTGGCTGCGATCGCAGGCTTTCTTCTGTGTACCGCTTATCCGTCCCTGAATCCGTATACAGGCTCTATGCCTGGTATCAAGGCATTTGTTGCCGCGGTATTTGGTGGTATCGGTTCCGTGCCTGGTGCAATGATCGGAGGAATCCTGCTTGGTATTATTGAAATTTTTGCCAAGGCGTATATTTCTTCCCAGATGGCGGATGCAATTGTGTTTGCAGTTCTGATCGTGGTACTGCTCGTGAAGCCGACAGGACTTCTCGGAAAGAAGATTCAGGAGAAAGTGTAGGTGGCAGAAATGGGAAAAAAAT
>CAKRPI010000204.1 GCA_934376945.1 uncultured Lachnospiraceae bacterium | reverse complement strand
ACCGTATGCTCACAAGTGAGAGAGGCTTAAATTCCGTCACATTATTTGCAGGCAGAATGCCGGCTGGTGAGTCTTTTCGAACACTTACGATGAAGTTTCGAAACAGCAAAAACGGAGCTGTGATCGAGTGTATCTGCCAGATTAACTAAGCGGATATGCGAGATCTGTTTTGTTACTTGCTTATAAGAAAATAGCTGCTTCGCTTCTGTTCTTGTAAATTAAAAAATAGAGTCAGTTAGGAGAATCGAAAATGAGGGAAAAATTAAAAAAACTTGCGATTTACCTGTTTCTTCTGGCATTTTTCATTCCTGGAATTCTTGGTTGTCGGATCGATGCGCAGGCGGCCGGGAACGTCGGAAACGATGCGCAGGCGGCAGCGATCAGGCTCAGCAAGACCGCTGCGACATTGTCACCGAACCAGTCCGTAACGCTGCGGTTAAACGGTACGACGAGAAAGCCGGTCTGGACCAGCAGCAATCCAAAAGTGGCAGCAGTTGGCCGCACGACGGGAAAGGTCACAGCAAAAAAAGAAGGAACGGCAGTGATTACAGCGAAGCTCGGGGCAAAGACGTATCGATGCAAAGTTACTGTTCGTGCCCGCTATAAGATCCTTTATAAGAGCTTCCTTGGAAGGAATACGGAGTATGATAGTTACTATGTCCTGAATGTGGATAAAAGCGGAGTGCCGGAGCTGGTTGTGCTGACGAATGTGAGCGGAGTGATTGGAAATTATAACGTTTATACCGTAGCAAACAGCAAGCTGAAACTGCTGGGAAGCTATCAGTCGATGGGCGTTTCGTCCACGAATTCGAGATTCATGTACGTTGCGGGACAGAAAAGTCTGTATGCATCGGGCTGGGTGAATCGTGTTGGCGGAGCCTGGGGCAAGTTGTTTACAATTTCAAAAGGTAAGCTGAAAGAGACACGCTATGCCTACGAGGAACATAACAGAAAGGATGTGTATTATACCGGCACAAGTTACAAGAGCTATAAAAAGGTAAGCAAATCCGCATATATCAGCTTCTGTAACAAGTATTTTAAAAATTATAAGAGCTATAAGATGGTAAAGAATACGAAATATAACCGGAACAGAACATTCCGGTAAAAAGCTCCATGAGACGAAAATAAGAGTAAAAAGATAGAAGAGCAATGCCCTCAACGGTGCAGTTGGAAATATCTGCTGTCCGTGAGGGCATTTTTCATGAAATAGAGGATGCTGTTTTCAAGCATTGCATCTTGTACGCCGAGCAGGAGCGCAAGCGGAAAATGCAGCCGCAATCTGCGACGCACATTTTGCAGGAAGTATTTTTCAAACATATTTCAAAGTTGTCAGGAAAATACTATAGTAGGATTAAGTCTATACATAAGAATCGGCTGGTAAAAAAGACAGGTGTCTGCTATAGTAGAAGAAGGAAGGAGGACGCAATATGATTTTGATGCATGGAATGGCAGTGATTTTGATTCTGGCAGCCTGTCTGACCGGTGTGGAGACCATGGAAATGTCAGGTGCAGAGCAGGCAGCAGAGAATCTGGCAGTAAAGCCAGGAAAAGTGGAAACAGAGCAGCTAAGGAGCATCGCGGAGCAGAACGCGGAAGCATTCCTGAAAGAATTTTTCTCTTTTAATAAGGATGACCGCCGCACACTCCTGAGAGATATAGAAAGCGCAGATGAGCAAGGATTACAAGGTGTGGTGACAGCATATTATAATGCGTTTGTTCCTTATACAGAGCAGGCCTGCATCGAAGAGATGGCCCGTCAGCGGATTCCACTGAAATATGACCGGATGTGCGGAGCCTGGGTTGCAGGGATAAAAGCGAAAGAGGTCTCCCTGGAAGAAATCGGAGCGGAAGTCTTTGAGGGTGGGACAGTATATGATTATACGGTGCTGCTGGAAAAGCAAGAGTACAATACCGATACGATTGAATTATTTGATATTGATGGGCAGATCACAGTCGATGCGGAGGGATTCGTGAAACGGATTTATGTGGAGGAGCCGGAAGGACTGGAGCGATATCTGGGGAGAGCAGCAGAGTGAAGCTGGAAAAACAGAAAATATACGATGAGATGCAAAGGTAAAATAACAGAAAAAGCGAGCCGGAAGAAAAATCCAGCTCGCTTTTTTGCTGCTTGATTCGGTTAAAAAGTGTTCTGTCTCTCAGCATAAAAATAACTCCAGCGCAAACACCACAATGCATGCTGCCGATGACACAAAGAAAAGACTTTTTCCCATCCATGCCGCGAGGATGGCTACGATGAGTGCTGCCCATGCGGAAATCGGGCTTCCGGTCGCAGTAAGGATAGCAGGAAAGGTCATGACAGCCAGCGTCACGTACGGAATATAATAGAGAAACGAACGAAGTGTTACGTTTTTGATCTCCTTCCGAATCAGAGTGAGTGGGAGGACGCGAATCAGCGTGGTGACCCCTACCATGATTGCAATATAAATAAAGATATTATTCTGCATCTTTCGTTTCCGTTACTGAAAACTTATAAAAAGTTATAAACCTCTATGTTTCATTCCTACTTCAACGAGTATGCTTTTGATGAT
>CAKRPI010000203.1 GCA_934376945.1 uncultured Lachnospiraceae bacterium | reverse complement strand
TGACATAAGCATCCCCCTTACCCACCGCTTAGTGCTCCGCGCACTTGAAGCGGGGGAATGCTTATCTGCGTTCAAAAACGTGCAGCCAGAATCTGTATCCGTTGTTCTGTCCAATCACACGCTCCGCATCTGATCAGCGGGAGCACTTTGCACTCCCACTGATTCACTGCAAAACGACTGCGCTCATAAACAATCCAATAAGCGAGACACCCTTACAAGTCAGGATTCCTTATGATTCTGTAAGCGCATCTCCGGCGTCTTCCACTCCG
The DNA here is from genome assembly GCA_934376945.1 of uncultured Lachnospiraceae bacterium. Classification (GTDB taxonomy): domain Bacteria; phylum Bacillota; class Clostridia; order Lachnospirales; family Lachnospiraceae; genus Choladousia. Next base: position 2,286 of record CAKRPI010000203.1, on the reverse strand, counting down.
TCAATCAACTCTTTTCCGGCATCTCCGACTCCGTCTACAAGATCCTTTGCAGCGCCTCCGATCCCGGTTCCATTGTCTGTAACATCACTGACCATTCCATCCTCTGCAATATCATCTGCATGACCATCGCCTGTTTCTTCCACGCGGTCAGCTGCCGAATCTTCCCGGACATCTGTATCTTCCGGATCTTTTGTACCCTTCAGATCTTCCGGATCTTTTGCACGATCCTCGCTTTCTGTACGATTATCATCCTTTTTGTCATCCGGAGTCACCACCTTAGTCCCGGCATTTCCATTTTGCAGTTCATCGGTTTGTCCTGTAATTGTCTCCGACTGCGGATTTTTTGTCTCAGTTTTTCGGTTTCCGCAGCCGCCAAGTACGCATATCGCGCAGACACAGAGCAGACATAACAGTTCTTTCTTCCAGTGCTTCCTCATAGTCTGATCTCCTTTTTTTACAAATTCCTCAGGCAGCTATCTCCATACCTGTACCTGTAATATGCACTGGATTTCAATTTTTTATACTCTGTTTTATAATGGTTTTATAATGCGTTTTTCTGAAACTGCAAAAACCACTTTCTTTATTTTTCCTATCATACCATCATTTTTTTTGCTTCGCAACCAGACTTCTGTTCTGCGCATAGACCATCTGACATATAGTATAACAAATCTTATCTTTCCGGAGCTTCCAATGAATTCCAGTCCCAAAATTTTTGTTTTCAAAATGCGCAGCCTGATCTACACACTTCTTCTTCTCTTTTTTACCATATCACTCATAATCTGTCTTCTTCTTATGTTTTCTCCCGGTTCCAGAAAAGACGGACAGGTTCAGACAGCCGCCGAACACACATCGAATAGCAGCATTTCTTCCCGCTATATTCCCGGCGTATACACTTCCCCTGTTCCTCTTGGAGACTCTTCTTTGAATGTGGAAGTCACTCTGGACGCCGACCGCATCCGTTCCATTCGCCTCACCAACCTAAGTGAGACAACTGCTGTCGCTTTTCCGCTTGTCTCTTCTTCTTTCGAACATATTTCTGACCAGATCATTGCAAAACAAAGCCTCTCTGATATTACCGCGTCATCAGAAAACCGGTATACCTCACAGCTTCTGCTTAATGTCATCTCTGAACTTCTTTCCAGGGCCATGGCATAAACGCCATCTCTTTTTTACACAAAAGACGCCCCGTCAAAAGCAGCTTCTGCCTTCACGGGACGTCTTTTTTATGGAAAACAAGCAGTCATTGCTGTTTTACTTCTTATTTTCTTTTATTCCGGAAATCAGATAATACGGAATTGCCACAAACAAAATACCGCCTACCATGTTTCCAAGCGTTACAATTGCAAGATTGTACCAAAAGCCTCCCATCGTAATACCTGCCACACCATTCTGATTCATCAGGCCAATGGAAAGAAATGTCATATTTGCAATACTATGCTCAAATCCACACGTTACAAACGTTGTTACGCAGCAAAAGTTCATTGCAATTTTTGCACCCTCTGATTTCAGCTTTGTACCACACCAGATTGCCACACAAACGCAGATGTTGCACAGGATCGCTTTTGCGAACAGATTTGCCGGGGTACCGCCCATTTTTCCTGCTGCCGCATTTGCAAAAAATGCACCGATATCTCCGCTTCCCGGAATGCCTGTCATGGTAAAGATCGCTGCTGAAACCACAGATCCGATCAAATTTCCAACCCAGCAAACCACCCAAAGCTTTACAACACCACCCCAGGATACTGTCTTTTTCAGTCCGCCAATCGTCATCACCAGGTTATTTCCGGTAAAAAGCTCAGCTCCTGCCATCGTAACAAAGCAAAGGCCAACAGAAAATACGATTCCACATGCCAGCTTCGTGGAAAATGCACCGCCTCCGGTAAATACTCCTCCGACGATTCCCATCAGAATACTGCCCAGTGCGATATACATTCCAGCCAGAATTGACATCAAAACGTATCCCGCAAAATTATTCTCCAGTAAATTTAATTTTCCTTTTGCGGCGTTTCCAACCGCCGTCACTTCATCTTTAAACATGTCACCCTGTCCTTCCTGCGCCGTCTGTCACTTTATTGCGGATCAGCCGATCCATACCCGACATCTGTCACTTTATTACGGATCAGCCAATCCATACCCGACATCTGTACTTTATTCAGAGGCGGAAAATATCTCCTATCTGTTTTATTAGAACAATCCGGAAATCTTTCCAGTCTCATCCACATCGATACGCTCTGCAGCCGGACGCTTCGGCAGACCCGGCATCGTCATGATCTCTCCGGTCAGTGC
>CAKRPI010000202.1 GCA_934376945.1 uncultured Lachnospiraceae bacterium | reverse complement strand
ACACGGTAACACCTCCTTAAAGCTCTAATTTACTCAAAATCAGAACCACAGAAACTGCGGCTTCTGTTTATCAGGATTTCGCTTTCGCTACTTTCCTGCATTGCTGAAAATATCAAGGATTTTTGCCATTCTGGGATCACGCTGCGTTGTATCACAACCGCAGAAGCCGAGGTTCTGGTTTTTCCCACACACAGGGCACAGACCCTTACAGTCCTCTTTGCAGAGCACCCGCTCCGGCCACACCAGCAACGCCTCGTCATGAACAAGCTGATCGGTATCCAGGCTGTATCCATCAATATAATCTTTATCTTCCGCATCCAGCTCATTTTCAAACTGAATGTCTATTCTGGAAGCCACCGGCTCCAGACACCGCGCACAAGGGATCAATACTTCAAGGGACGCCTGAGCACTTACCATCAGCTTCTTCTCTCCTTTATTCTCTATTGTAAGAGAAAGCGGAGACGCACTCTTAATCTTAAAATCGCCGAAACGATAAGACAGTGTTTTCAGCATGATATCAGCTTCGCGTTTTATCACCTTGCCGTCGGTCAAAAGTACTTCCGTAAGGTCTACCAAGACATATTCCTCCTTAACGCACTTTTTAGATTATACCCGTCTGGCGGCTGTTTGTCAACCATTTTTTTGCAACAGTTCAGATACAATTTCTTTTTCGATCACTGATCAGAGTGATCTCCAAATTGCTGTACTTGCTCCGGATTATTTTGCTGTTACAAGTTCTACTGTCTCGCGGCAGATTGCAAGCTCCTCATTTGTCGGAATAACAGCAACCTTCACTTTGGAATCTTCGGTAGAAAGCACGAAATTTTCACCGCGTTTCTTATTCATCTCCGGATCCATCTTGATTCCAAGATATCCAAGATAAGAAAGAACCTTTGCACGTACTACATCTGCATTCTCGCCGATTCCGCCGGTAAATGCAATTGCATCAACACCGTTCATTGCTGCCACATAGGATCCGACATATTTTGCTACGCGATAGCAAAATGCATCGATTGCAAGTGTAGCCGCTTCATTGCCCGCATCCATTGCTTCTTCCAGATCACGGAAGTCACTGGACAGTCCGTTGGACAGTGCCATAACACCGGACTCTTTATTCAGGATACGAACCATTTCCTTGACATCGATATTCTCTTTTTTGCATACAAACTCAAGAACTGCCGGATCCAGATCGCCGGAACGCGTTCCCATGATCAGGCCTTCCAGAGGAGTCAGACCCATGGATGTATCCACACATTTTCCATTCTCCACGGCACTGATGGATGCACCATTGCCCAGATGGCAGACAACTACCTTGCTGTTATCCTTGTCAAGGCCAAGATATTTGATGGTCTCTTTGGATACGAAGCTGTGGGAGGTTCCGTGGAAGCCATATTTCCGTACTGCATATTTCTCGTAATACTTTGTCGGAATTGCATAACGATATGCCTTTGCCGGCATAGTCTGATGAAATGCGGTATCAAATACTGCTACATTCGGCTTGCCCGGCATCAGCTTCATGCAGGCACGGATTCCCATCAGGTTTGCCGGATTATGCAGCGGTCCAAGGTCGCAGCACTCGTCGATTACGGAAATTACTTCGTCATTGATGATAACAGACTGGGTAATCTTGGAGCCTCCGTGCAGAACACGATGTCCGATTGCCTCTACCTCATCCAGACTCTTTAATACGCCGGTCTTCGGATTTACAAGTGCATCCAGTACCATCTGGATTGCCTCTGTATGAGTCGGCATCGGAGCCTCTGTGATTTCTTTCTCTCCGCCTGCCGGCTGATATACCAGTCTTCCGTCGATACCGATACGCTCACAAAGACCCTTTGCAGCAACAGCCTCTGTATCAGAGTTGATCAGCTGGAATTTCAGGGAAGAACTTCCGCAGTTGACTACTAATACGTTCATTTCTAATATCCTCCTGAGTTTCTTTCAATACTTATAGATAAATAATAGGTAAATCTATTTTTATTTATTCTGGCACTGTACTGCTGTAATTGCTACAACACCTACGATATCATCTGCAGAGCATCCACGAGACAGATCGTTGACCGGAGCTGCGATACCCTGAGTAACCGGACCGTATGCCTCTGCCTTTGCCAGTCTCTGTACCAGCTTATATCCGATGTTTCCTGCATCAAGGTTCGGGAAGATCAGGACATTTGCCTTACCTGCAACGTCACTGTCCGGAGCCTTTGCTGCTCCTACACTCGGAACGATCGCTGCATCAAGCTGCATCTCGCCATCGAGCTTGAGATCCGGGTTCTGCTCTTTCGCAATCTTTGTTGCCTCTACCACTTTGTCTACCAGTGCATGCTTTGCACTTCCCTTTGTGGAATGAGAAAGGAATGCTACCTTCGGCTCTGCGCCTACGAGTGAGCGGAAAGACTCTGCTGAAGATGCTGCGATTGCTGCCAGCTCTTCCGGTGTCGGATCCTGATTCAGACCACAATCTGCGAATACAAATGTACCATTCTCGCCAAACTCGCAATTCGGAACTTCCATCAGGAAGAATGCGGAAACAAGCTTTGTGCCCGGCTTTGTCTTCAGGATCTGAAGGCACGGTCTTAATG
>CAKRPI010000201.1 GCA_934376945.1 uncultured Lachnospiraceae bacterium | reverse complement strand
CTTTAAATCACCATGTACATGTTGCATCATGTCTAGAATACCTTGATGCTTGGCATCATATTGAAACATTAAGTAATCAGGTACAAAACGCATATTTCCAAGTGTATCCTTTAAAGTCAATTGGGATTCTTTTTCTTTAGGGATTGAAATATACATTTTGTAAATAACATCCAATTTATCTACATCCAAGTTCTCATCATAAATATATTCTGTTGGTTCCTTACGGTCTCCAACCTGGTCTTGGAATTTATGATCTAATGTATATACTTTGATTGAATCATCTAACGCAAACAAAACGCCATATCCTAAAGACAATGCTTGTTTAGCAATTGCCTTTGATTTTTCTAAGTCCAAAGGAATATTTTGAACCAATTCATCATTTATAACCAATCCGCCACCGCCGCAGCATACCATATCATGAAGACCTACACTATCCATAAATTTACGAGCTTTATAATGAGCACGTCCGGTCGCAATGGCTACAAAATGACCTGCCTTTTGAAGCTCATTCAAAGCTAGCTGTGCACTTGGTACAATTTTTCCGGTTGCTTTATCTGTTAAAGTACCATCAATGTCAAAGAAAAAGTATTTTTTATTCATATTTCCCCCACGCTTTCTGAACTTGAGTTAAGACGTCCATCACATCTTGAATATATTGTAAATTTGTTTGTCCATTTAAACAAGATACATACTCTTGCATATCATGAATTTCATAATTTAATGCCAAAGCACTTTGTCCACAACTTACTTCTTCTATATGTCCATCCTTTGTATATGTAATTGTTGCCTTATCACCACGGGGAAAATTATAAATTTCAATATAGGCATTTTCGCATGCGATCAAGCCTCTTTTGGGCTGCTTTGCACGCATCGTCAATGAGATTGTCGCAATTTCAAAATCTTTATTTTGAAGTAAGATACCACTTGTTTCGTCTACACCTGTTTCAAATGGTATCATTGTCGTTAATACAATATTTGGCTTTGTTTTCATAAAATAACGTGCAAAACTAACAGAATAGACACCAATATCTAATAGGGCACCGCCTGCTAGATCTGGATTAAAAAAGCGATTGTTCACATTATATTCTTTAAAACTTCCAAAATTGACTTGAATCATTTTTACAGGTCCAAATTCATTCGATAACACACGCTTTTGGATTTCTTTAAATATAGGCATATGGAAAAGTGTAACCCCATCACAAATAATTAAATTTCTATCTTTCGCAATCTTTACACATTCATTTAATTCATCCGAATTTAATGTGATAGCTTTTTCACAGAAAACATGTTTTGAATGAAGTAAAGCTTCCTTCATGATTTCATAATGTGAATTATGCGGTGTAGCAATATAAACAATATCAATATTATGATCTTCAAACATCATTTGATAATTTTCATATACATGCAAAATGGAATATTCCTCAGAAAACTTTTTAGCGGAACTCAAATGTCCAGAAGCTACACCATATATTCCAACACCTTCTTGTATCAGGGCATCTGCCATTTCATGTGCAATCCATCCAGATCCAACAATCCCCCAATTATAATGCATAGAATTCACCCTTACCTTCTTTTTTAAACGCTCCCTTTGCATTAACCATAATGATTCCAGTAATCATATCTACAAATAAACTTGTATCCACAACACCTGGCATCATTAACAGTGTTTGATTTAATTTAGAGATGTCATTTACATCTGTAAAATAAACATCCAATAAAAGATTGCCTTCATCGCTTATCATAATACCATCTTTATTATCACTAACTCGTTCAACTACATTTCCATTTAATAATTGGAGTTTCTTTTTCACAATACCATAAGCCTTAGGCAACACTTCAACTACAACAGGTGTTTTGAATGCCAAAGTCTCATGAAATTTAGTTTCATCAATCAAGACAATATATTCATTTGCCATTGACGCAATGATTTTTTCCTGTGTATGAATTCCACCACCACTCTTTAAAGCATTTAAATTAAAATCCACTTCATCACATCCATCAAAGGCAATATCAACATGATCCACATACTGTGTATTCAATACAGTCAATCCTTCTTTTTGGGCTTTTAAAGCTGTTTTTACAGAAGGTGTAACCACTTGAATATCTTTATCCTTTACATAGTCAATCAAATATTGAATGGTATTGCCTCCACCTAGGCCTACAACCATTCCATCTTTAATAAATTTTGAAGCATATTTTGCACAAGTTTTTTTCATAAGCATCCTCCACCTCAAGTGTATCATGTAATTATGTTTCGTCAATATTTTTTCAATGTAATTTATATTCATACAAAAAAAGAAGAACTATACCTTCAAAGAAGCATACAGTTCTTCACATTGACTTATTTTTTTATAGCTATCCTTTTGATTGTTTGTTAAGAATAAATATAAGATTTCTATAACCGTTGCTGCAGAAATTCTTGAAAAACAAAATTCATTTAAAAACAATTTTTCGCGCGTTGAAGTTTGAATGTGATACATACATTCCTTAGCTACAACCGAATCATTATTATTTGTGATACCAATTGTGGGCACACCCTTTTTTTGCATTTCGTGACATATCGCATATACTTGCCTGCTTTCTCCACTATTTGAT
>CAKRPI010000200.1 GCA_934376945.1 uncultured Lachnospiraceae bacterium | reverse complement strand
TCGAACTGTTTCTGCTGAAAACGGGACTGTTTTTCTTTCTCATTCCAGTACAGAAGCTCTGGCTGTTTGTACCTGAGCGTATCTATCAGTCTGTCAGAACTTTTTTCCCGTTTTTTTCAGAACAGGACATCAGTTTTTTTCATTACACCTCCAATGATATCCAAATTCAATTATTAAGCCAACAACCATTCTGGGTTCCAAAATGGTTTGCCACTCTTATCTTTATCTGGATCATCGGATTTCTACTCTTTTTTATGTTTCAAATTATTTTATATAAAAAATCCATTCATAAACTTTTTATGTTTTCAAAACCTGTTTCTGTTTCAGAGCCATGTAAACGTCTTTCTTCACGAAGCAGCAGTTATATCGATACACCTTATTCCTTTGGGTTCTTTCATTCATACATCATCTTACCTGATTTTATCTGTAACTCTGATATGCGTGAACTCGTTGAACAGCATGAGAAATGCCACATTTACAGCTTCGATTCTCTGTTTAAACTTCTTTGTCTCGTCGCAATTTGTCTGCACTTTTACAATCCATTTTCGTATCTGCTTTTGTTCCTGTACGATAAGCTCTGTGAATTACGCTGCGATGAATTTGTCACCAAAAATCTTTCAACGGAAGAACGCCGAAAATATGGCGAATTACTTATTGCTGTTTCTACATACTCAAAAAGAAAAAGTATCGTATGGAACAATCAATTCAGCAAAAATGATTTTACATTGAAATGGAGGATAACATCTATCATGAAAGAAAAAGTAACTTCAAAGCTCACCATTTTCAAGTCGGGCATTCTTAGCCTCTTCCTTATTTTGTGTTGTTCTGTCACTGCCGTCGCTTACACGCCTTTCCAGCCTGACTTTGAAAAAATCCAGATTGAAAAAGGTGACGAGCTGAATATATGGATTGGTTCCCCATCTGTTCATCACCCTTATGAAGAAACAACTGTATTTGACTTTTCTAAATCAAACATTTTACTTTTAACAGAGAACGGAAATGCTGTTCCATTTGATAATTATATCAGTGACTCTACTTCCAGAGCAACATGCGACCATACTTATAAATCTGAAATTATCGTCAGGCATTATAAGAAATCCAGCGGTGGCTGTATTGTTTCACAATATAAAGCTACCGTTTGTAGCAAGTGTCATCTTATAAAGACTCAGACACGTATTTCTCAAATTGTATATGATCCATGTCCGCATTGATCATATGCTCTTCACAGTTTCTTTTATATTATTTACCAAAGCAAATAATTTTTTTATTGTCCACTCATGAAAAACACCGTCTGCATTCAATACATTTCAGGTATCAAATGCAGGCGGTCCTTTTGTCTAACCCCTTACACTATTGTTACTAAATACGCATTTCTACTGAATCATTCAAGTTTCCGCTCCATAAACCTCTTTCTCCAGAAATGCCCTCCAGTACTCCTCCAGCGTATCATAAACCACTCCGTCGATCTCATCCTCTCCGCTTCGGAAAGCATCATACGCTTCCTGGTACACATGCTCCTGCATGATCCGGTAGCGGAAAATCGGGGCGGATTTGTGTTCATATTCCTCAAGATCCAGACCGGCCTCTGCGAAAGACTGCTGCAATGCATCGTATCCGTCTGCCATCTTCAGTGCCAAAAGATATTCTTCTATCGCGTTTTCCACTTCTTCATCCGTACAGGTATACTTCTTTGACGCATAAGCATACAGCTTTTCTCCATTCTCTATATCCTGCCTCACGGAAGCTTCGGCCTCTTCTTTGGACTGACCGTATGCCATTCTCTTTTCCGGCTCGGTCGCCAGGTACCAGTCTTTTCCATGCTCGGAATATTTTGCCTCCAGATAGGCATCCGGCAGCTGCATGGAATCTGAAATTTCCACCTGAAATCCGGACTTTTCTCCGCCATCAGAAAATGAAACATAGTCCGTGCAGAACTTTGCATTCGGATAGATCGTTCCATCCGCAGTCTTCATATACCACGCTACATTTGCGCGGTAAAATGTATAAAGCTCCCTGTCTCCATTTTCATAGCGAAGACAAATGCTGAAGGTCGGCTGTGTCTCTTCCTGCGCAGGTGCATTCTCCGCCGCTCCTGCCTCAATCAGAGCCGCGATCTGACTTTGAAGCTCGTTTGCACGATCCTTTCCAAAAGCAGATACATCCGTTTTGATTGCGCCAAGCCAGATAGTCTGAATTGCAGATGCGTTCTTAGCTGTTTTCATTTCCGCATCAGCTGCAGGCAATTCTGTCTCCGCTGCTTCTGCTGATGCCATTTCTGTTTCTGCAAATTCCGCCGTTGCCTCTTCTGCTTCCGTCTGTGCACTTTCTGCCATGGCCCCAGCCTGTGAACCGGTAATTCCAATCGTCCCCGCTGTGATACAAAATGCAGTCAAAATGGCTGTTTTTCTTTTCATCGCAACTCCCCCCTTAAAGAGCGTACCAAAGCGGATATGCGCAATCCGCTTTGCTGCTTGCAGAATCATAAGGAATCCTCCCGTAAACAGATCCCTTATACTATTTTATAACCGGGCAACTGCCTGACTCGGTTATGAAATACTCCATCTGCCAATCCATCAGCTTCTGACCCATTTGTATCACATTTATCTTTCTCATACAAC
>CAKRPI010000199.1 GCA_934376945.1 uncultured Lachnospiraceae bacterium | reverse complement strand
GTCAAGTACGTGCTCATTGTCTGCTTTTTCCAGTCTTTCTTCGTTTTTTCATTGTAGTACTGAAGAATAGAGGAAAAACCCTGTGGCTCATCCTGCGCCCAGAGAAATTCAAGGATGAAAAGTTCGTTTTGTGAGAGTTCCATAATGTCCCCTCCAGAATGTCTTACACGCTATAGTACATAATTATATTTAATATAATCGAAAACAGGAAAAGATGCAATAGAAAAAAAGCACAAAAATGCATGGCGTTTTTTGTATATAAATCGTGTCGAAAAAAAGTTGAAAAAAGAAAGAAGATATGATATGTGTAGAAATGCAAGTACTAAATAGTGTAGTACAAAAAAGGAGAGAGAAAAATGAAACGATTTGTGTCAGTCAAAATTTATGTTTTAACAGTTGTTATTTTAATCGTGTGTTTTTTTGTGTTCTTTCTGGTAAGAGAGAAAAAAATTGAAAAGGAAAATGTAAGGGAAACCATCAGCATAGAATATCAGGATAATTTTGAGGAAGTAAAAATACTGGACTATGAAGGGAAAACGGTAGAAAATTTTGGGGTTGGTGAAAAATCTTCTGTTATATTTTACTTATCAAACCCTTGTAAGACATGCATCGAAGATTTGGGTAATTTTTCGAGAATAAATGAGATATTCGGGGATGAGAATATCAATTTTTGTATTTTGTGGGAGAAGGATACATCAGAGTCGTTATTAAAAAAGAACGGGATCGATTTGAAAAAAGCTTATGTTATGAACCCGGAGCAGAAACTGGCAGCAGCAACCCCAACTGTGTATATAACAGATAAGGATGGAACTGTAGTTTTTAACAGCACAGAGATTAATTTGAGTATTGAAAAACTGATTGACCTTGGTTATGTGGACAGAGAGAAACTGATTAAAAATGCCAATAATTACTTGAAAAAAGAATATGGAGCAGGCCAGAAAAAGCCGTTGTTAGTTTATTTTGCAATGGCTGGCTGTCCGGATTGTGAGGCAGCGACACCTGTAGTGGAAAGTAAGACGATAATCGATAAATATCAGATACAAATTATTTATAAATATGATGATGTAAAAAATGAGATAAAAGATAAAGATCAGCTGTTTAAGCTGATATACGGAATTGAATGGTATCCAAGTTTTGTGATACTGGACAACGAATCATACTATGTAATAGGTGAAACTCCGATAAACGAACTGGAGAAGCGCCTGTTAAATCCTCTTATAGAAAATGAATAAAAGAAAGGTGGAAAAAGAAGCATGAAGAAATTTGTATTGTGTTGTATGAGTGCAGTGATGATTTTGGGAGCAAGCACGTTAAGCAGCAGCGCGGCAGCTGGATGTGGATCATGGGCAAACTATGGCCAGTCTACAACTTATTGCGGAACGCCAATTTGCTATGATAATACCAGCAATCAGGTTCATACCAAAACACCGCAGAGAAGAACCTGCTGGAAGAATGGTGGAAGTTCGTACTATGAGTATAGAACGCTTTGGTCTAATGGAAAGTGCTGTTAAATAAAAAGATTTGAAATTAAGTAACCGATAAGATTTTCTATAAGAGGCATAGTATGATTATGAAAAAGAAGATAGCGTTTATATGTTTTGTTGTGATATTGACGGTTGTTACATATACTGTTATAATGTTTAACAATAATAGAATGAACGGAAAAACAGAATACGGATATACAAAAGAAATTGAATTAATTCCACAGGATCAGGTGGACAGCTATCAAATAGAAAAGTATACACAGAAAGCGTCAAAGGCACAGGCACCGGATGGGATTCTGGTATGGAATGATCAGATTCTGATTTGTGACGAAGCGCAACATTGTATCCTCATATATGATTTGGATATGAATTATATGGGGAAGTTTGGAAAACTTGGAAATGGTGACGGAGAATTTTCTGAGCCTAGAGATATTGCTGCATACCAAAATGAAATTTATGTATTGGATTCAGGAAACAGCAGAATCCAGATTTTTAATTCTCAATTTCAGTATCAAAGAGAGATCACATTGGATCTTTTGCCTGATTATCAGGCTGGCAGTCGATATATAGATATTGTAGCTGGCACAGATGGGACGCTATATCTGAGTACGGATTCAATGATTGAGGAAGCAAATAAGATTTATATTGTATCAGGGGAAAAAGTAGAAAAGACAAAACAAACGATCGTGGGTCCGTTGCTGAATTATGAGGGGAAAATTTATGCGGCTGATACTTATGAATATCACAGTTATGGTGAGCAGATAGAAATGGCATCAGGCTACAATAATTTGTATCAGATTAAAGATGGTAATGCGATACTGGTGAAACAGCTTCCGAATAAGCTTACACCTGTTTCAGGTATGCAATATGGAAATAAAATATGCCTGTTATCGGCATCTCAGGGAATTGGTGTAGAGATATCTTTAGAGGATGAAGAAAACAGAGCACTATTTCAGGTTGATACAATTAAACTTGGAATGCGGATGGCAGTGGTAAATGAAAAGAATTTTTTGATAACAGACAGAGAAAATAATATAATTTACTATTATAGACGTGAAAAGTAAATGTGAAAAATAGAGGTGATGCGAATGCCTTTTTTCCTGGAAAACATAAGAATCCGTTTAAAATCCGGCCGAAAAATGTATCTCTTTC
>CAKRPI010000198.1 GCA_934376945.1 uncultured Lachnospiraceae bacterium | reverse complement strand
TCCATAGAATCTTCGGAAAGTACGGCGGCCTGTTCTTTCTTTCCCCGCTCGCTGATCTCCGTTGAAACATCTCCGCTCAGGATGCGGATTCTGATCTTATCTTCGATATCCAGCATGCACTCAAGCAGCAACGGATTGAAGACGCCGCACTCACCGTTCAAAATCATCCGGATCGCCTTCTCATGTGAGTATGCCTTTTTATAGACCCGTTCACTGACCAGTGCATCATACACATCTGCCAGAGAGACGACCTGTGCTGAAATCGGAATTTCTTCTCCCTTCAGTCCGTCCGGATAGCCGTTTCCATCATAGCGCTCATGATGCCATCTGCAAATCTCCCGCGCGATTTTGACAAGCTGCTCATTCTGATAAAATCCAAGACTTTTTAAAATCTCTTCTCCGATCACCGTGTGGCGCTTCATTTTTTCAAACTCTTCTGTGGTGAGCCGACCCGGCTTATTCAGAATCTTTTCATCGATCCCGATCTTTCCGATATCATGTAAAGAAGAGGCCAGTGTAATCAGATACTGCTCATTCCAGCTCAGATGATAGCGACCGGTCTTCTCCATAAGGCACCCAAGCAGCATTTCTGTCAGAACATTGATATGACGCACATGCAGCCCGCTCTCTCCGTTCCGGAACTCAACAATCTGGCTTAAAATACCAACCATCATACGGCTGTTCTTTTCTTTTTCATAGATCTGATCCGTCACCAGCGTAATCAGCCTGCGCTGCTTCGCATACAGCTTGATGGTGTTAAACACTCTCTGATAAACGACCTTCGTATCGAACGGGCGGCTGATATAATCGGATACTCCAAGCTCATAGGCACGTCGGATATTTTTCTCCGAATCATCACTGGAGATCATAATGACCGGAATATCTTCAATGATATGCTCGCCTGCCATATAGCTCAGTACTCCGAATCCATCGAGAACCGGCATGATAATATCCAGCAGTACCAGTGAAATACCGGTGCCATGCTGCTGCAGCAGCTCCAGTGCCTCTGCACCGTTTGATGCTTCCAGAATACGAAAATCCTCATGCAGCATTTCTGAGAGAATCTCACGGTTCAGTTCCGAATCATCTACAATCAATATCTGCTGTCTCTTTTTTTCGTCTTTTTCTGAAAAAACACCGTTTTGTCCCGTCACCTGGCTGTTGACCGCTGTCACCACCGTATTTTTTTTGTTCTTTGCGCGATACATCAGCTTATCCGCGATTTCCACTGCATGCTCAATCATCCGCTCCTGCGACAGGACACCGCCAATGCTTACCGAAAGCTGCAGCCTTGAAAATCCGGGAATCTCCTTTGCATGAACCGCATCCTGCAACTGCTGCAGCTTCTGTGAAAAATCTTCCTCTTTCACACCCGGCATCACCAGCAGAAATTCATCCCCTCCGTAGCGGATCAGGATATCTGTCATCCGACGGATCTTCGAACGGATCACAGAGGCAACTGTCGAAAGCGCCAGATCGCCTGCTTTGTGCCCACACGTATCATTATACAGCTTAAAATCATCCAGATCGATCATTGCAATTCCGGCAGACAGCGTCTGTCTGCGCAGATGATCCTCATAATAGCGGCGATTGTAGGCACCGGTAAGTACATCACGATACAATTCATCCTGAAATCCTGTCAGCTTCGTGATCAGCTGTTCATTTCCGTCAAAATCAATTGCATCCACATCGTCCAGATACTGAACAAGCTCCAGTATACAGGGATTCCCGTCCACCTCAACATACTCGGCCGTCACCAGATAGACCTCATTTTCCCGAAATTCCAGCTTTGTCTTTTTTGCCTTTTCTTCGAGCGCTTTTAATAAAACATCATCCACACACCGCTGTCCTGTTTTTTCAGGCTCAAGGCTGCTGACCTGCCCGGCTGATACCGCCTGCTTTTCTCCTCTTACCGCCTCCAGAATCGTATCTGCATTCAGAAGCCGTACCGCTGAAAATATTCTTTCATATTGCAGCATCAGCTTTTCCGCCTGCTGCATTGTCATTTTATAATTCTTCATCTTTTCCGGCCTCATTGATGCAAGAAAAAAATACCACCTTGTCTGATCTGTTTTGGGTTACTGGTTCACGAGTAAAGCGGACATTCGCAATCCGCTTCGCTACTTGCTCATAAACGCAAATGCGCCTGGCCGAATAGTTCTTTCAGTCCAGCTCCGCAAGCATCTGTGTCATTGTCTTTTTCAGGATCGGATGACGCAGATTCGGTGCGATCTCAGCCATCGGCTGCAATACGAAATCCCGCAGATGCATTTCCACATGCGGCACGATCAGGGTATCCGTCTCAAATACCTCCTGATCGTACAAAAGAAGATCCAGATCCAGCGTTCTTGGTCCCCAATGAATCAATCGCTCTCTGTGCGCTGCCTGTTCAATGACATGCATCTGATCAAGCAGCTCCTGCGGCTCCAACAGTGTGCGCAGGCACAGACATGCATTCAGGAAATCCGGCTGCTCCACACCGCCGTACGGCTTTGTAATAAGATAGGAAGAAACCTTTTCCACCTTGCATCCCGGAAGCGCATCCAGCGCGAATACCGCTCCATCCAGATATTCCTTGCTGTCTCCGATATTGGAGCCAAGTGCAATATATGCCGTATGCCAGAAGCGCGTGATCTTCACGGAAACCGT
>CAKRPI010000197.1 GCA_934376945.1 uncultured Lachnospiraceae bacterium | reverse complement strand
AGCCGACCTGGCGAATCGTAAGTCCGAGCACATGCCATTGCGGAATCTGCGACGCATCCATCTCTGCCGCCGTCCATGCATTAATCAGATCCGGATGCACCATGATCAGTCCGATCACTGCTGCCATAAAACGATTACCGCCAAAAATAGTGGCTGCCGAGATTGCGATCAGCACCGAAAGAAACTGAAATGCTGTATTTGCAAACAGATCCAGAATCGCATACCAGTCACTTGATGCAAAGCCAGGGCTGAGCTTTCCAAGCAGCTCCACAATGCCGGAGATCAGTCCCGCCGAAACAATTGCCGGAAGCAGCGGCACAAATACTTCCCCGATTGCCTGAAATACCCGGCTGACAGAAAACGGCTGTTTTTCCCGTCCGGCCCGCTTGACCTCCTCCTGCCCGGAATCATCCATTCCACTGATCTGTACAAATTCATCAAAAACTTTATTTACTGCTCCGGGTCCGATAATAACCTGCAGCTGGCCGCCACTAAAAAAAACGCCTTTTACTCCTTCGATCTGCTCCAGCCTTTTCGGACTGATCTTCGTATCATCCACCGTCACAAGGCGCAGACGCGTTGCACAGTGCGTAATGCGTTTTAAATTTGCCCTGCCTCCTACCACCTCGTAAATGAATTGCGCACATGCTGCATAATCGATGCTTTCTTTTTGCTTTTTCACCCTCTGTAATTCCTCTCATCCTGTAGATTGCCTGACTTGCTTACGTAAAATCCCCATTTTACAAGCTTCTTTTCTGATCCGTCCGTCACTGATCAGACCGGCCTTCCGATCAGGCCATACTTTTCAAACGCCTGGTAAATCCCGTCTTCCGAAACCGACGGACATACATCATCTGCCAGCTTTTCCAACTCCTTGTATCCGTTTTCCATGCAGACGCCAATCCCGGACGCTTCAATCATCTCCACATCGTTCATGCTGTCGCCAAACGCAATACTGTCCTTTGTAGAAAGCGAAAGTGCTTCGCAGACCGCACGCACTCCGCTTCCTTTATCAAATTCCGGCCCGTGCAGCTCGCCGTTAATGTAGCCGTAGGAATCCGCTCCCTGTACACAGAATTTCACGCGATCTCCAAGCACGCGCACCGGCTCTTCCAGCTGCTCCTTTCGCATCGAGAGAATCACGATCTTGTAGATCGGGTCACTTCCGTTGTATTCACTCATCGGATGAATGCTCAGCTCCCGTTCCATCTGCCGACGCCAGCGCAGCATCTCGCTGTTTGCACCTTCTCCAGCATGCTCCTCCAGAAATGTATCGAATCCCATGTCTTTATAGGAACCGCTCGTGCACTCGATCGTACAGTACACGCCATTTTTTCGCAGGACCGCAAGCGCTTCCTTTGCAAGCTCCATCTCCATCGGGCAGTCATAAATTACCCTTTCCCCGATGCGGATATCACCGCCCGCACTGGCGATCACACCGTCAAATCCATATTTTAAAAGCTGCTCGAGCATCGCATAGCTACGCCCGCTGCACAAAAACACATAATGGCCATTTGCACGCGCTTTCTGAATTGCTTCTACCGCTGAAGCCGGCGGCTCATTACAGCCCGGTTCCGTCAGCGTTCCGTCTATGTCAAGAAATATTACTTTTTTTCTCATTGCTTTACTCCCTTAACCTACTCCTGCAGGCTCTAAATCTTTTTTATTGCCCGTCTTTCATCCGCGCTTTCTGCAGGACCGGATCCCTGTTGCTTCTTTTTGTCCTCATGCCCTGCCAGATTTCGGACAAGTTCCATTGTAGCTCACTTTCCGGGCAGACGCAACCGCGTTTTACAGACAACGCGCATTGACTTTTTTCTCATATCATGCTACTGTAGCTCTCGTTACCTTATCAAAATTACCTTATCAAAGTTACCTTATCAAAGCGGATATTTACAATCCGCTTCACTGCCTGCAGAATCATAGGGAATCTTCCCGCAGGCAGGCATCACCCACTGTTTATCACTCCTCGCAACCTTAATAATTATTTGGGAGTTTTATCATGAATTCAACTATCACGAAATCTGCGGCACCGTCCGCCGTCTCAAAAAAACTACGCAGCTACATCCTGCAGAACATCCTGGCGATGCTCGGCACCTCCTGCTATATTCTCGCGGACACCTTTTTTATTTCCGCTGCAGAAGGATCAGGCGGAATCACTGCCTTAAATCTGGTACTTCCTCTCTACAGCCTGATCTTCGCGATCGGTTCCATGATCGGCACGGGAAGTGCGACCCGATATGCCATTGCAAAAGCCTCCGGCAGCAAAACGTGCGATGTATTTTTTTCAAACGCCATCTTTTTTGCAGTCGCAGCAAGTATCATTTTTATCCTCGGCGGTGTGTTCTGTCCGGAAACGATCATTCGAATCATGGGTGCCGATGACCAGATCGCAGCGATCGGCACGTCCTACACCCGAATTTTTCTGGTATTCGCACCGTGCTTCATGCTGAATTACGTCTTTACATCTTTTGTCCGCAATGATGCCGATCCGACACTCGCGATGGCCGCAACTCTGACCAGCAGCTTTTCCAATATTTTTCTGGATTATCTGTTTATGTTTCCGCTTCGGATGGGCATGTCAGGCGCGGCACTTGCCACCGGACTTTCTCCGGTCATCAGTATTTCCATCTGCGCGGCACACTTTTTTACGAAGAA
>CAKRPI010000196.1 GCA_934376945.1 uncultured Lachnospiraceae bacterium | reverse complement strand
TCATGATCGCGGCACAGATCAGGATCAGAATCCCTGCAAAAATAATTGCCTTATTGTTTTTCGATTTTGTAGCCAACTCCCCACACCACCTTTAAGTATTTTGGATTTTTCGGATCCACCTCAATTTTTGACCGGATATGCCGGACATGCACCATGATCGTCTCTGTTGCGATTGCCTTTTCATTCCATACCTTTTCATAAATTTCTTCTGCTGAAAAAACACGCCCCGGGTTTTTCATCAGAAGCGCCAGAATCTTAAATTCCAGCGGCGTCATTGTCACTGTCTCACCGTCGATCCGCACCTCCTTCGTCTCATCGTTCAACTCCAGTCCTCCGATCACATACGTATGCTCATTCCCTCTTTTACCCACCATTTTCAGATACCTCGAATACCGGCGCAAATGGGAATTGACCCGTGCGATCAGCTCCATCGGTGCAAACGGCTTCGTCACATAATCATCCGCTCCGATGTTTAATCCCATCACCTTATCAACCTCCTCCGACTTTGCCGATAGCATGATCACCGGAAAATCATATTTTTCCCGAAGCTTTATCGTCATCGTAATGCCATCCATTACCGGCATCATGATATCGACAATCGCCAGATGAATCTCTTCTTTTGCCAGGATCTCAAGTCCCTCTTTTCCATTTTGTGCTTTAAAAACCATATATCCCTGATTTTTCAGGTAAATCCCCACCCCATCAAGAATTTCCCGGTCGTCCTCCACTACAAGTATATGATACATTTTTCTCTTTTCCTCTCTATGCGCATTCTTTCACAGATTTCTTTTTGATTCCTGCTCTATCATACCAGTGAAACCGGAAAACCACCATCCCTTTCCTCATAAGAAAGCAGAAAAAAATCCGAAAGAAATCCGAAAGAAGCATCATAAAAAGATCCCCTGAAACACTCTGGCATACCATCCAGTTTGGTTCAGGGGATCTTTCTTTCTACGTACTCATTTTTCTGTTCCGCTTAATCCGGTAAAGCGGACATTCGCAATCCGCTTCGCTACTTGAAGCAGGGGAATGCTTATCTGCGTTCATCTGACAGAGCAAACAGTCAAATCCATTGTAACTTCTTACTTCGCCGCTTCTCTTGCGGAAATCAGCATCGGCTCTGTTGCACTTGCCTCCGCAATATTCATTACGTGATTAACGATTCTTGTAAAGCTGTTCAGCGCCTCGACAAATGTCAGTCCCTGTTCGAACGTACACTTCTTCTCCTGAAGACGCTCCATGTGATTTGTCTGCGCCCGTGCAGCGGCTTTCATGATTGCACGCTCTTTCAGCTTCAGATCCAGCCATTTCTGAGCGGTCATCTGCTGATCCCGGAAGGTCTGCATCGTCTCATCGAGCAGTTCCATATCCATCTGGTAAACATTACGGAGATCTTGCTGCGCTGCCTCGGAATATTCCTGGCCCATTTCCATTGTCTTCTCTGTCTGAACCAGGATCTTGATTGCATGATCACCGATCTGCTCCAGATCATTGATTACATGGAAAATGCAGCCCATATAATGAGAAACCGTTGGCGGAAGCTGCAGTGCATTGACATTCGTAATATAATCTGTAATCTCCGATGCCAGATAGTCAACTACCTGTTCCCGTTCTCTGATAATATTCGCGGACATAATATCTTTTCCGATCAGTCCTTCCGCTGCATCAGATACGTTCTGCTTCACTATGCCGGCCATACGCTCCACTTCCTTGCCGACCTGCAAAGCCATAACAGCCGGAGAACCAACCATATTCGGATCAATGTATTCCAGTCGGAATGCACTTTCGTGCGCCTGCTTCGGAATGATCCGATAGGTCCATTTTACAACAAGGTTTACAAGCGGCAGCAGTACAATACCGGTTACTACCTTAAAAATAATGTGGTATACCGCAACCTGAAATACCGGATCCGGTATTACCTGCTCGATCATCTGAGTGATCGGAGTCAGAATCGTCAGCGGAATAAAGATGATAGCACCTACAATATTAAAAATTAAATAAATACAGGCGGCACGCTTTGCATTATTTTTTGCATTCAATGCAGAAAGTAGCGGCGGTGTCGAGGAACCGACATTGATACCGCAGATCAGAAATGCTGCAAAATAAAGCGGCATCAGCCCCTGCATGGCCAATGCCTGCAAGACACCGACCGCTGCAGAAGAACTCTGTATTACAGCACAGAGAACAACTCCGACTACAAATCCGAGCAATGGATTTTTTGCATTAAGGATAAAATCCTGAAATGTCGGTGAATCCTTCAGCGGAGACATTGCGGAACTCATCGTGTGAAGTCCCTGAAACAGAATTCCAAATCCAAGAATGACCTGCCCGATATAACGTGTACGCTTCTTTTTCGCATACAACAGAAGCACCGCACCTACGCAGATACATACCGGAGCAATTCCGGATACGTCAAGTGCGATCAGTACACTGGTGATCGTGGTACCAATATTGGCACCGAAAATAACACCCGTCGCCTGCGCCAGATCCATAATCTCAGCATTGATAAAGCCCATGACCATGACTGTCGTTGCCGAAGAGGACTGAATCACCACGGTAACCAGTGCTCCCAGCAAAAAGCCTATGAAGCGGTTTCTCGTCAGTTTCTCCAGCAAATCCTTCATTTTTGGACCGGCAGCAAGTTCCAGGCCTTCGCCCATGTACTTCATTCCGA
>CAKRPI010000195.1 GCA_934376945.1 uncultured Lachnospiraceae bacterium | reverse complement strand
TATCAGACACTGCTCACGGAGCTGACGGCAAAGTTTGAGATCCTTGACGAGATGAAGAAGGACATCCGGTATATCAAGAGCCGAATCAGCCCGGAGAAGGATGGCGACAGTGGGGATGACGGATAGCACGGGAGTATGCGGCTGAAAACAGAAAGAAAAAGAACAATGACACAGAAAAAAGATAACGAAACAAGGAGAACACAAAAATCCAGATTCCGGAAAGAACATCATCGGCCTTCCGGGTGCAGTAATAAACGGCGGCAGCCGCACAGAGTACACTTACGACGGCAACGGAAATATCACCAGCATCAAAGAGGGCGGCAAGACAGTAACGTACACCTACGACGGTCTGAACCGCCTGACCCGCGAGAACAACGAGCTGCTGAATAAGACGATCACGTACTACTATGACGAGGGCGGCAACCTGCGCGAGGAGCGGGAATATGATTACACGACAGATCCGGTCTCCGGCAGTCCGAAGAAGCTGACCACAGCCGTGATGGATGAAAAGTGGAAGGACAAGTGGAAGGACAAGCTCCTGAAGTGGGGAAGCACCGAGATGTCGTACGATGCCTGCGGAAACATGCTGAAGAAAGGCGACACCACCTTTACCTGGACACAGGGAAGAAAGCTTTCAGCGATTAATAATGGAAAAAGCATTCGCTACTATTATGACCACACCGGAGTGCGTGTGAAGAAGGTTGTGGACGGCGTGACCACAGAGTACCGCATGGCAGGCAGCCTGCTTATCTCAGAGCGCACCGATGGTACAACGCTCTGGTACCAGTACGACAGCGCAGCAAACCTGGTAGCACTGATGATTGGAACGGAGCGTTATAATTACATCAGAAATGCCCAGAATGACATCATCGGACTGATTGACAGCACAGGAAAGCGTGTTGTATCCTATAAATACGACAGCTGGGACAAAGTCGTCAGCATTACAGGCACACTGGCAGCGACCGTAGGAAAGAAGAATCCGTTCCGCTACAGAGGATACTACTTCGATGCAGAGAGTGGGATGTATTATCTACAGAGCAGGTATTATGATCCGGAGATCCGGAGATTTATCAGTGCGGATGATGTAAATGTATTAAATGAAGAATTAGAAAATCTTATGCAATATAATCTCACTATATATTGTATGAATGATCCTATTAATCGTTGTGATGCCAATGGGGATTGGTCTTTGCCTAACTGGGCTAAAAAAGCAGCTGCAGCTGTTGGCGTTGTAGTGGTGGTTGCGGCAGTAGCAGCAGTAACTGTTGCAACGGCTGGTACAGGTGTAATCCGGCGAATTAAAAAAGTCTTTGATAGTCACTTTATTTTAGAACATTTAAAGGATGTATTTTGCCGTCAGTCAGTTTGTTTTATGCCTTTAGGGCAGATTATTTACTGGCGAACTTGTGTGCATCATTTTATTTAAAGCTAAAATCAGACGGAGATATCCGTCTGATTTTAATAGATTAACAATTATGTTTTTTGATTGCCACTAATGCCTCCACGATGCTGACTGCATCTACAGGTGACAATTCTGGATAGGACTGTATCAGGTGTTCCAGATTCCCAAAACGGTCATCCAGATAGGAAATATCCATTGCGATATTCCATGTAGGGATACAAATGCAAAGGATTATGCACGTGGAGCCAAGTATGTTATAAAAAACGGAACATATATTCCTGAAAAAAATGCATATATAAGATTTTTAGGATCACAGGGTAAGGCTAATTATGCTTTTGTTGGCATGAAAGCAGGAGGAAGAGTGTCAACATATCATGTTAGAAGCGTTAGTAAGATGGTGAAGGATGGAGTTCCCATTTTTTCATTATAAGAAAGAAGGAAAATGGTATGGTTATTACTGAAATTGTAAGTTTTAACAAAGAAGATTCAGAGGCGGAAGTCAGAGTTTCAGATGGTGATTATTCGGTTGAATGTTATGTATATCCTGCTGAAATATCAGTACTTGAAAAACAAAGCAACGTTATTGATGGTATGTGTTGCGAGAATATTGTCAAAGCAAATAGAAAAAGATATGAAGTAAAAAAACTATCTCAATATTACGCGTATCATCTCACGGCAAAGGTGGTGGATAAAGAAAAAAGAGTAGTATGCATTGGAAAATTAATTATCAATTTGGATGCAGATATACCCAAAGATATTGTAAATGGTGATTATATTAATTTTTCAGTTTTGCGTTTGGAATGGAATTAAAAAGTGGCACCATTAGGATTCCAGTTAGGACATAATGATTTTGAAATGGAATATAAGAGAAGAAATTAATTTCACTTTACCGACTTGATCAGAAAGGAAATTATCGGCTGAAATTTTCGTTTATCAGTGTCGACTCTCCGTGCAGGCAGGCGATTGTATTTCATTTGGATGAATTTGAAGGAAAAATTTTTGCGAATGGAAAGGAGTTAAAAAAGCCAAAAAGAAAATTTCCACAACTGATATTTCCAGAGGATGCAACGCCGAAAGAGTTTGAGCTTGAGGTTATTTTAGAGGAGGGAAATCTCGTAATTTGTAACGGATTTGAATATCCTAATTATCCGGGAGTGCGGGACTCATTAATTGAAGGCTGTGCAATGTATACGGAAGAGATAGCTCCTAACCATCTGATATTCCATTGTAACGATTATTATAATGATGATGACCTGAACGACTTCGTGTTTAGTATG
>CAKRPI010000194.1 GCA_934376945.1 uncultured Lachnospiraceae bacterium | reverse complement strand
ATTATTTCGGGTATTGCATCTGGTGTGGCAAATGCAGCTGGAAGTCTTGTAGATGCGGCGGTTAATGCAGCAAGTAGTGCGATTGGGGCTGTAAAAGGTTGGCTTGGTATCCATTCTCCGTCTCGCCGGGCGCGTGATGAGATCGGTGTGCAGATGATCGCCGGCATCGGTGAAGGCGTGGAGAAGGAGACGCCTCAGCTGGAGCAGACCTCAGAAGACAGTATCAAGTCATCTGTCAAGGCAATGAAACGGGCATCTGCCTCAAAGTGGGTATTAGATATGCAGGCTGACTCATTCCGCGCGGCAGAGAACAATGAGATGGCAGCACGGGAGCAGGCGCGGACCGGCGGATACGATCCGGAGGCAGATGATGACGGAGAGATCACGATTGTGAACCAGTTCTATGTAGATGGGGACAAGCTTGTGGAAAAGACAGTGAAGAAGACGAAGCGGCAGATCGAGAAAGAGACGAGAGCAGCGCGGCTCGCGAAAGGGGATGTAGCATTTGCCTGATTTTTATTTTGAGGACCAGGACGGAAGAAGATCAACTGAATACGGGATCCTGCTGGAATCTTACCCGGCACTCAAGGCCGGGCAGCCGCAGAAGGATTCTGTAGCGATTCCGGGACGTGGGACGCTGTATCTCGATACCGGGACGTATAGTGATACAGTCATCACGCTGCAGATCGGTGTGACAGACCGGAATCTGAAAAGCCTGGATATTTCCATACCAGATTATGCGGTGAATGAAAATGTGTCTGGTTTGTACTTTGATGTACTGGAATACCTTTCCGCAATAAAAGAGATTTCATTTTGTGATAAGCCGGATTACTTTTACGTTGTGAAAAAGGTAGAACTGTCAGCAGCAGCGCAGGATTCGGATGTTTCCATGGATTTCACAGTGACGCTGACCTGTGAGCCTGGTGCATATCTGGTGGTCGGAAAGCGGGATCATGAAGTTTCCGAGGTGCTTCAGAACCGGTACAGCATTGCGCATCCGGTCTATAAAATTACCGGGGAAGGGAACTGCACCCTGACGATCAACGGGCATCCTGTCACAGCCAACGTTGCACAGAACCTGACGATTGATACCGACAGAATGGTGGCATATCGGGAAGACGGGACACTGCAGATCACAGCGGTGACCGGGGACTACGAGGACATGTACCTTTTGCCTGGACAAAATGCAATTACACTGACGGAAGGGTTCACGCTAAAGATGATCCCAAACTGGAGGCGGCTATGATACAGATTTACGATGCAGATAATACGGAATATGAAAAAAATGGAGATATGGTGCTGCTTCCGTCGCGGGCGTATGTGCATGCGATCCTAAACGGTGCATGGGAGGCTGTGATCGAGCATCCGATCGATCAGGAAGGCCGCTGGAAGCATATCGTGGATGGTGCGGTCGTAAAGATGCCGAGCTTCAACGGCCAGCAGCTCTTCCGGATCAAGAAAAGTTATAAGGCAGACTCCGGGATAGAGGCAGAGCTGGATCCGATCTTTTACGACGCTGCAGACGACTGCTTTTTGGTCGATGTCCGGCCAACGGTGAAGAATGGCCAGCAGGCGCTGGATCTGATGACAGCGCCAAACGCAAAATATAAGGGGACGTCCGATATCTCAGATGTGTCGACGGCCTATTATATGCACAAAAATCTGATCGAAGCGCTCAACGGGGATGAGGAGAACGCATTCACGCAGCGCTGGGGCGGTGAGATCCTTTATGACAACTTTAAGGTAACCGTCAATAAGCGTGTCGGTGGTGACTATGGCGTTTCGATCCGGTACGGAAAGAACATCGAACAGGACGGTCTGACCGAGGAGGTCGACATCCGGGACGTGGTGACCCGCATTTATCCGAAATCCTACAATGGGCATTTGCTATCTGGTACCGGATATGTGGATTCTCCGTTGATCAATAATTATCCGGTCGTCAAGACGAGGACGATTACTTTTGAGGATGTGAAGCTGCGGGAGGATGCATCTGACGGGGATGAGGAAGATGGCATCACGGTATGTGACACGCAGGATGAGCTAGATGCAGCACTCATCAAGAAGTGCCAGGATCAGTTTGCACTTGGCCTTGACCGGCCATCAGTGACGATAGAGGCGGCTGTAGTGCTCCTGAAGGGGACAAGCCTATATGATGATTATTCTGAGCTAGAAGATGTTTCACTGGGCGATACCGTGCATTGCAGGCATACCAGGCTGGGCATCACGACGGATGCACGGGTGTGTGAGCTGCAGTATGATTCGATTCGGAAAAAGGTCGAGTCGGTCAAGATCGGGGATTTTTCGAATTCTGTTTTCGAAAAGCTGGCATCATCGGCAAGTCGGATCGAGAAAGTGATTGATACATCCGGAAATGTAGTTGCTGATCGTGTCGCAGGCATTCTGAACGGCATCCGGACACAGTTGCGGATTCAGTCGACAGCGGCGAAAAAGGTAGAAGGACGGGCGTTCTGCATTGAGGATCTGGATCAAGAAAGTGAACTGTTTGGCGCAATGGTCTGGGGGACACAGGGGCTGCAGATATCGACCAGACGGACGCAGGATGGCAAGGACTGGGACTGGACTACTGCCGTTACAGCAAACGGGATTGTCGCGGATGCGATTTTGACCGGATTACTGGCAGATAAGACGGGGACAAATTACTGGAATCTGGATACCGGTGAATTTGCCCTGA
>CAKRPI010000193.1 GCA_934376945.1 uncultured Lachnospiraceae bacterium | reverse complement strand
CACGCATCTTTATGCAGTATTATAAACTACAAGATAGCCAGCACTTTGCACCTACATATGAATATATTGTAATGAAAGATTAAAGAAGATTGACCAAGCATCAATCTTCTTTTTACATTTGTTATGAGCAACATGAATATCGAATTAAAAAAGACTGCAACGAAAATCATTACAGTCCATTAAATATAAGTTGTTCAAAATCTTAAAAAGATGATTGTATACTTTGTAACGCTTCATTTAATGTGGAATAAATTCCAAATGTTGTTTTTTTCTCTTTTTCTGTAGGACGAACCAAATCCGGAATCATAATGGTTTTACATCCTGCCGCATACCCTGCAGCTACTCCGTTAATAGCATCTTCAAACACAAAACATGTAGCAGGCTCAAGCCCCATTCTTTTTGCAGCTAACAAAAAGATATCTGGATTGGGTTTCCCTATTTTTACTTCTTTGCCATTCACAACAACATCAAAATATTTATCAATACCTGAAACTTTTAAGTTATTTTCTATCATATATTGCGGTGAACTACTCGCAATCGCCATCTTCACCCCTTTTGCTTTAAAGAATTCT
Source organism: uncultured Lachnospiraceae bacterium (assembly GCA_934376945.1). Classification (GTDB taxonomy): domain Bacteria; phylum Bacillota; class Clostridia; order Lachnospirales; family Lachnospiraceae; genus Choladousia. The sequence goes on along the minus strand of CAKRPI010000193.1, from coordinate 2,120 downwards.
AATATCTCAAAAACCCCTGGTTTCATAGGCACTTCTTTTTGCAGTAAAATATATGCATTATCAAATAAATCCTTCATTAAAATCGCAGGATCTTCTTGAGGTACATATCTTTTAATGATTCCCATCATCACTTTCCCAGATGTTCCTCTTAATTCTGTCTGCATATTGTAATTCAACTGAAAATGATGATCATCTGCAGTCATCTGCCACGCTTTATCAAATACCATTTCTGTATTAAAAAGCAATCCATCCATATCAAATATTGCACCTTTGATTGATTCCATAATTTCGCCTCCCGTTACTTAAAGTAAATATCGTCAATCACCTGTATCGCATCAAGCAAAGTATTCACAATACGTATTGTATGCTGTTCTTCTAATATTGTTGGTTGTATTATATCTGGTACCTGTATACAAGGAATACCAGCTTGATAGGCCGCTTCGACACCAACAACAGAATCTTCAATCACCACGGCTTCTTTGGGATCTACATGAAAATGTTCACAAATATTCAAATATATATCCGGACAGGGCTTTTTATTTTTTATTTCATCGCCACAAACCAGATAATCAATATCTTTTAAAACATTAATATTATTTAACCGAATTTCCGTATACTTACGATCTGTAGCCGTTCCTACACCAATCCATAATTCTTTCTTTTTTACATAATTAAAAATTTCATGTACTCCCTCTTTTTCAGAAATACATTCAGATAATTTTTTATATCCAATTTCTCTCCAGTATTTCACTAAATCATCTAAGATTTCATACGGTATTTCATTTTTTAAAATGATCTCTTCTTCCTCACCAGACTTACCAATAATTTTAGGAAAAACCGTTTTCCCCAAGTTCAAAACCCCGAATTTTTCACCAGCTTCAACCATTGTACTTTTCCATATGCTCTCTGTATCCAATAAGGTTCCATCAACATCAAATATCACTAATTTCAAGGTCATATTTATCCCCTTCAATATATCAAAAGCCCAATTAAGGGCTTTTGATTATTTACTTAATTTGCTGGCAGCTGCTTCATCTAATACGACAACTACATCAGCATGGTTTTGTAAAGCACTTGCTGCACATGCTGTATCAACTGGTCCTTCAATCATAGCCTTAACTGCATCGGCTTTATTTTCACCATTCGCTACTAGTAATACTTTCTTAGATTTCATGATTGTTCCAATTCCCATTGAAATAGCCTGTGTTGGAACTTTATTGATATCATTATCGAAGAAACGCGCATTTGCTTCACGAGTATTTTCTGTCAAATCCACAATGTGTGTCAATTCTTCAAATGGTGTTCCCGGTTCATTGAATCCAATGTGTCCATTTTGTCCAATACCCAAAACTTGTAAATCAATAGATACTTCACTTAACGCATCTTCATAAGCCTTACAATCTGCTTCTGTGTTTCCATAAGGAACATGTGTATTATTTAAATCAATATCAATATCTTTAAACAAGTTTTCATACATAAATGTATAGTATGATTGTGGATCTTTTCGATCAATTCCAACATATTCATCTAAGTTGTAAGATTTAATATCTTTGTAGCTATAACCATCTTTATAGTATTGAATCATTTCCTTATATAATCCAACCGGACTTGATCCTGTAGCTAATCCTAATACTGCATCTTTCTTAGCATCCAACAATTCTTTCATAACACCAAATGCCTTTGCAGACATTTCATCATAATCTTTACAAACAATAACCTTCATCGTTATCTCCTCCATATCTCTAATTAATTATAACATAGCGCTTTCAAAATAGAATGAACGTTTTAATCAATAATTTGTCATTTTTAACAAATTAGTAATATTTGCACTTTTTAATTGACTTTATCTCAAAACGAAGAAAAAATGTTAAAGATACTGTATAATAAAATTAGTTAAGGAGGACATATAATGCCTAAACAAAACCCATTATTAAATATTGTAAAAAAACAAAAAGCAGGTCAAGCTGTAGCTATCTATTCATGCTGTTCAAGTAACGGATTCGTTGTTGAAGCTGTAATGGAGGCAGCAAAAAAACAAGATTCATGTGTTTTAATTGAATCTACTGCAAATCAGGTAGACCAAAATGGTGGTTATTCTGGAATGACACCTCAAGATTTTT
>CAKRPI010000192.1 GCA_934376945.1 uncultured Lachnospiraceae bacterium | reverse complement strand
GATCAGGAGGAAACGGATGGCAAAATCACTGTTTATTGCGGAGAAACCGAGCGTTGCCCAGGAATTCGCAAAAGCATTAAAAGAAAAGATGAGTCGTGGGGATGGGTTTCTGGAATCAGATTCCTATGTGGTGACCTGGTGTGTCGGTCATCTTGTGACCATGAGTTATCCAGAGGTTTATGATCCGAAATATAAACGGTGGAGTCTTGCTACACTTCCGTTTCTTCCGGAAGCGTTTCTTTACGAAGTGATCCCAGGCGTGAAAAAGCAATTTCAGATCGTCAGCAGATTGTTGAATCGAAAGGATGTATCCTGTATTTATGTCTGTACGGACTCAGGGCGGGAGGGAGAATATATTTACCGCCTTGTGGAACAGATGGCGGGTGTGAAAGGAAAGGTGAGGAAGCGTGTCTGGATTGATTCCCAGACAGAAGAAGAAATCCACCGTGGTATTGCGGAAGCGAAGGATCTTTCGGAGTATGATCATCTTTCGGATGCAGCGTACCTGCGGGCAAAGGAAGACTATCTGATGGGGATTAATTTTTCACGGCTTTTGACTTTAAAATATGGAAATACAATCTCAAATTATCTTGGAACGAAGTATGCGGTCATTTCCGTAGGACGTGTCATGACGTGTGTGCTCGGAATGATTGTCAGAAGAGAGAGGGAGATCCGCCAGTTTGTGAAGACGCCGTTTTACCGTGTTGTGCAGCAGCTGGAGCTGGAGGGAAAGCAGCTGGAGGGTGAATTCCGTGCCGTGCAGGGTTCCACTTATTTCCAGTCACCGAAGCTTTATAAGGAGAACGGTTTCAAAGAGAAGAAAGACGCACAGGAGCTGATCCGTCGACTGCTTGCTGATCCGCCGCCTGCAAAGACGGTTGTTGATTCGATTGAGCAAAAGAAAGAAAAGAAAAATCCGCCGTTGCTTTATAATCTGGCCGAGCTGCAGAACGACTGCTCTAAAATGTTCAAGATCAGCCCGGATGAGACACTGCGCATTGTGCAGGAGTTGTACGAAAAGAAGCTTGTCACGTATCCAAGAACGGATGCACGTGTGTTATCTACCGCAGTAGCAAAAGAGATTTCGCGCAATATTTCCGGATTGCGCAACTTTGCTCCGGCGAAAGTATTTGCACAGGAGATATTGGAGAATGGAAGCTTCCGGCAGATTGCAAAAACACGGTATGTGAACGATAAGCAGATCACGGATCATTATGCAATCATTCCGACCGGACAGGGGTTTGGTGCGCTTGGTTCTTTAAAGGGAACGGCATACGGCGTTTATGCAGCAATTGTCCGCCGGTTTTTGAGTATTTTTTATCCGCCGGCCGAGTTTGCAAAGATCACAATGGTAACGGCGATGCAGAATGAAAAGTTTTTTTATTCTTTTCGAGTGCTGCTGTCAGAGGGATATTTTAAAGTAGCCGGTAATCCTTACGAGAAGAAAAAAGAAGCCGGAACTGCAGGCGCTGAGAATGAAAAAACGCGCATATCATCCAAAACGGAATCAGAAGAAAACCAGGAGAACTCTGAGACGGTCAACAGTAGCAAGGAGCTTTTGGAACTGTTGAAAAAGATCCGAAAAGGCATGGAATTTCCGATAAAGGATCTGGTGATCCGGGAAGGAGAAACTGCACCGCCTAAGCGCTACAACTCCGGTTCCATGATTCTGGCAATGGAAAATGCGGGTCAGCTGATCGAGGATGAAGAGCTGCGTGCACAGATCAAAAGCTGCGGCATTGGTACAAGTGCAACAAGAGCAGAAATCCTGAAGAAGCTGGTGGCAAATAAATATATCGCTTTAAATAAAAAGACACAGATCCTTACGCCGACGCTGCAGGGTGAAATGACGTACGATGTAGTATTTTGTTCTATCCGTTCGCTGCTGAATCCGGAGCTGACTGCAAGCTGGGAAAAAGGACTGAATTATGTGGCAGAAGGCTCAATTACGGATCAGGAGTATATGCAGAAGCTGGAGCACTTTGTCCGTTCACGCACAGACGGAGTACTGGGGCTGAATAATCAGCAGCTGCTGCGGCCGCTTTTTGATGCGGCGGCAGTTTATTATAAAAAAGGAAGAGGCGGATCGACCGTCTCAAAACAGGAGGGCTAATATGGAAACGTGTAAAATCAAAAATCTCTATACGCTGGAAGAAACAATCGCAAAGCCATTATTTGAGGGAGCGGAGTATCCATGGGAACTTCTGCCAAAGATCAGTGCATTTATTCTGGAACTCGGAGCAACACTCTCAGAGGAAGAATACGAAAAGGTCGGAGAAAATGTCTGGATCGCAAAATCAGCAAAGGTAGCACCGACTGCATTTATTAACGGTCCTGCGATCATCGGAAAAAACGCGGAGGTGCGTCACTGTGCATTTATCCGGGGAAATGCAATTGTCGGAGAGGGTGCGGTTGTTGGAAATTCCACGGAGCTGAAAAATGTAATTTTGTTCAATAAGGTACAGGTGCCGCATTACAATTACGTTGGAGATTCGATTCTTGGATACAAGGCACATATGGGAGCCGGATCAATCACATCGAATGTAAAATCAGATAAAAAGCTCGTTGTGGTAAAGGATGGCACAGGGCGGATAGAGACCGGCCTGAAAAAATTCGGTGCAATGCTCGGCGATGAGGTGGAGGTCGGCTGCGGATCCGTGCTCAATCCGGGCACGGTGATCGGACCTCACTCGAATATTTACCCGC
>CAKRPI010000191.1 GCA_934376945.1 uncultured Lachnospiraceae bacterium | reverse complement strand
ACAAAAGGCAGCATCTACAATCAGAACCTTTATTGCTCAACCAGATAGAATGGCACTTACAGATCAATTCATGGATTGCCTGAGACTGGCAGCAGATAGATTGGAGGAAATAACATCGAATGTTTAAAGGATATGACATAACACCAGAACTTGCGCTGTCGGCTTGCAACACACAAATCCAGTTCTGCGAAAAACAAAGAACAAGTGAAGAAGGATGCGGCGGATGCATATTTGATGGTAGATGTCCGGGATATCAAAACATGGATCCTGCTGACTGGGAAGAAATCCATTATCCCAGAATGACAAGTAATACCACAATCGAATATCTGAAAGACGGCAAAGTACAGCTGATCACCTACGGAAGAAGCGAAGATGCAGAGAAAGCATTTAAGGAGATGACCACAAAATGATCTTACTGAGAAAGCTATTATACTGGATATTTAGGTCCAGAAAGCAACACTGCAGATGCTGTTGCCTGATCTGTCCATATTTTGAAGAATGCAGGGTAGGATTATAAAACGAACCGGCAGCAGGACAAAAGAAACAGAAACAAGGAGGCTGACATCATGGATCAGGAAGTTCGGGAAGAAAATGAAAGAAAAAAAGAATATCTGAAATCCTATCAGAAAGCAGTAAGAAGAGAAGAACGTATTTTGCAGGAAATTCAGAGGTTGAGACTCGACAGGATTTTCCCGGAAGTGGTCAATGATGGAATGCCGCACGGCAGCAGCCAAACGGATCTGTCAGATTATATTATCCTGGTAGATGAGCAGATCGACCTTTTGAAGCAAGAACGTCTTGAAAAGGCGAAAATTCGAAGTGACATAGAAAGGCACATCAGAGAATTGAAAAATGACGATGAACAAGATATATTGAAAATCCGGTACATAAAAGGTGTGAATAAATGGGAAGATGTAGCGAAAGAAATGAACTACAGTCTCAGAAAAATCCATAATTTACACAGCAGTGCACTGATTCACCTAAAAATATAAGGAGAGCTGATAATTCAGCCCTCCTTTTCGATGTCCCCTTTGACAACTCTTTCGAGCAATTTGACCACGTATTCTGGCGGCTTTCTCCTCCCTCTTTCCCAGTCTTCTATTGTTCTTTTGGGAATCTCATACTTATCCGAAAAAGCTTGCTGGCTTAATCCGGTAAGCGAACGCAGACTGCAGATTGATTCAGCAGCAGTACTTGTGGATTCCGCAACATCGGAAACAACCACCCCACATTTTTCTTTGCTTCTTAGATCTTGATAATATGCCTTTAATTCTTCTTCAGACATTTCGCCCCACATCAGCATAGGAAGATCCACACCGGTCTCTAGGAGTATTTTTTTTACAAGATCACAACGAGGATCATCGTTAGTATTATTGCGTTTATTCATGAATATTCTCCTCCAAAAATTTCCGTTTCCTGCATTTATCTATGCGCAATGCATTTTCCGACCTGTTCTCTAAATATGCAGGACGAGACCTCGGAAGATATGCCATAACCGTACTGTACGCAAACCCCGTAATCTTTGAAATTTCATCGGCAGTTTTACCTTTTTCGTGCAATTCCAAAATAGTAGATTGAGTATTATTAACGATAATACCATTGGTAGAAAGCACCTTTGCGATTTTTTGCCAACTATACCCTGTAATCATGCGAATCCCTCTCAATGTTTGAGACTCATTACATGCTTCCAATATTCTTTCGGTTGCTGTCTGCATTTTTATACCTCGTTCGTGAAAATATTTTATTTATCTAATGTGCTTCTCCAATAGAAGCCATCATATAACCATTCCAGGTCATTTTCCCAACTGTTAACATCATGATGGTCAATTTCTGCATAACGTTTCATGTCGGTATAATCGTAGCCTTTTTCAATTAAGCAATCTGCAGCCAGTTTATACATGTAGAGGAACATTGCCTTTTCTTCTACAGGATCACCTTCTTCCTCAAAAGACCACTCGTCAATTTCTTTTTCTTCATCCGTCATTGTCGATTCTGCTTTTTTTCTAAATAAGTCTATAACACGCTGCTCCTCTTCAGAAAAGTTCCCGTCGTAAATAATTACTCTGGCATAGTTCATCGCATTGTTTAACATCTTCCTAAATTTCGACTGCATAGTCATTGGCTTTTCCCCGTTTTTCTGACCCAAGATGTCGAAAATTAGTCTAGGAATGTCCATGTCGTCCGGAAGCTTCTTTGTCTGAACGTAACAACATTTCGCGCCACAAATGATACAATATACAGGCATTCCGTCGTTCTGGCTTGTATACTTTAGAATGTCGACAAACATTTCACCCTGACAGTCTTTTGCTTCTACTGGCAATAATTCAAATTCTATTCCCTTTTCCCTCATTGCTGTCATGACCTGTTTCAACGCACTTTCGTCTTCACTTGTATAGGATAGATATACTTCTTCTCCATAATGAGTTCCCTTAAACATTTCAATTCCTCCTTTATTATGAGTCATAACTCTTTCTGATATTATAATACCACGCATTGCGTGATATGTCAATAAAAAATAATGCTAATTTTAAAAAGTGTGCACACAAATGCACACTTACATATGCTATTATGGTATCGGACGAATTGGAGATAACCAATGCGTTCCATACGTACTTTCCTATATAAGTACCAATTATCCCTGAGGGAAAAAGTTATTGCTTATCTTGTCGACTGGTGTCCGGGCCGAAAAGCAACGCTTACGACGAGTGAAAGACCGGCTTACCTTGTGCGTT
>CAKRPI010000190.1 GCA_934376945.1 uncultured Lachnospiraceae bacterium | reverse complement strand
GTGCTGCAGGCGATGTATGACCTAGCAGAAGATTATCGGACTGGAAGTGACGGGTATGAAAAAAATGAAGAAGAGGCGATCCGGTATTATAAACTGGTAGCGGAAGATGAGAGCGCGGGCGATGATAAGGTACGGAATTCTAGCTTTTATCTTGGCTGGATTATGGCTAATAATGAGGACGAAAAAGATGATGCAGAATCTGTTTCATGGTATGAAAAAGCGATGGAAAAGGGCTCTCAAGGTGCAATTAGTAACCTTGGATGGATGTATGGAAATGGGAAAGGCGTGACACAGGATTATGAGAAAGCAATAGAGCTTTTTAAACAGGCAGCAGATACTGGAGACGATGGAGCGATGAACAATTTAGGAGTTATTTATGAATATGGTCAATATGATCAGCAAATCAATCTGGAAGAAGCCCTGAAATGGTACAAACTAGCTGCAGAAAAGAATCACGACGGCGCCCAGGAGAGTGTGGAGCGCGTTGAGCAGGCACTGCAGTAAGGAAAAATAACCGCTGCCACAAAGGAGGAGAGGAAAATGCGATTTGACAGATGCTTTGGCTGTATGGAGGAGCTGCCGGAGAAGGCGGCGATCTGCCCGCATTGCGGATTTGATGCAGATCATTATGAGGAAGAGGAGTACGTGTTAAGGCCGGGGACGATTCTGCAGGGTAGATATGTAGTCGGAAAGCTCCTCGGCAAAGGCGGATTTGGTATTACCTATATCGGATATGATATGTCGCTGGATATCAGGGTGGCAATCAAGGAGTACTATCCGGAAGGATTTGTGGGAAGAGATGCGAACCAGTCTCCCAGACTGACTTGGTATAGTACCAGGTCGGAGGCTCAGTATGTGAAAAACAGCCGGGACAATCTGCTGAAAGAAGCCCGCAATATGGCGAAGATTGACACTTTTCCAACACTGGCGCGCATAAGAGATGTGTTTGTAGCGAATGAGACAGCGTATCTGGTTATGGATTATATTGACGGCGTGACATTAAAAAAGCTGGTCATGGAAAACGGAACGCTGACTTATGAGGAGCTTCGCAGGTATTTATCCCCCGTGATGAAAGACCTGGCAAAGATCCACGAAAAGGGAATCATTCATCGTGACATCAGTCCGGACAACATCATGGTCGAGACGGATGGCGGTGTACGCCTTCTGGATCTTGGAGCGGCAAAAGACTTGTATCAGTCGAACAGGACTCAGTTTTATTTTTCGAAAGAAACCTTAGAAAGTAGCGCTGGAGAAACACAAAGAACAGGGGTGGACAGGAACGCTTCAGAAGCGGCACAAAACTCATGGAAGAGTGAAAATGTGCCGGAATCTACGCAGATGGTATTAAAACATGGATTCAGCCCGTTGGAGCAGTATCGAACACACGGAGAAATTGGCCCGTGGACGGATGTATATGCGATGACGGCGACGATGTATTATTTGCTGTCTGGAAAAGTCCTGCCGACACCGATGGACCGTCTTGCGGCGGAAGAAGAAAAAGCAGTCCAGGATGTGATAAACAGATTAAACATACCGGAAAAAGCAAAGGAAGGCATGCGAAAAGGGCTTGCTATTCTCAAAAAAGACAGAATCGGCAGCATGGGTGAGCTTCTGGAGTATCTTCCGGAACACGATCTGCCAAAGCCAGAGCCGGTAGGACCGACGCCAGATCCTCGGAAAAAGTGGCCATTTGTATTGCTGGGTGCAGCCATACTCACAGTCGGAGGATACGCGGCGATGACCGGTCTGCAGTCCACGCAGAAAAAAGCAGAGCAGTATTATGAGGAAGGAAACTACGAAGAAGCGTTGGCAGCGTACCGCAAGGACGGGGATACAGAAAATGTGGAACGTGTGCTGCAGGCGATGTTTGATCTGGCGGAAGATTATCGGAATGGAAGTGACGGGTATGAGAAGAATGAAGAAGAGGCTGTTCGGTATTATAAGCTGGTAGCGGAGAGCGATGGCGATGTTGATGATATTTATGTAAACTTTTCCTGCTACATACTGGGATGGATTATGGCTTACAATGAAACTGAGGAAGACGATGCAGAAGCAGCATCCTGGCTTGAAAAGGCGGCGGAAAAAGGAAGTGCATCTGCAGAGTTCATCTTGGGCGATATGTATGCAAAGGGACAGGGTGTTCTGCAGGATTATGACAAGGCAGTCGAACTCTATAAGCAGTCTGCAGATGGCGGAGATTCCCTTTCAATGCAGCGGTTAGGTGAAATCTATGAAAACGGAAGCTATGGTCAGAAAATCAATCTGGAAGAAGCCTTGAAATGGTACAAGTTGGCCGCAGAGAACGATTACGATGGCGCCCAGGAGAGCGTGGAGCGCGTGCTGCAGGCGATGTATGATCTGGCATGGAATTATAAGAACGGAGAAAATGGAGCAGAAAAGAATGAAGAGGAAGCCATCCGGTATTTTGAGTTGATAGCGGAAGATGAGAGCGCGGGGGATGAGATGGCAGGGAATGCCTGCTTTTATCTTGGATACATCTTGGCTCATAATGAGACGGAGGAAGATGATACAGAAGCTGTTTCATGGTATGAAAAATCGATGAAAAAAGGAAATGTAGATGCAATTACTAATCTTGGATGGATGTATGAGTGTGGACAAGGTGTACAGCAGGATTATGAGAAAGCAATCGAGCTTTATAAGCAGGCGGCAGATGCCGGTGAGGATTATGCAATGAATAATCTGGGGAAGACTTATGAAAATGGCGACTGCGGTCAGGAAATCAATTTGGAAGAAGCCCTGAAATGGTACAAACTGGCCGCAGAAAAGAATCACGATGGCGCACAGGAGAGTGT
>CAKRPI010000189.1 GCA_934376945.1 uncultured Lachnospiraceae bacterium | reverse complement strand
TCATTTCTGGCATCAATCAACCGTTTTTGTTCTTCTACCCGCTTGAAATATTCTTCCTCCGGGTAAATATTCGGATTGTAATAAAGCACCGTTATCTCAAAATACCTCGATAAATACTCCAGCACATAGCTGCTGCACGGTGCACAGCAGCTATGCAGCAAAAGTGTCGGAACCGTGGATGAATTTGGATCCAACAGGCGCTCCATTTCTTTTTGATAGTTTCGTTTTTGTTCTGACATAATTCCTTCCTCAGATCCTTGGGTAACCCGAAGATCTCCTGTGGTACAAACTACTCCTGATAAACTGTAAAGCAGCTATTCTGTTACGAATTTCCTATAATCTGCCTTTTATTATATATGCTGCATCACGGAAAGTCCAGTCTGTCTGAACTGCCGTTTAATGATATGCAACGCTTTTATCGCAAAAAAGAGAGATGTCCGCTTCAGAACACCCCTATTTCTCAGCACACTTTTTTTCCGTTTGCCATCATCTTAAATTTCATTCCAAGCACTTCTGCCGCACGCCTGCACATCATCATTCGCTGCATGAAAATTTCAAAATAATCAATCAATGCACAAATCGACTCATCCAGGCATATTTCGAAAAGAATCGTATTTTTTTCTGGAATGATGCGGAGCTTGGAAGCCGTCACCGCATAATTAACACGGTCGTGCTTATCGAAGCTTGCCTTGCTCTTATTTCTTACACGATTTCTGCGCACGTCTGTTTTATCCGCGATAATTAAGGCGGCAGAGATCGGATCAGTAGCACAGCCCGTTTTTTCATCGTGTGATCCGATTGCATTCATCACCGCTGCGATCTCACGCACTTCCATACCCATATCCTTTAGAATGCTTCTTGCAAGAATTGCTCCGTTATGCGCATGATCTGTCCGGTTCACACAATTTCCTATGTCATGCATATACCCGGCGATCTGTGCAAGTTCAATCTTTCGCTTCGGTGCGCCGAGTTCCTTCAATATTTTTCCTGCTGTATCTGCCACAATTTGCGCATGCTTTGCAGAATGATCCGTATAGCCAAGCACTCCAAGCATTTCATTCCCCTGTGCCAGATATGCATTTACCTCCTCTGATTTTTGAATGTCTTCGTATTGCAGTTTGCTCATCCTTCCTCTTTCTGCAGCCTCTTCTCTTCTGTCTTTAAAGCAAAGCGGATATTTCTTTTCCTACACTACCGGCCGCTGTGATCAATCGTGTCTTCTTTTTCAGTCACTTTTATATTTTATCTCATACAGCCGTTCTTTCTATCTGGAATTTCCAAAAATTACGTAAAATTCAGGTAAAAAAAATCTGTGTACGGATAACGGAACTGATCTGCAGAAGCTTTTTTCATCAGAGGAAGCATCGTTTCACATATTTTTCGATGGCAGAAATTAAAATATCCATATCAATCGGCTTTGACACATGGTCATCCATTCCAGCATTCAAAGCAGCCTGTTCATCCTCTGCAAATGCATTTGCTGTCATTGCAATAATAGGGATCTCCTTTCCGTCCGGACGGTCTGGCAGATTTCTGATAGCTGTTGTCGTTTCATATCCATTCATTTCCGGCATCATAATATCCATCAAAATCAGATCAAACGTCCCCGGAGCTGTATTGTAAAACTGCGTCAGGGCAGATTTACCATCGGCAGCCCTGGTTACAATCATCCCTTGTTCTTCCAATAGAGCTACTGCTATCTCTGCATTTAAATCATTGTCCTCTGCCAAAAGAACATGCAAACCATGTAAATCCATATCTTTCCTTAACTTTTCTTTCTCTTCCGTTTGTACCTGTTCTGCTATAAGCAGGGGGATTTCTACCGTAAATGTTGAACCAATACCTTGTTTGCTGCTGACCTCAATTTTTCCACCCATAAGATCTACATATTTCTTAGCAATGGCCATTCCCAGTCCGGTTCCCTTATAACTGGTTCTTGCCCCATCATTTTCCTGACTGAACTCATCAAATATTCTGGTCTGGAACTCCTCACTCATACCAATTCCAGTATCCGATATACGATAGCGTACGATTATATGATGCTCATCATTACCCGGACCGTTTTCTGCAACAAATGAAATGGTACCTCCGTCTTTTGTAAATTTGACTGCATTGCTGATAATGTTGAGCAATACTTCCCTGATTCTGAGTTCATCTGCCATCACATAGGGGTTTTTAAGTTCTTCTCTTGAAACATAAAAATTAAGGTCACGGTTTTCCATATATCCCCTTGCAATCGACAAAACAGTATTTATCATATCCCTGAGATCTACCGGTACTGGTTTATATTCCAGTTTACCGCTTTCAATGCGGCTGATGTCCAGTACATCGTTAATCAGTGTCATCAGATATTCTGAACTCTGTCTGATCTTTTTCAGACAACTCTCCACTTCTTTGTTCGGCTTCCTCTTCATGGCAATATCTGTAAATCCAACAATTGCATTCATTGGTGTCCTGATATCATGGGACATATGGTTCAAAAACGTTGTTTTTGCAATATTCGCCGCATTTGCATTCTGTGCTTCTTTCAATGCTTCCATCTGTTTTTTCCTGCTTACTGACAGCGAATAAACCAGAAGAAGCAGTACAAAAATAATCACAGATGAAACTCCGATAGTCAAATCTGCATACTCCGCAAATACATCCTGCAAGGTCATTTTCTTTTCTGAAACGGAATTCTGTGCAAGGACAACGCCATTTAAAATATTGGAGGACTGCTCAATTGCTTTGTTGATAATGGTAGCTGCTCTTCTGTTTTCTCTCGTCGTGAACATTCCCAATTCCTGCCGTTTTGCCATCTCTGCAAATGACAGAC
>CAKRPI010000188.1 GCA_934376945.1 uncultured Lachnospiraceae bacterium | reverse complement strand
ATTGGCGGTGGTGGCTGTCTGCTGAGGCACTTTTCAGATTTGACAGAAAAGGGAAATGTAACTGTCATTTCCGATATTTGTGCAAATGCAAAAGGGTATGAGGCGTTGGCAGAAATGAAGCAGCGTATGAGAGGAAAAACTGCATGAAAAAAACATACAAATCAAGCAATGTGCGATTCTGCATGGAGGATGAGAACCAGCGCCGGACATGGGAGTATCTACAGAGTTTAACCCGAAAGGACAGCTCCTATGGAAAGGCACTTTCGGATGCCTTTGTATTGGTTTTGGATGGCAAGGTACCTAAGGGGGATGCTGAAGAACTTTGTTTGTCCACATCGGTGGCTGAGAAAGCTTCAAGTGAAGGAAACATTCCATGTGGAAAGATGCTTTCGGAGGATGCTTTTCGTGAAGGCTTGAAAGTGACAGCGGAACATATTGAGGAAAGCGTTGCAGATCGAATTTCAAAGATGCAGGAAGCGCTTTTAAGGCAGTTGACGAAGGAACTTGAGGAACATGCCCTAAGAACCGTTTCAGGCGAGGATACACCTCACAGAGAGCAGTGTGAGGAAGATACGGAGCAAGTGCCGGAGACGGATATGTCGGATGCTATGATGTCAATGGCACTTGCAATGGGGGAATAGGCGGTACCGAAAATGGAAACCCACTTTGGCGCTTGGTATCCACTTTCAAGGTGGAAGCCTATGATACGGTATCGAAAGTATTTTATTCGGTACCGTCACCCATAGCGAATGACGGGGCATTTTGCCGGAATGAGCAGTCTGCCATGGGGATTTTGCAATGGCAGATTATGACACTCGCAGAGTGGCATCAGCCTCGCAGAGCGCCTACCTTTGATACGCAGTGTCAAAGGTAATAAGGCGTTACTTTTGACAAAAGTAACAAAATGCTGTGCGCAAAGTGAAAGCAAGCGGCGCATAGCGACATTTGCTTTCACTGGCACAGCAGCGATAAATGCGAAGCATTTAGAGCACGAACAGAAGAAACAGAAGAAAGAAGGTGAGACGATTGGCAGCAAAAACAATTTCATTTCCAAAGGGAAAGGGACATCTGACACATAATAACCGAGAGTTTATCAGTAATAATGTGGTACCCGAAAGGACAGCTTGGAACCGAATTTATATACAGGAATCTTTGGAACAGGCATATGAGAAATGCTTTGGGCAGGCACTTAGGGATTATAATGCAGCACAAAAGCGAAAGGATCGTAGAAAAGAAAATTATCTGAAAGAAATAGAGAATTCCGGTAATAAGGAAAAGACATTCTACGAGAATATCGTTCAGATAGGAAAAAAGGAAGATACTCCTGTGGTGGATGCGGATGGAAATCTTACAGAGGAAGCGAAGGTGGCAATTGAAATACTGGAGCAGTATGCAAAAACCTTTCAGGAACGTAATCCGAATTTGTATCTGTTCAATTGTGTCATGCACCTAGATGAAGCAACACCACATTTGCATATTGATTATATTCCGGTGGCACATGGATATAAAACAGGCATGGAAACCCGTAACAGTCTTACAAAGGCATTGCAGCAGATGGGATTTGCGAAGGCAGTCAGCAAAAAGGAAAATGAAACAGTTGCGTGGCAACAAAGAGAACGATCCTATTTGTCGGATCTTTGCCGGGAGAAAGGCATTGACATAGAGGTGCTTGGAATACAGAGAGATAATCTTAGCCTGCCGGAGTATAAAGCTGCGATGCAGAAAGTGGAAGCGCTGGAACAACAGGCAGAGGAAATGGAGATACATAACAGGGAACTTGCAACACAAGCCGGGGAGCTGGTGAGACAGATTGATGAACTGGAGGCAAGGGATAAAAGCAATCAGGAGTTACTTGAGAAGCATGATCTGAGAGCAACTACCCTAAAGACCATTTCGAAAGAAGTAGATGCAGAAACCAAGAATATAAAAAGTGCTGCAATTCCGGTCAATAATTTGTTTGGCGGTGAGGAATATGTCAAGGTAAAGAAAAGTGATTGGAATAAGATTATGGATGCTTTCAGCCGGGCAGTATCAAGGAATTATTTGCTGGAAAAATATGAAAAGAAAATATTTGCTTTGGAGAAGAAAATAGCAACCCTTACTGACCAGATTGAGAAGTTAAAACAGTTTGTGGCATCAAGGGGACTTGGAGAGGCGTTTGTAGAGTTTGTAAAATCACTGGCGCCAAAATCCTTCAAGCAAAAACTGGAAGAGAAAAAAGCGGATGTAGCGGAGCAGAATCGACAGAGAAAGATAACACAACAGGAAATGCTGGATAAGAAGAAAAAATGGCAGCAGGAAATGTAAATTTGAAGAAAGAGAGGAACGTACAATGAATTTAACTTATGAGAAGTGTGGAGATTATTTGATACCGAACATAATTCCTGATCCGGAGCCGGGAGAAGAACAGAGAAAGTTCGGATTGATGCGGAAAAATTATCTGAAAGAATATAAAAGTGGCATTTATCAGGGGATGGTTCTAAGCGGAAAACTAAAGGAACATCTGCTCATGGTGCAGGAACAGGCAGAAAGTAATAATGCTTTGAAAGGGCAACCAGTTTGAACATAATGTAAACGCAGGTGCGGAAAATAGTTATATAATAAATTGCAGGAAGTAGAATTAAGCGAGCTATTGTGCGTATTTGAGAATGAATGGCAAAAAAATGTTAAAAAACAATTTTATAGTGAACTTTTTTTACTTTGTAGTGGTTATATAAGATGTAAGACGTTTTATGATTGGAGAAAACGCTATGAAAGACAGCGAATTGATTCAAAAAGTACATAGCGGAAATAAAGAGGCAGTCGGTATTATTATTGAAC
>CAKRPI010000187.1 GCA_934376945.1 uncultured Lachnospiraceae bacterium | reverse complement strand
TTATATAGGAGTGCCGATGATATTCTGGTGGCGTATGCGAACGATGCGAACTCTGGGGACAATGGCATTGTGATCCCGACGGCGAATGTGCCAACACCGATACCGACGAGTGCGCCTGTTCCGACCGTTGTGCCGTCCCCGGCCACCACACCCACGACGACGGTGACGCCGACACCAACGAAAACGCCGGGAACGGAAACACCTACGCCTACCCCCACTTCCCTGCCGAACAAAATTTTTATCCATATCCAAAACGGCGAGACCGGGCAGTTTGATGAATCGCTCAACACCCAGTACTATCTGGCGGAAAAAGATAGCTTGAACAACCGTTGGCCTGTAACGCTCGATAGTGACGGCAACATTGTTGTAGACAAGTTCATGCTCAATAACGCTGCTTTTCGGGCAGGCTATTTTGCTGCGAACAGATCGTATACATTGGTTGAGGATGCCACCCCCGCAGGATACCAGGAACTTCAGATCTGCAATATCCAGGTTGGTCTGGACATCACATTCCATGGCAATAATCTTCACACGATAAACGGCATTAGTTCCATCAATGTGCATGACGCGAACAATGGCGAATACGTTGAAAACAACATCATTCATGTACAGCGCTACCCCATCCCCCTGCTGAAGATTCGCAAACAGGACGATAATAAGACTCCGCTGGCTGACGCAAAATTTACCATTACCAGCGGTTCTTTCTCCCTCACTACCAAGGCCTCGGAAAGCGACGAGGAAACATACATCGAGGTTCCTGTCCGCATCCATATTCCCGGGCGCGACAACAGTTCAAACCCGTTGGGCAATCTTGGCGATAACATGGGCAGCTACACCGAGTTTTTGGATCTTGGCACCCAATATACCATGACAGAATCTACGGTTCCTGACGGTTATTTCCCCGCTTCCACGATTCATTTCAACATTTCCGGTGCAAAGTACCCCAATACCGGCAATGCCTGGACAAGCTTTGGGCTGAATCTCACAGCGGATGCTTCGGAGACAAGCTTTGATTCGGATACCCGGACCCTGTATGTGACTGACAAGAAAAAAGTTATCCAGTACCAGACGCTAACCTTTAAGGTAAAGGATCCTAATACTCAGACACTTTTGAATGACTACACCTTCCAACTGACCCGCAATGCAGACGGCACCGAACCGCTGGCTGGTACAAAGAAATCCACTGTCAACGGTGAACTCACTTATCAGGTAAACATTACCGATGATAGTGATGCTCTGAACAAGGATTTTGAAGGGTACCTGTACCCGGTAAGTATTCCTGAGATGAAGCAGCAGATTTCGCCTATTCCCGTAAAGTTCACCTCTACCGGTTCGGACGGCAGCTATCAGCTGCAGCAGGTCTACAACAACAGCAGCGTTTTTTCCATCAACGGAATGGAATGTATTATTAACGGGCCCGCTGTGCCAAGCTGGACCATCCGAAAGCTGGGAAAAGACAACCAGACACTTACCGATGCGACCCTTGTGTTGGAGATAAACGGTAACACGATCTCCTTACCCGAGATCACCACCAAAGGCGAGCAGCTTATCGCCATGCGCAAAAACAGTAGAGACAACATCCCGGAGGGGGTTGCCACACTGAGCCTTTCCGCGGGTGGATTTACGCTTCGGGAGACCGAAGCACCTGAAGGGTATCTCACGATTCCGAGTATTTCCTTCAGTATGAATACCAGCACGGGCATGGTTTATTGTAATTACAATCCTGATGACGTCATCCACATAGATGAGGAGCACCACCTGCTCACGGTCACAGACCCCGAAAAGACGACCTGCACGCTGACGATTCTGAAGCAGAGCGATGACGGGACGCCGCTGCAAAGTGCACAGTTGAAACTTTCAACGGATGACGGAGTAATCGATGGAAATCCGTGGGACAAATCGCCTAGTTGGTGGACGGCTGCCTCTGGTTCCAAAACGATGGAAGTCTCACTGGGATGCACCTACACGCTTTCGGAGCTGTACGCACCCACGGGATACACTAAGCGCGAAGACATCCCCATCTCTGTCGGTAAAACTGAATACCGCAAAACCGTTATCCTGTATGACCACCCCACCACAGAGGACAGCAAGGGTGAGATGACAATTGATAATGTCAAGTTCAATGCCGGAAACTGGTCAGATAAGCTGTTACATGATAATAATATCGACTTCCGCCACGAGCTACTTTGCTGGAAAGGTGTGCTGTATTATAACTACGCATCAATCAGTGCAATTCCCAACGACAAAGCGCAATACTGGGTTGATCGCATTACCGATGTCAAAAAAGGTAAAATCGATGACAATGCACTAAATGCCGCAGATGATCCTATCACCTTCTTGGATAACTATTTCACTACTATCAACTCTACGGAAAAAGCCTCAGATTATCTCGTTGTCATCGGCACACTGCGCAATACAGAAAGCAACGCATCCGATTTCCAGCAGGGGGATTTGATCTATTTCGAAGATAAGAAAAAACTATATGTTTATGTCGGCGAAGACGGTCAATTGAGTTCTGTTCCTCAGACAAACGACGACGCAAAGGATAGCAAAACCAACGACAAAAAGAATTTCAGTGCGATTGGCGAAAAGAACTATGACATCCTAACATAACACAAGGCCCCGCACCAAATGTGCGGGGCCTTGTGTTATGTATCCTATTACTTTCTAAACTCTTCCAAATACACTTCTGCACTCCTCGTCATTTCCCGGGAGAAGTCGCTTTGGTATTTGCGTTTGCAGAAAGCCTGGATGGCGGCAGCAAAATCGTAGTTCTGCTGGCCGTTGGCGGCGGCACGGGCGGTGAAGTCGGCGCGCAGTTCGTCG
>CAKRPI010000186.1 GCA_934376945.1 uncultured Lachnospiraceae bacterium | reverse complement strand
TGAAAAGCCTTTATTGCAAAATCAGCATAACTGTCCGCAAATATTTTGTCTGATTTTTCATCCGATGGCAGCATCTGAACATTATCTCCGGATTTTCCA
This sequence comes from uncultured Lachnospiraceae bacterium, assembly GCA_934376945.1. Classification (GTDB taxonomy): domain Bacteria; phylum Bacillota; class Clostridia; order Lachnospirales; family Lachnospiraceae; genus Choladousia. The sequence continues at coordinate 2,773 of CAKRPI010000186.1, read as the reverse complement.
GTATCTTCTTTCGTTACATTCAATTCCCTTGTCGATCCTGAAAGATGCATGCCTTCTACATTAGAACACGCAGCTGTCCCTGATAACAGAATACCAGCTGTTAAAAATAATGCTGCTATCTTTTTTGCTTCTTTTTTCATCTTCTCTTCCTCCATTGTATCTGTTTCCTGTTGTTTCATTGCCCTTCTATAGAAAAAGACGCAAATGGGTAACTGCCCGTTGCGTCTTTTTCCAAATTTTTCACACTACTTTCCACAACATTTTTTATATTTTTTCCGCTTCCACATGGGCATGGATCATTTCGCCCGATTTTTTTGCTTTCCCGCTGATATGGCATATCCACTTCCATTCCCATACCTGTAAATGGATCCCAGTTCTGTGCATAGTCCATATAATAACTGCTCACCCTTTCTATCTGTCCGCCCATCATATCAAGCATGGCATACACACTCTCGTCTTCCGTTCTGTCTGCAATTTTTTCCAGCATAGAATTTGCCTTACTGTATTTTCCAGCCCCCATGTAACACATTGCTGTAAGACAATTTAATTCGTCATTTTCTACTGAAATCTTCTTCCTGATCTTTTCCAGCTCTTTCGGTCTGTCCGGCTCTCTGTTTTCATAAAATGCTCTGTATATTTCCTCCTGTATTTTTACAGGCATATTTCTTAAGGATGTCTCCTGTGCGATTTCGTCTCTTATCCTGTCTGCTGCAAAGACCCCTGTATCAAACGCATTTTTTCCGGTAATTTTCTCATACTCCATTCTGGAATATCCGTGAAGCATCGGAAGCCTGAGTGTCATTATACATTCAAGAACAATCTGCCATGTATTTAATCTTTCAAACAAAACTTCAGGTTTTTGTACCTGTTTTTCTGTAATACAATGGTATCCAAAATGTCGTCTGCACTGCCTCCACTGACTGCCGTATTGAAAATAATTTCTACCAGATCTGCTATCTCCTCCCGTGGCAACCCCAGCCCCTCATACAACTCCTGTGCTAAAAGTTCCCAGCATTCCCCACAATCAGCGATATCCCACGAATCAGCCAGTAACTCCTTTTGTGTAAATTTCTTATAAGGAAGATCTTTGGCATATTGTTCCATATCGACAATAATCTGATCTAAATCCAATTGAAACAACGCTGCATAACTCTTATCGATATCCCTTCTTCGCATAGTCTGGAATCTTTGTCCAAAATTGCCATACCAGTACACATAACGGAGAAAATCTCTCTCAGCGATCTTCATATTCCATATATCTTCAAATATTTTATAGAAATCTCCAAGTTCCAGTAAACTATAGACAGATAGTATTTTTTCTATTTTTTCACCAATATCATGAATCTCTTTCTGATATTTTTTCAAATCCAGTGCTGTTACCAAAGCTAATCTTTCCTTAAAATCAATAGCAGGGAATACATATGCTGCTTCTGTCTTAGGTGGAATCTGCACATGAAGAAATCCTAATACTATCCCCTTCATAACAGTATTATAATCTATTGTGTATTTTCTGTTTTCTTCCAGCCGGCTTAATTTCTCAAACTCACTGATATTTTTCTCTGTCAGAACGTAAAGATAATACTCCGGATGCTCCATAAACTCTTCATTGATGGCATCCGCTAATATCTCCGGATCTTCATCTTCATAATTATAGGGAAGTTGAAGATACTTGCTGTAATCTCTTTTTTGCTGCTCAGTAAGCCTGTGGATCAATTCCTTACAGGTCTTACGCGGCGGCATTTTGCAGATATTTCCATTTTCTTCTTCATCACAGAATTCTTTCCATGCAGTTACTTCTTTTTTTACAGCAGACTGTTTTTTTCATTATCATCCAGATTTTTCAGGAATTTTTCTGCCTGTTCCCTGAAATACTTATAAAAATCTCTTTTACCTTCTTTAAACAACGCAATACTCTTCATCATCTGATCATAATCATCCGGCATATCTGTTTCCTTAAAATGCATTTTTTGAAGAGTATGATTGACTTTCTCAATATCATAAATTTCAGGCTGTATATCCTCGTCCCAGTCACCACAGAAATCTTCCACAAAGTTGTCGCCCTTCACCTTTAAAACCGTGGCATAATCTGCTGTATACTCAGGCATCTTTTTTTCAAACAGAACCTTATGCTGCCAGTCATCACCGAAATCATAAGTATAACACATCCATTTTTCATGCTCTAATACTGCTCCGACTGGTGTCTTTTTTTCAATCATAAACATACTTTTCATTGCATCTTTTTTTGTCTGTACAACTTCAAAACTTTTTCCCGGATTTTCAAAAATATGCAGATGTATATCCTCCCATCCAAAAATAATCTGGATTACCCGATGCAGATCTTCAAAGCACATTTTTTCCGGTACCACAACTCTTCTCCATACCGGTGGATGAGTGTCCATGATCGTAATTTTTAAGACAATTCCTGCCATTTCTTATCCCTTTTCTTTCTTCATTATATTTCATGATATTTGAATAAAAGGTAGTTGATAATAATCTCCATTCTTGCGCTGTCTTTTGCTCATCTCAAGTTTGTGCATAAACACATATCCTGCGTGTGAAAAATTTTATTTTTCACACTTTCATCTTTCGGTCTCAATATCATTCCCGATAAGTATATCATATTTCACCAGTCATTTTCCACATAACCGTAAAAATTCAAAAAACCATATGATACATTTTCTATATGTATCACATGGCTTTACTTATTACTTTACTTATTGCTTTTCAACTGAAACAATTGTTCCCGAAAATGCATCCACTTCTGAAAGTTCCC
>CAKRPI010000185.1 GCA_934376945.1 uncultured Lachnospiraceae bacterium | reverse complement strand
TTAAGGAGATGGCAAAGAAGTACAAGAATCAGAAGAATGTCATCTACGAGATCTGCAATGAGCCAAACGGAGGGACTTCATGGTCACAGGTGAAGTCCTACGCGCAGGCGGTAATCAAGGAGATCCGGGCAATCGATCGGAACGCAGTTATCCTGATCGGGACAACGACCTGGAGCCAGGATGTAGACACGGCGGCGAAGAATCCGATCAAGGGTTATCAGAATCTGATGTATACCTTCCATTTTTATGCGGCGACGCACAAGGACGCTTATCGGAAAAAACTGGAGAGTGCGGTAAAAGCCGGGCTTCCGGTCTTTGTCAGCGAATACGGCATCTGTGACGCTTCCGGCAGCGGTAGCATCAACCAGAGCGAGGCGGACAAATGGTTTGCCCTGCTGAATCGTTATAAGATCAGCTACATGGCATGGAATCTGTCGAACAAGAATGAGACCAGCGCCCTGCTCAAAAGCAGCTGTAAAAAGACCTCAGGCTGGACAGCCTCAGACCTTTCAAAATCAGGAACGTATGTGGTGAAGCAGATGAAAGGAAAGCTTCCGGGCAGAAATACAGGCAAAGACCCGGGCGATTCTGCTTCCCCCGGTACGCCCTCCAATCCTAAGTCGGTAAGGGCGTCGTCTAAATACTGCACGGTATTGCTGAAAAAAGATGGGAGCTGGCAAAGCGGCAAACGCTACTATACCATCTACCGGCTCACAATCCGAAACAAGAGCAGCTGCACAATCTCGGGCTGGAAGCTTCGGGTCAGATTTAAATATGCGGTTCAGATAAGCGACAAATGGAACGGAAACGTTATCTCAAAGACGAACTATGTCACGATTCTTCCAATGACCTGGAACAGAAAAATTGTTCCCAAGGGGCAGGATCAGAGCGTTGGGTTTATCATAAGTAGTGCGGTTAAAACAAATCCGGTCATGTCGGCGGTGTGGCAGTGAAAATTCTGTTGCTGTTTGCAGGGCAGAGTGAAAGAAAAGGAGCTTCTGTTAATCTGCGGGAAGCGAAGGAGCGGAGAACAAGCATGCTTCAGAGACAACGAAGGGACGGAGGGTGAGCATGCTTCGGAGACAGCGAAGGGACGGAGAGCGAGCATGCTTCAGAAACAGCAAAGGAGAGCGCAGTTGGTGAAGAATGAAACGAAGAAAAAAGCATATTACCATCTCCCGGGTTTGTTTGAATTCTATGAATTGTATCGGGTATTTTTGCCGCTGTTCCGGGAACATCGGGAATATTTTTATGACTGGTGTGAGATTGGCTCGATCTATGGTGCACCGGATGACTGCATCTGGGGCGGCGGCCGTACATCGTTTGGAGGGGAAAGGCCGGAGAAAGTCCTGGCACTGATGCAGGAATACAGGATATCTGCCCGGCTGACCTTCAGCAATTCCTTGCTCGGAGAAGCGCATTTGCAGGACAAGAAGTGTAATGCGCTCTGTGCATTATTTGAGCAGCATACAGAGCCGAAAAACGGAGTGATTATACATTCGGATCTGTTACTGGAGTATTTGCAGGAAAAATATCCGGGACTTTATCTGATCTCTTCGACAACGAAGGTCCTGACTGATTTTGATCAGTTTCTGGATGAAGTGAACCGGGAAGCGTTCCGCTATGTAGTGCCGGATTTTCGCCTGAATAAAAGGTTTGGCAAATTGAGTCAGATGGATGCCGGGCAGAAAGCAAAGGTGGAATTCCTGTGCAACGAATGCTGCTGGTTTGGCTGCAAAGACAGAAAAAGCTGCTACGAAACAGTCAGCCGGAAAAATCTGGGAGAGAGCTGTCAGGAGCATCCGTGTCATGCGCCCGACCTGGGGAAAGGCTACCGGTTTTCCAAAGCGATGTCCAATCCGGGTTTTATCAGTGCCGCAGACATTCAGACAGTTTATCTTCCAATGGGATTTACCAATTTTAAGATTGAAGGACGGGGGCTTGGAAGCGCATTGGTGCTGGAATTCTTACTATACTATATGACCAGACCGGAGTATCAGATTCATGTCAGGGAAAGCATCTACCTGGATAACATGCTGGATCTTTTCTGAGGACAGATAAGTCTTCATTTGATTTTGGTTTGCCTGAAAAACAATGATACAGTACGCTGGTTAACGGGGATAGGGGCATGTGCGGCAAAACTGATTTTGTGTTATGCGGTTTGATCTGTCCGTTTTATATATTGGGAGGAACTGAAAAGATGAGAACAACAATGAAGGATATCGCAAGGGAATGCGGCGTCTCAGTGGCAACGGTATCGATTGCGCTTTCGGGAAGCGCTAAAAAGGGACGGATTTCGGAAGGAAAACTGGAGGAAATCCGGCAGATGGCCAGACAACTCAATTATTTTCCGAACAGCAGTGCCTCCAATCTGGCCAGAGGACGCAGTCAGACAGTCGGTGTTGTCATCAATGATATCCGAAATTCACATATTGCGGAGCTGGATACCGCGATCAGCGAGGTGCTGCAGGAGCGGGGCTATTCAGTTGTGAATCATATTTTTAATGATAAAAACGAGGGAAGACTGGATGAACTCATCCGCCGGATCGCGTCAGAAAATCTGTGTGCACTTGTCTGGGCAAAATCGATGGAACCGGGAAAAACAGAAGAGAACCGGCTGCTTTATGAGACCGTAGACTCGCTTGGAATTCCAGTATTTACGATGGATGGATACGGATTTCAAAGTGACGGGCTGAATATTTGTTTTGATTATGAGAAGGCGGGCTACGAAGCGACCAGCTATCTGGCGGGCTGCGGCCACAGGCGGATCGGCTGTATTGCCGGAATTCCGGAGTACCGTGTGACCCAGGAGCGGCTTTTAGGCTACCGGCGTGCGCTGGAGGAAGCAGGCATTCCATGGGAAGAAAAACTGGTGGCAGGCGGTGATTATACCCTGGAGAGCGGAAGCCAGGCACTGTCGTATCTGCTTGGCCAGCACGTGACAGCAATTTTTGCGATGAATGA
>CAKRPI010000184.1 GCA_934376945.1 uncultured Lachnospiraceae bacterium | reverse complement strand
TCTGCCAGTGTCGATTTTCCATGATCAATATGTGCAATAATACAAAAATTTCTGATTTTGCTCTGATCTGCTGCCACGTAAGTTCCTCCTCGCAGTAAAATAACCGTCAGGGATCCATTATGCTTCTCCTGACATCTTCGATACAGTTTAGCACACTTTTTCCCGTATTGTCCATAGGAAACGAGGAGGAGAATTTTCAACTCAGTACTTCATCCAGTAAATCTGCCAGAACCTCCATCGCATTTTGCTCTTCCGCAACTGTATTGAGCTGTGTACCCGCTTCAATCAGCAGAGAACGCGGACGCAGATGCAAATTGAAACGTTCCGCCTTTAAATAAATATTCCGTGTAAATCCGGGATATCTCTGCCTTGCCGCAAATTCCATCTGAAAGGAGAAGGCCAGATTCTGTTTTACATACGGATTCGGCAGATAACTAAGCTCCCCTTGCTGATTTCTTGAAATTCCATTAAAAAACATCACCATCGAACAAGGCTTCCCGTCAATCTCGGTCACAAATTTCTTCCCGTCCACACCATCCCGGTGCAGGTCGATCACAACCTGAATGGTAGGATATTTTTCCAGTAATGCTTCTATCGCAGTTCTTGCATAATCATATGCTGCACTTCGGTCCAGTACACCATCTACCAGATCATATACACCAGTGTCATGAATCACCTGATATCCTCTCTTTTCCAGTGAATCTGCCAGCACATCCCCCATCCCTACGATGGTGGTTCCCGCATCCCCTTCCACCGAATCCACAAATGCTTCCTGTGAATGTGTGTGATAAATCAGAATTTGCGGAACCTCCGGATTTTTTACAATGCTTAAATCCTCTTCCAGAAAAGACTTCGCATTAATCAGTTCCGGAATTGCCGTTGTTCCACCATCTACAGTAAAGTATTCATTTATAAGGAAATTAAAATCTTCCAGCTGCGAAAACAGCTCCGGCGAAACCGACCGGCCAAGCACTTCCTGCGACTGTTCCAAGTCTCCCTGCTTTTCCTCTGTTTCTGTCTCTCTTTTCTCTTCTGATTCCGGTTCCTTTTCTGTTTCCGGCTCTCTGCCTGATTCCGGTTCGCTTTCTGTTTCCGATCCTCTGCCTGATTCCGGTTCCTTTTCTGTTTCCGGCTCTCTGCCTGACTCCAGTTCCTTTTCTGTTTCCGGCTCTCTGCCTGATTCCGGTTCGCTTTCTGTTTCCGGCTCTCTGCCTGATTCCGGTTCGCTTTCTGTTTCCGGTCCTCTGCCTGATTCTTGTTTGCTTTCCTCCCTATACTGGTCGGTATTTTCATCCGCTTCCGGCTCTGATTCCCTTGTTATCCCGTTTCCTGTGATCAGATAACTGTATACCGGAAGTGCTGCCCGAAACCAGCCTCCGGACCAGATTTTATCTTTCCCTTCCAGCACTGCCGTATAAGCGCCTGTCCACGTACGAGCCGCTGCATTTTCCAGTCTTCTCTGCAAAGTTCCCTCATCCAGTGCTGTCTGTGCCATTGGACTTTTCATAAAAAGACTGCCGCCCTTGTACACAATATAAATGCCAAGCATCAATATCAAAAAATACAGCAGCCGCTGCATCCATCCGTTCCCCTTCATAAGCTTCCCCCTTTTTTCTGCCTGCGATTTTTCATCTGAGCATAAACAGGCAGGCTTCGAAATTTCTGCAAATCTGCAGCTTTCTCCACCTGCCTGTCCAGTCACAAAACTCTGGCATTATCATTATAATTTATGCGCAGCCAAGCCTTCTTATGCCTATACTTTCACTCTGCTATACTTTCACTCTGCCTATACTTTCACTCATATGCCTGCCCGTACTTTACACCTGCTTTATTTATGCCTGCTTGTACCTTCTCATATCTTTCCAGAAAACACAAGATTCAGACCTTCTGAAATCGTATAGCTTAAATATTTTACCGTTTCATCAATATCTTTCGGTGTCACAAACATCGTATTCAGATTCGGCGCAATCAATTCATGGAGCATCTGATGCTTTTCTGCCTGATCCAATGCATGAAATGCTCCGGTCATTTGCTTCAGTTCCTCCAGCTTCTCCATTTCGCCGATCAATTCCTCCATCGCATCATTCACAATTGTTGCCGCATCGACTACCGTCGGTACTCCCACTGCAATCACCGGAATCCCAAGCTCTTTCTGATTAATTGCATGTCTGTGATTTCCAACACCGGAGCCAGGATCGATTCCTGTATCTGTAATCTGAATTGTACGGTTTAAACGTTTTGTACTGCGTGCCGCAAGTGCATCGATCACAAGGACCAGCTCCGGCTTCGTCTCTTCTGCCACACCACGTATGATCTCCAACGTCTCCATTCCGGTCTGTGCCATTACCCCCGGAACAATTGCACTGATCACACCGGTCATACGAAGATCTTCCGAAATTCTCCCATAGATTCGAATCATATGACGGGTGATATTCAGATTGCCTATGACCTCCGGTCCAAGCGCATCCGGCGTCACCTCACGATTGCCAAGTCCTACAACAAGAATTCTTTTTTCCTGCAGCCTCTCTGTTCCGATCAGCTTCTTCAGATGTCTGGCAAATTCCTCTGAAATCTCCCTGTGATATCCCTCATCCGGAGAAGACATATTCGGCGCCTCCAGTGTGATATACGTTCCAACCGGTTTTCCCATTGCTCTTGCTCCGTTCTCTGTCTCAATCTTCACAATTGTCGTATATATTTCTGCCTCCTCATTTGCCTGCTCCTCCACCTTCACTCCGCGCATTGCCTCATGCTCCGATTCACAGTTCTCTTTTGCCTCCAGTGCAAGATCTGTCCGTATCCGGAATCCACCCATCATTTACATGCTCCTTTGTGTCGTATAGACTTCATTTTACGCTATTTTTTCCGTTTTTTTAAAAAATATGTATTGACACACCTGAAACTTTGGACTAATATATATGAGTATGTTTTCATTAAACGTCCGTGTCCGATTTTAATGAAACAGCTCAATTATACAAGAATGTTTGGAGGTGTAGAGATTGGCTAATATTAAGTCTGCTAAAAAAAGAATCCTGGTAGCT
>CAKRPI010000183.1 GCA_934376945.1 uncultured Lachnospiraceae bacterium | reverse complement strand
ACGTACACAACGCGTTTTGGCGGTAATCAGGTGCAGGCGCTGAAAAATGTGACGTTTGATGTGGAACAGGGAGAATATGTGGCGATCATGGGGGAATCAGGATCCGGAAAGACGACACTGCTCAATATTTTAGCAGCACTTGATAAACCGACCTCAGGGACCGTACTTCTGGAAAACCGTGATTTTTCCAGAATCAAGGAATCAGAGCGTGCAGTATTCCGGCGTGACAATCTTGGATTTGTGTTTCAGGAGTTTAATTTGCTGGACACGTTTTCCCTGCAGGATAACATTTTTCTGCCGCTTGTGCTGGCCGGGATGGATTATAAGACCATGAACAGCCGGCTGCAGCCGATTGCGGAAAAGCTTGAAATCACGCAGCTGCTGCAGAAATTTCCGTATGAGGTATCAGGGGGACAGAAGCAGCGTGCGGCAGTAGCCAGAGCATTGATTACGCAGCCAAAGCTGATTCTTGCGGATGAACCGACGGGGGCACTGGATTCCAGGGCAACGGATGAGCTGCTGCGGCTGTTTTCGGCAGTCAATGATGGCGGACAGACCATTTTGATGGTGACGCATTCTGTGAAAGCGGCAAGTCATGCAAACAGGGTGCTTTTCATCCGTGATGGAGAGGTGTTCCACCAGATTTACCGTGGCACCAGCACAAATGAGCAGTTGTATCAGAAGGTGGCAGATACCCTGACGATGCTTGCGACAGGCGGTGACCGGGCATGAATATAAAAAAGAATATTTATCCAAAGCTTGCGGTTACCGGTATGGTGAAAAACAAAAGGACGTATCTGCCATACCTTATGACCTGCATCTGCATGATCTTTGTCAGCTATCTGCTGAATTTTCTGCGTGAGAATAAGAGGATTTCCGAGATACGCGGAGGGAGTACCCTGCAGGCAATGCTCTCTTTAGGAAGCGGCATCTTCTGCATCTTTGCGCTGATTTTTCTGTTTTATACGAATTCATTTTTGATAAAACGCAGAAAACGGGAATTTGGACTTTACAATATCCTTGGCATGGGAAAACGGAATATTGCCGGAATCCTGGTCTGTGAAAGTGTTTTGATGCTTGGAATTTCGCTTGTGGGAGGCCTTGGCCTTGGCATTTTGTTTTCAAAGCTTGGGGAATTGTGTATGATAAAGGTGCTCGGCGGAGAAATCAGCTATGCATTTTCTGTAGAAATCAGTACCGTATTGGAAACAGTCATACTTTTTGCCGTTATTTTTGGACTGATCCTGCTGAATTCGCTGCGGCAAATCCGGATGTCGGATCCGATCGAGCTGCTGCACGGCGGGGCGAAGGGGGAGAAGCAGCCAAAGGGAAACTGGTTTCTTGCGGCGGCAGGCCTTATCATGCTGGGAATTGCCTATGATCTGGCAGTTACGACAGAGAATCCGATCACGGCACTGAAAACCTTTTTTCTTGCGGTTCTGCTGGTAATTGTCGCGACGTATCTGCTGTTTGTCGCAGGCTCAGTCGTATTGTGCCGGATATTGAAAAGAAACCGGAATTATTATTATCAGGCGAAGCATTTTGTGTCTGTTTCTTCGATGATGTATCGAATGAAGCGCAATGGTGCAGGGCTTGCGTCGATCTGCATACTTTCAACGATGGTGCTTGTGATGGTATCGTCCACGATTTGTCTTTACAGCGGCAAGGAGAAGGCGCTTAAACAACAGTATCCACGTGATATTCAGGTGAAAACCTACACCCTGGATGAAGATTGTTTGAAGGGGATTCATGACGCAATTCTTATGGGAGAAAAGGAAAGCGGTATAGAAGAGAAGGATCTGCTCCGGTATCACTGCCTGATCGTGGGCGGAAGCCTGGAAGAGGATCGTGTAATCATGAGTGTCGGTGATCTGCTTTCGGCATCTGATGCGGTGGACTACAGTAAAATCACGGAGATCGTATACGTACCGCTTGAAGATTATAACCGGCTGACCGGAAACAAGGAGACGCTGAATCAGGACGAAGTGCTGCTTTGCTGTACAAGAGAAGGAACGTATGACTACGATATAATTTCGGTTGAAGGTCTTGATACTATGAAAATAAAGGCGCAGGTGCCGGAATTTGTTGTGAACGGGGATGTCACTCAGGTGATCATGTCGGCAATATATCTGGTTGTACCGGATCTTGAGACACTTGAAAAAGCGGACGCAGTGCAGAAACAGATATATGGAAATAATGCTTCAAAGCCGTATGAATACTATGGATTTAATACAGAAGGAGGAGAAAAAAAGCAGCTGGCAGCGATGGAGGCCATTTGGAAAAGAGTGAGTGAAGAGGCAGCACAAATTCAGGGGGAGGGAAAATACTCCGCTTCCTGTATAGCCAATGAACGGGCTTATTTTTATGGAATGTACGGCGGTCTGTTTGTACTGGGCATTATCCTTGGCAGTGTATTTATTGTTGCGGCGGTACTGATCATGTATTATAAACAAATTACAGAAGGATATGAGGACAGCGGACGGTTTGAGGTGATGCAGAAGATTGGAATGACAAAAAAAGAAATTAAAAAGAGCATTAACTCACAGATGCTGACCGTATTTTTTGCACCGCTTCTGATGGCAGGGCTGCATCTGATCTTTGCCTTTCCGTTTGTATACAGATTACTGATGATGTTTGGGTTGTATGAAAAACCCTTTCTCCTTGAAGTGACGGGAGTATGCTATCTGGTATTTGCAGTGTTTTATGTTGTGGTGTATGGAATTACATCGAGGGCTTATTACAGGATAGTAAGTGCCGGGGAGGCGCGATAAAGATCAGAAGCAGAAGGCAGGCAGCGTATATTAGGCGGCCTGCCTTTTTACTGAATCAGCGTAGGGGCTGAAACGTTTGATCCGGCGAACATGCATGCAGTTGACGAATTTCACTCAAGATGATAGAGTACAGATGTTATTTAACGATTATCATGCGCAAGCAGCAAAGTGTACCTGAAATATCCGCTTTGATTATATCAGGAAATGAGGTTTATGAGATGGAAATTAAAAGTACAGCAATTATTGGCATGGGTGCGCTCGGAATGATGTATGGCACCCATATGCTGGATG
>CAKRPI010000182.1 GCA_934376945.1 uncultured Lachnospiraceae bacterium | reverse complement strand
TGAAATCTTCCAAATAATAAACAAATACACCACAGGTGTCACCCCAGGGCCCAGCCGCTTAATTTCAGAATTTCCCGTCGTCCGCAAGAATCTTTTACTAAAAATAAGCAGGTCTCCTGACTTAAGCTTCAACGCCCTTTATGCACCTTCCCAGAATCGCTTCCAGTGGTATTTTGCAAAGAACTGACTATCACAGTGACGGGGATCGTACCGGCTTTGCACCGGTTTCCCTTTTAATCAAATAGCAGTTTTCTGCTATACTGAACTTATTTCCGATCTATTTATGATTGTAATGGATAAATTCATTATTGCACACCACTGTCGAAAAGTCAATCTTTTGTTCGCGGGAAACTGCTGTCAGAAAAGGGATAACAGCTGTCTTTATTCCGCCTCAAACACCGTCATATGCTTCGGATGCAGACCCAGACCACCGACCGAAATGAGTGTATCATCCGATTCAATCTTTATCGTATTTTCTGTAAAGCGGAAGATAATTCTGGAACCACTGATTGCATCCACCCTGCGCACCTCCAGCTCCAGTGCTCCAAAGCTTCTCCAGCCTGCCGTTGCCGCATACGTAATCCCATTCGTTTCTGAAACTGCTGCCTCTCCGGTAAAGGAAGCTGTGATCTTACGGACTTCACCATCTTCCCATACGCTCCACTGCAGGGTATCCGTTTCAAAACAGAACGTCATTTTGTCAATCGCTCCCACATAGAGATCAAAGATACCTGCGCCGCCGATCAGATATTCCATCGAACAGCAGCCCTGTGCGTCATCTTCCTTTTTTGCTGCATACACCCGGTTATTCAGTTTCTCTTCCAGATATGGGCAGCGGTCCCAGTGTACCATCGAAATCGCAAGCTGCTCCAGTTCTGTTTTTAAAACCATACTCTCATCGGTTTCTGCAAGTGCATGATCCTTTACTGCCGGCAGCAGATGCCTGCTAAGTGAAGTAAGCAGCGGCTGCGTCTGCTCCGTAGCTGTCGTCATCACTACGATCAGATCAAGTGACGGATATACAAGTCCAAACTGACCGTACGCTCCGTCTGCACGGAATGATCCCGGAATCGGCTCCATCCAGCACTGATATCCATAACCAAGTCCCCAGTTACCCGTATGATTTTCTGAATCATGCAGCGTCTCGATCTGCTTTACACAGGCACGGTCAAACCACGATGTACGCAGCAGCTGTTTCCCTTCCCATTCACCACGGTGCAGCAGAAAGTACGTGAATTTTGCCATATCCTCGGTGCGAAGCTTCATGCCTCCGCCTCCATGCTCTACTGAGTCTTCACCCGGTGTGCGTGCACAGTAGATCTCACTGATCCCGAGCGGATCAAGCAGGCGCGGACGAAGAAATTCGATCAGGTCCTTTCCTGTTTTCTTTTTCAAAGCTGCAGAAAGCATATTTGTGCCGGCCGTATTATATTTATAAAATGTGCCGGGTTTATGCAGAAACGGGTTTGCAAGGAACATCCGAACCCAGCCCTTTGTCTCTTTATTTTCAATCTCGGTCTCATGGCCGCAGCTCATCGTGAGCAGGTGCTCCAGAGTTACTTCTTTCAGATTGTCAGAGACCTGATCCGGCAGCTGATCCGAAAAAATATCCACCAGCTTCTCATCCATGGAAAGAAGCCCCTCCTGCTCTGCAAAGCCGATTGCAGTCGCGGTCAGAGATTTGCTGAATGAGTAAACCGGATGCAGGTACTGCGATCCATACGGCTTCCACCAGCCCTTGGCACAGCATTTGCCATGCCGGATCACCATCAGACTGTGCTGCTCAATCCCCATCTTTTTCACGTCATGAATAAAATCCAAAATTCCTCTTGATTCGATGCCGACTGCTTCCGGCGTCACTTCTTTAAAGTATCCCATGTCTTACTTCCTCCGTCTTTTTTACATACGATGTTTTCCGATATTTATTATGAGGTTATCATAGCCTTGCGAAAAGTATTTTTCAAGACTCGTTTTCTATATTCTGATATACAGATTACGGGACTTACACCCGTCCAAGCGTGCGCAAACCTGAAAAATGGGCCGCCATTTGGCTGCCCATTGATATTGCTTTCTATATTTCCTTCGCCCACCGGATCGCCATCTCGATCCAGTTCTGGCACTGCGGGAAGATTCCGCCTCCATCGCGGTATCTCGTTTCCTCGGTCGCAAGGCTGATACCATGTCCGCCAATCGGATAAATGTGCATCTCCACCGGGATGTGATGCTCATGCAACGCATTAAAAAACAGAATGGAGTTTTCTACCGGTACCAGATCATCTGTCTCCGTATGCCACAGAAAGGTCGGCGGCACATCCTCATTTACCTGATTCTCCAAAGACATCGCATCGACCAGTTCATCGTAATGCTCGCCGAGCAGACTTGTAAAGGAATCACGATGCGCCTTTGGTCCAGAAGAAATGACCGGATAGCCAAGGATCTGTCCATTCGGACGAAGCAGCTCTGCATCCACGCCAAGCTCCTGTGCGAGGAACTCATGGTTTTTCCAGAAATCTCCATAGGAAGCAGCCAGATGACCACCAGCAGAAAAGCCCATTGTGATGATTCGGTTCTTATCAATATGATATTCCTCTGCGTGAGTTCTCAGCCATGCCATTGACCATGCCACCTCGCGCAGTGCCACCGGATAACGCACCGGAGCTACGCTGTAACGCAAAATTGCCACATGGAAGCCTGCCGCAAGAAACTGCATTGCGATCGGCTCTGCCTCACGGTCAGACGTCATCACATAACCGCCGCCCGGACAGAGCAGGATCAGCGGACGGATCCGCTTTGTGTCGATCTCCTCTGTGTTGTCCAGAAAATATGTCACAAGCCTGGCGTACTCCAGGCTGCCTTTTGCCTCTACTTTGATTGTATTGTACTGCATTTCCCCATGCCTTTCCGCAGCCGCATTCCGGCTGCCTGTTTTGCCGCTCTGTCACCCTCAGCAATCTCGCGCTTCCTGTTTTACACAGTGCCCCGGGTTCTCTATCGGTAAAAATGAAGTTTTCTATGCTACTTTTCGATTTCGTGTTCCTGGTTCGCGATCAGCTGTTCAAAGGCCTT
>CAKRPI010000181.1 GCA_934376945.1 uncultured Lachnospiraceae bacterium | reverse complement strand
AAGACGGGTGCCCCGTCCAGATCCGAGCGTGTCGCGAAGTATAACCAGCTTCTCAGAATCGAGGAAGAACTCGGAGAGAATGGGGTATATCCGGGAATGGATGCGTTTCATGTAGAATAAAAATATATGAGGAGATCCCTGATGGCTGATGAGGCTGTTGGGGATCTTTTTTTCAAAAAATTAACACAATATTTTCACAGGCTTTTCACAAACGTTTCCTAATCTATAAAATAGACAGTGACGATGTGTTATAAATGGAAAGGAAACGGAGAGAAACGATTATGATGAAGGTTGGAAAGCGGATCGGGTTATTTTTGGCGGCGGCGCTTATACTTTCCGGATGCAGCAACAGTGCGGCAGGGAGTGGAAGCAGCGCGGCACAGACGGAAACAGAGACAAGTCAGGCGGAGACAGAGCGGGTCGGGGAGACGGCGGTGACATCGCTGCCACAGATCGATTCCACGAAATGGCAGTATAATTCTGAGGATAAGGTATACTGGCAAACAGGAATTTCCTACTGTGAGAATCCGGCAGATGAAAATTATGAGACACTTGGAATCTTTATTCCGGCAGCATACATGAATGCGAAGGACAACGGGGACGGAACGTTCACTTGTAAGATCAATAACCAGGTGGCAGTTAAAGGCTATACGGCAGCTTCCGCCCCTATCGTGATTCCGGTCAACACGCCCGGATATTCTGCAATGGAAGCGCCGGCAGACTATGTGACAGCTTCCGCATCTTACACAAGCGCCGGGTTTATCTATGTGGCAGCAGGCTGCCGCGGACGCGACGCAGGCGCACCGGCGGGAGTGACGGATCTGAAGGCTGCAATCCGGTATATCCGGTATAATGACGGCGTGATCCCGGGAGATGTGGACCGGGTATTTTCCTTCGGCATGAGTGGCGGAGGAGCCCAGAGCGCACTTTTGGGAGCAACCGGTGACAGCGAAGATTATGAGCCATATCTGACAGCCATCGGCGCGGTCTCCGGCGTCAGTGATGCGGTGACCGGCTCCATGTGCTGGTGCCCGATCACGGAGCTGGACTATGCGGATGAGGCGTATGAGTGGAATCTTGGGAGCACAAGAACGGATCTTACGGAGCAGGAACAGACACTGTCGAACGGAATGGCAGAGGCATTTGCGCAGTATATCAATGATCTGGGACTCAAGGATTCTTCGGGAAATGCGCTGACATTGACGGAGTCTGAAGAGGGAATCTATCAGTCTGGCACATATTATGAGTATCTGAAAGGTGTGGTGGAGACATCACTGAATAATTTTCTGGAAGATACCACATTCCCGTACACGGTGGAGACGAAGAGAGGACCTCGTGGCGGTGGGAGAGATCAGGGCGGACAGAAGCCGGATGAAACCCATGAACAGGGCGATTCTGTCGCAAATAAAGGTGACAATATAACCACAGATGATTCGGTGAAAGCTGCCCTGAAAAACGATGGAAATGTCCCGACAGATAAACCGTCGGAGAAATCGGAAGATAAGGCAGCACCGCGGGGTGACAAGGCACCGAACGGTGATGCAGCTCCAGATGCAGGAAATGGAGCTCCTGACTTTTACGCCATGGACGGTGTTGACCGGAATCTCTCTACCGGAGGCGTGACACTTTCCGGCACCTATGAGACAGCACAGGATTATATCGATGCTTTGAATGCGGATGGAACATGGGTCAATTATGACAGTGCAGCCAACACGGCAACGATCACCAGCATCGCGGATTTCACAAACGCATGCAAACGCGCATCCAAGGGAATCGGTGCATTCGATGCTTTAGATGAGAGTCAGGCTGAAAATACATTATTTGGATATGGTGACGGTACAACTTCCCACTTTGATGCCACACTGGCAGAACTCTTAAAGGATGACGCGACCTACGGCGCGACGTTCGCGGAAGCAATGGAGAAGACAGATTCTGAGGGAAAGACGGTGACTGAGAGGGGAAACATGTACAATCCGCTTTATTACCTCTCGGGTTATTATGATGGTTATCAGAAATCTACGGTTGCCGATCACTGGCGTATCCGCACCGGAATCGCCCAGAGCGACACTTCTCTCACAACAGAAGTAAATCTGGCGCTGGCGTTGAAAAATTATGGCGCGGATGTGGATTTTGCGACGATCTGGGGCGAAGGTCATACGATGGCAGAGAGCACCGGGGACTCTACGACGAACTTTATTGAGTGGGTTAATAAGTGCCTGAAATAAAAAATTAAAAAGGCTGTTCTAAAGAGAGAAAATCTTCTTTAGAGCAGCTCTTTAATGTAATAGGAAATTCTGATGAATTCCCTATTACATTAATAGGCATTAACGTGCCTGAAATGCGCACTCGTGCGAAGATATAAGTTATTGCTGCCGCATATAAATATATTAGCAAGCAGAATCTGCAAATAGTGTGCAAATGACATAATCAACCAATATCTTCGGATTCCCTGTGCAGAACGGATTTGATAGCTGTCCAGCGCCAGCTTATCCTTACATTGGCGGAAAAACACCTCAATTGGCCACCTGCATACGTAATTGTCCAGGATTTTATTTGTGGATAAAGACACATCCATGCAAAAGAAAGCCCTTAGTGCTTTCGGTTTTCCAAATGCTTTTTCAGGATAGCTGAAAAGAACAATCGCGTTTTCTATACCGTTGAGATTTCCTTCATATCGGTACACATAATAGTTTCTGCCTTGTGACAGTCAAAGGCAGAAACCTGCTCATTTATAGTTGAAAGAACTTCTGTTACGCTGAAAAAAAGCATAGGGTAACAGAGTTTTTTTGTTTTTGAAAAGATTAGATGCCGAAACTGAAAGACGGTGCAAAATATTTATGAAAGACGGTGAAAACTGTCTGATGTTTTTTGAAAATAAAAATGAGAAAAATAGAAAAACAAACAAAAAAACGAAAAAAAAGATGATAGGTGATATTTTCAAACAAGAAAAAATAAAATAATCAGATGAATTTATACAAATAAGAAAGTTAATTGAAATGAGGGACTGCTGATCTGAAAAAAATTTTGGACTCATAAAAAGATTAAATGCGATGCTGTTGTGGAAACACTACAAAAAA
>CAKRPI010000180.1 GCA_934376945.1 uncultured Lachnospiraceae bacterium | reverse complement strand
AACCTTGCAAACTTCATGCGTGTCAACCTGTTTACAGCACTTGGCGCACTGAAGGTCGGCTTTGATATCCTTCTGAAAAATGAAGATGTGAAGATCGACAAGATCTACGGACACGGCGGTCTGTTCAAGACAAAGGGCGTGGGACAGGGCATCCTGGCAGCAGCACTCAATTCTCCGGTATCCGTTATGGAGACCGCAGGCGAGGGCGGCGCATGGGGCATCGCACTTCTTGCTTCGTACATGGTAAATAAGAAAGACGGCGAGACTCTTGATCAGTTCCTGGCAGATCAGGTATTTGCAGGAAGCGAAGGCCTTGAAATGCAGCCGAAGACAGAGGATGTGGCAGGCTTTGACGCATTTATCGAGCGCTACAAGGCAGGACTTCCGATCGAGAAGGCAGCAGTGGAATCACTGAAATAAGTCGAAGCGGATATTCACAGTCCGTTTCGCAGTTTCCTGATTCGAGAAATTAATATCAGACGCAGGGCGGGCTTACGCCATGCTTCGCGAAAGAAAGAGGACCTGGCTGGTCGAAATTGATCAGCAGGTCCTCTTTGTATGAATGCGGATTGTTAAAGCAGATTCCGCCTGGCTGCTGTACGGCAGAACGTTACAGCATATTTATAAAAGAGAACGAAGAATGGTTGAAGGAAAGGTGTAAAATCAGCATTGTGTTTTACTGGAAATGCCTGTACAATACGAAATGCAGAACACATGGGTCAAAGCGGAAATTCGTAATCCGCTTCGTTAGTTATAGAGTTATAAGGAATCCAGACCCATTCTTGAGATATTTCATGACCGAGCAGCAGCTTCGCAGCTTATCAGGAGCTGGATACAAGCAATTTCCATTCCACTGCTTATTGCTCCGCGCAACCACGCAGGAGATTTGCCTGGCTCGGTTAAACAAAAGGAAAAACAGGAGAAAGAAAATGAAATTTTATGTTGCCCCACTTGAGGGTGTCACCGGATACATTTACCGAAACGCACTGGAAAAATATTTTCCGGGAGCAGACCGCTATTTCACGCCATTTATTGTGCCGGATCAGAAACACCCTTTGCGTAAAAAGGAGCTGCGTGATATCCTGCCGGAACATAATCACGTAAAAGATCTGGTTCCTCAGATCCTGACAAACGATGCCGATCGCTTTCATGAAGTGGCGCAGGCACTGCAGTCGTATGGGTATCAGGAGGTCAATCTGAATCTCGGATGTCCGTCCGGTACGGTGACAGCGCGAAAAAAAGGCGCCGGATTTCTTGCATATCCGGAGGAGCTGGACCAATTTTTAGACCGTATCTTTTCGGAAAACGAGGTGCGTATTTCTCTTAAAACACGAATCGGTATGAAAGACCCGGAGGAGGGCTTTCGTCTGCTTGAAATCTACAATCAGTATCCGTTATCGGAACTGATTATCCATCCGCGCACGCGGGAAGAATTTTACAAAGGCGAGCCGCATCTGGATCTTTATGCACAGCTTGCGGCAATAAGCCATGCACCGGTCTGCTACAACGGAAACCTGCTGACGGCGCGGGATTATGAAGTGTTTCATGCAGCGTTTCCACAGACAGAGCGGGTGATGCTCGGACGCGGTGTGATTGCGGATCCAGGGCTGATCGGGCGGCTAAAAAATATAGATGAAAATTTGAATAAGCAGCAAAACGGAACAGAGTTGTCGAGTGGTGTGGTCCGCGATCTGGCTGCAGAAAAGAAGCTTCTCCGCGAGTTTCATGCTGAGATCTTTGCACAGTACCGTGAAATTTTCGGTGAGGACCGCAACGCCGTGTTCCACATGAAAGAACTTTGGAGCTACATGCTTCAGAATTTTGAGCACAGCGAGAAAATCGGAAAAAAGATCCGCAAAGCTTCCAAAGTAACGGAATACCTCTGCGAGGTGGATCGTCTGTTCCGCGAGTGCGATCTACGTGCGGATGGACCGGAGGATCGTGGGCTGACGATGCAGAGTTAACATTTTGTTTTATGCAGCGGATAGGGATAAAAAGCTTTTGGTTGCGGGATGCCAGGTTTGGAAGTATACTGAAAGCAGAAAATCAGAAAGGAGAGATGGAATATGCCGCAGACAATTCAGACTTTACTGATAAAATATTTACAGGAAATACGAAAAATATATGGAACACATCTGAAAAAAGTAATTTTGTATGGTTCCTATGCACGTGGTGATTATAATGACCAGTCAGATATCGATATTATGCTACTGGTAGATCTGACTGTTGCAGAGATGGATGCTTATGCAGATCAGCTTTCCGAACTGGGTTTTGAGTATAATGTAGACTATGATATTTGGATGATGCCGGTTGTAAAAAACAAGCAGCATTTTGAAAAATGGGCGGAGGTTTATCCGTTTTATGCAAACGTACAGAGAGAAGGGGTGACCTTGTATGAAGCAGCCTGAAATTCCGGACATTGGAACTAAAATGGATGTGGTGCGTCATCGCCTGAACGTTGCGAGAGAAGATCTTGACACGGCAAAACTGACATTTGAAGCGGGACAGTACAGAGGATCAAATAACAGAGCATACTACAGCATTTTTCATACGATAGGTGCAGTTCTTGCAAAAGAAGGAATTGCATTTAAACGTCATAAAGATACATTGAGCTATTTTAATAAAAATTATGTTCAGCCGGAAATTTTTCCTCGCGAGTTAGGTCGCAAAATTGTAAAGGCAGAAGAAATACGTCATGCAAGTGATTATGACACATTCTATATTGCATCGAAAGATGTAACAGCGCAGCAGATAGAGACGGCGGAAAGATTGCTGAAACTTGCCGAAAATTATTTGTTTTCTGACGAAAGTGAAAAAGAATAATCAAGAGAATGCACAGGAGGACACACCATGAACCTTACAATCCTTGGCACCGGAAACGCTGCCGTGACAAAAATATACAACACCTGCTTTGTGCTGCGGGAAGGTAAAGACTGCTTTCTGGTGGACGGAGGCGGGGGAAATACGATTCTTTCACGGCTGGAGGAGGCTGGTGTTTCCTTAAATGATATCCGCACGATCTTTGTGACACACAAGCATATGGATCATCTTTTCGGAATCCTGTGGGTGATGCGGATGATCTGTCAGAAGATGACAAAGGGTGTGATCACACATGA
>CAKRPI010000179.1 GCA_934376945.1 uncultured Lachnospiraceae bacterium | reverse complement strand
GATAATTGGCGGAATCCTGATTGTTCTGACGGCGGTTTTTGTTGTCGGAACGGTGCTGGAGAAAGAACGCTGGCAGACGACGGCGATGATACTTCTCGTGTTTGCAGGGCTTTTCGGTTCCTTATACGTTGGGATTGAGAGCCTTCTGGTGCTGAACCGGGATCTTCGGACGAAGGAGAGTCATATGCTTTTCATGGTGCCGTATTCGGCGTGGAGTATACTTGGCGCGAAGGTTCTGGCGGCGTTTCTGCAGATCGTGCTGACCTCCGTGCTGTTTGCTGCTTCGTTTTTTCTCTGTTTTACCGCTTATGTTGGAGCGAGTGAGGGATTTGCGCAGTTCTTTCCGATGCTGCAGCGACTTCTGCTGGAGTGGTTTGACTTTCAGTTTGACTGGAAATGGGTCGTTCTGATTCTCTGTGAGGTGTTGATTGGCTGGATGAATATGATCGGGGCCGGGTATGCGTCGATTATCGCGTCTCGTACGGTGCTGGTAAAAAGCAAGCTTGCAACGCCTCTGGCAATCATTTTGTTTTTATTTTTGAATTGGGGAATGAACCAGATCATCCACCTGGTGGCGAAAGCACTTCAGCTGTCAAATGAATCCTACGCTTATGCGCTGACGGATCTTGGAATCTCGGCAGTATTTGCGATTATCCTGCTCTTTGCATCTGGGTGGATGGCAGAGAAGAAGCTGAGCGTATAAAAACGCACGGTCACTTTGTGGCATCCGGCCATCCGGACGATGGTTTCATCTCCAGGCCATCCGTCACGAACAGTGCCTCGATACCGTCCAGGGATTCGATGAGCGCCATTCCCTTTTCGGGGCCGAGCACAAAACAGGCGGTGCTGAGTGCGTCTCCATCGACAGAGTGTTCTGAAAGGATCGTGACGCTGGCGAGTCCGTTTTCGACGGGATACCCATCGAAAGGACTTAAAATGTGATGATAGTGTTTGCCGTTTTCGATGAAGTAACGCTCGTAAGTACCTGAGGTGACGACGGAAGCATCGTGGCAGGAGATTGTGGTGAGCGGCTGCGTGGCATCCGGTGTTGGGGTACGGATCCCGATGCGGAAATCCTGGCCGTGCGGTTTACTTCCGATGGTAAGGATGTTTCCGCCAAGATCAATGATACCGCTTGTATATCCGGAGGAGATGAGATACTCCTTTAACAGATCAGCGATATAGCCCTTTGCAATTCCACCGAGATCGATCGAGGTGTCAGGATCCAGGAGCGTCACGGTTGTACCATTGAGCTGTATATTTTTATAGCCGACATGGGAGAGAGCATCAGACAGATCGTTTTCGTCCGGCACTGTTCCGGTTTTCTGATCTGCATCAAAATTCCATAGTGTGAGCACCGGAGCGATCGTGATGTCGAAGGCGCCGTCTGAAAGGCGGCAGTAGGACAGAGCCTTTTCAAGAAGAATGGATGTTTCCTGAGAAATCTCGACCGGATTTCCGCCGCTGTGATTGATCTTCCACACGTCGCTGTCCTTCTGCGTGCGGGAAAGCAGTTTTTCATAGGACGCAAGACGGGAAAAGCACTCCTCAAGAGGAGCGTTATTTTCGGTGCCATAAAGGGTGATTGAGACGACGGTATCAAGGAAAAATCCGGTTTTGGATACAGAGACTGTCTTTTTTTCACAGCCAAAGAGTGTTCCGGCGGCAAAAAGAAGCAGAAGTATCAGTACGGCTACCGTGGTCTTACATCTGCGGCGGTTATTTGGAAAAAATCTGAAAAAAATCATAAATATCCTTTCTACTGTGTTCTGTCTGATTAATTTCGAATTTCACTGTAGCATATTTCAGACATCACTGCAAGTAAAGCCTGGCACCTCGCTTTCAAAACTGTTTTTGAACGCAGATAAGCACTCTCTGCTTCAAGTGAAATGAAATTTTCAAGACTTTCTTTACAAAATCTGCCTTTCTTCGTATAATGAACGTGGCGCAGAAAGATTACGCGCAATAGATGTAGAAACAGATGTATAGGAGGAATGGACATGGCAATTTTAGTTACGGGTGGCGCCGGATATATTGGCAGCCATACATGCGTTGAGCTGTTAAACAGCGGTTACGATGTAGTTGTAATGGACAATCTCTATAATGCCAGCGAGAAAGCACTGGAGAGGGTAGAGCAGATTACAGGAAAGAAAGTTACCTTTTATAATGTAGATATGTTGGATAAAGAGGCAATGAATCAGATTTTCGAAAAAGAAAAAATTGATTCGGTCATTCATTTTGCAGGATACAAGGCGGTTGGTGAGTCTGTACAGAAGCCGCTGGAATATTACCATAATAACATTACAGGTACTTTAAACCTGTGTGATGTAATGCGCAATCACGGTGTAAAGAATATCATTTTCAGTTCCTCCGCGACGGTCTATGGTGACCCGGCATTTATTCCGATCACCGAGGAGTGCCCGAAGGGAAAGATTACGAACCCATATGGCCAGACAAAGGGCATGCTGGAGCAGATTCTGACAGACCTGAATGTTTCGGATCCGGAGTGGAATGTGGTGCTGCTTCGGTATTTTAATCCGATCGGAGCACACAAATCAGGCCTGATCGGTGAGGATCCGAAGGGAATCCCGAACAATCTGCTGCCGTATATTGCACAGGTGGCAGTCGGAAAGCTTGAAAAGCTTGGAGTATTTGGTGATGATTACGATACACCGGATGGAACAGGTGTACGTGATTACATCCATGTGGTGGATCTTGCAAGAGGACACGTAAAGGCGATCCAGAAGCTGGAGGAGGAGCCGAAGGTACGGATTTACAATCTTGGTACCGGTCACGGCTACAGTGTACTGCAGGTACTGCACGCATTTGAGAAGGCCTGCGGCAAGACACTTCCGTACGAGATTAAACCGCGCCGTGCCGGTGATATTGCGACATGCTACTGCGCACCGGAGAAAGCAAAGAGAGAGCTTGGCTGGGAGGCAGAGTACGGCATCGATGAGATGTGTGCAGACTCCTGGAGATGGCAGTCCATGAATCCGAACGGATATAATGACTGATTGCCCGGAGGCAGAGTGATCTGCATTTAACTTTGTCTATAAGTTGACAGACTCGTTCAAAACGGATATTATTACATAGGTTTTCGAAATAAATCTGGACGAATCTGTCGATTTATGAGAAAATATAGAGTAAA
>CAKRPI010000178.1 GCA_934376945.1 uncultured Lachnospiraceae bacterium | reverse complement strand
TGTGGAACAAACGGAGCACGGTTTCGTGCGGAAGGGAGATTCCAGTATGAGCAGAAACAAAAAAGAAATGGGAAACGCGGGAAAGCCGGAGCATCCAACAACGTCCCGGACGGCCAGTGAGCAGCCGTCAGTGCAGAAGCATTCTGCAATAAGCGAGACTTGGGCGCAGGAAACGATAGAGGATCTCGATGATTTTATTGAGTCTCAGGGGATTTATATCCGGCAGTAAAGAGAAATGTGAATGTTTAGGGTGGAGGAAAAGAGAACTTTGCGACAAAAACCAGTATTGTATATTGTAATTCCCTGTTACAACGAGGAAGAAACGATTCCTGTTACAGGACCTTTGTTTTTACAGAAATTACAGTCATTAATGGGAAAAAATAAAATATCAGAAAAAAGCAGGATCATGTTTGTGGATGATGGAAGCAGCGATCGTACCTGGCCGATTATCTGTGATTTTGCCAGAAAAGATGAGCATTATATCGGCATTGCACAAAGCAGAAACAGAGGGCATCAGAATGCGGTCCTTGCAGGACTGATGGAGGCAAAAGAAAAATGCGATGTTACGATTTCCATTGATTGTGACGGTCAGGACGATATTAATGCAATGGATGATATGTTGGAGCAATATGCGAACGAGTATGAGATTGTGTATGGGGTTCGCAGCAGCAGACAGACGGATACCTTTTTTAAGCGTGTGACAGCGGAGGCTTTTTATCGTCTGCTGTGGAAAATGGGTGTGGAGGTTGTCTTTAACCACGCGGATTACCGGCTAATTTCCTCAAGGGTATTGAAGGAGCTGGAAAAATACAAAGAGGTCAATATCTATCTGCGGGGCTTGGTACCGCTTGTGGGCTTCCCAAGTACGAGTGTTTATTATGAGCGGCATGAGCGGATGGTGGGGAAAAGCCATTATCCGCTTGGGAAAATGCTGGAGCTTGCGATTAATGGAATTACAAGCCTGAGCATTAAACCGATCCGTATTATTTCATCCGTTGGAATCGGAGTGTCTTTTTTTAGCTTTTTATCCATTATCTGGATTGTAATCCAGTTTTTCTGCGGCAATACAGTACAAGGATGGGCGAGTATCTGTGCATTCATTTGTTTTACAAGCGGACTGCAGCTGATCTGTATTGGCGTGCTCGGCGAATATGTCGGAAAGATTTATCTGGAAACAAAGAAACGGCCGCGCTATATTATCAGCAGAAGAACAGATGATGAGGAGATAGAAAGACATGCAGAGAATTGAAAAATGGAAACAGAAGGCCTGGTTTTCGCTGCTGCTGAATATCATTCTTCTTGCTTTGCTGCTTTTGATTTTTAAACCAGGCTATGAGACAAATGACGATATCGGTATTCAGAATATTGTAAGTGGTGTAAAGGGAAGAAGCGACGCGCATCTTGTCTATGTGAATTACCTGCTGGGATGGCTGCTTGTCTTTGCTTATAAAATCTGTCCGGTTCATATTTCCGTCTACGCGATCGCACAATATCTGACCATGCTATTTGCTTTCACTGCGATTGCTTATGTACTGTTAAATAAAATAAAAAATAAATCGGCATTTTGGATTACGCTTGCATTGCTTGTTCCGTTTTCGTATGAAGGTTATATCAAGCTTCAGTATACGAAGACTGCGGGAATTGCATCGGCTGCGGGGCTTTTCCTGTTGTGTTTTGCGGTAACGTCCGGGATAAAAGCAAAAAAAATGATCGTATGTGCGCTGCTGCTTTGTGCAGTTGGATTTATGTACCGGAATATGCAGTTCTGGGTCGAGGCGATGCTGTTGTCCGCAATTGCGATACCGATTTTGTTTGATCAGTTTTCAAAGGTGCAAAAAGGTTTCTGGATAAAATGTACGGTTTCAGGCATGCTGTTGTTTTTCGTGCTTGCTGTGCTGCATTTTATAAATGAGGCGTCCTACCGTTCGGAAGAATGGCAGGCCTATCGGGAATTTAATGAGCTGCGAACAGAACTGTACGACTATGGATTTCCGGATTATGGCAAGAATCAGGAAACTTATGAAAAGCTTGGCATTGATATGAATGCATATCAGCTTTACCGTGGCTGGAATTTTGAAGATACAGACAAATTTACGGTTGAAGTTATGCGGCAGCTTGTGGCACTCAAAGAAAAGAAGGTAATCAACGGTGCATTTTTCCGGGACTTTTTCGAACTGTTTCCGGCGGAGTTCTTTACTATTGCAAGTTTTAATATCTGTCTGTTGCTTTTTGTGATCAGTCTCTTGTGGGGGGATCATAGCCGTGGAACCTGGTTTAAGCTGCTGTACGAAATTCTGATGATTCTGCTTTTGTATTTTTACCTGTATTACCAGGGAAGATATTTGTATAACCGTGTCGATGTCGGTATTTGGTTGGCGGCGTCACTGGTCGTTCTGTGGGCGCTTCCGGGGGAGCGGGCAGGTTTTGATAATCGTGCCGGGATCATGCTGCTGGCGGCGATCCTGTGTATTTCACAGGGTACCTGGAATAAGCGCTGGAGACGGAATCAGGAGAATAAGACCGAAAAGATGGCACAGGCAAGGGCGGAGATTGAACAGATTCACAGTGATCCGGGGCATCTGTATCTGAACAAGGTAGGACTGGTTTCATTTTATGATGCATATGGAGTGTTTGACTGGATTCCTGTGGGGATGTCATCGAACATATATGCTCTGGGAGGCTGGACAACAAATCTTCCGGTCTATTTTGAACAGCTGGAAGCGTATGGAATTAAAAATCCGTATAAGGATATGATCGGAAATGAGAAAATCTATCTTGTGGATAACAAAATTGAAAAGACCATGGAATATATTCATACCTACTATGATGCAGACGCGAAAGAGGAACTGGTATCTACCATCGGAAAATTAAAGGTATATCAGATCCATGCGGGTTCATAACGGAATCGGATAAGGATAAAAGCTCCTGCCAGGGAAACGACTTCAAGGAGAAGTCCGAATCGGACAGGAGCTTTTGTTACAGAATCAGCCGCTCTGCCGCGAACACAAACAACGGGATTGTCACAAGCGATGCCACCGTGGTAAAGGCATACAGCTCGGAGGCGTACAGAGAGTTCTTATGGAAGCGCAGGGCAAAGGCGGTGCCGGTCGCAGCGACCGGGCAGGCAGCAGCGACGAGCATCGTGCAGCCAACCATCGGGTC
>CAKRPI010000177.1 GCA_934376945.1 uncultured Lachnospiraceae bacterium | reverse complement strand
TTGAACTGTTCACCGCCTGCGGCGCAGTCCGTCAGCAGGATTTCCCGATGGTTGACATCCAGTCCCATCCGCGGCTCCCCGTTTACGTATGCATAAAACTGCGGGTTCAGTGCATCCCACTCGCCCTCTTTTCCGGTACGCAGTTCGTATACGACCTGCTTTCCCTTCCATTCCTGCGGAATCTGAACCTCTGTCTCAAAATAAAAATACTCCCGATGGCCGCCCCACAGATCCTTCGATGGTAAGCACTCCCAATCTGTGGTGTCTATCGCCTTCGGATCCAGTTTTTCACTTCCCGCTTTTTTATATCGATAAGTTTCGATCGGTTGGATATCGCGATAAATCAGATTTTTCAGGTCTGTAATCAGCTTCCCGACGTGTTCCTTCATTAAAAACATCTGTTTTCCTCCTGACTTGTTTTTTCCGGCACTGTCTGCCCTTGTGCTTTCTTTTTAAGCCTTTACTGCCTGCAAAACGTTTCCGACAATTCTATGTTTGTTTCTACCGTTCTGCCAGGCTGCCATCCTCTACATTTTAACCGAGTCTCCAAGATAGTCAATGACGAATTCACAGAATACAGAATTTGCCCAAGAAAACCATGGCCTTGTATACTGCTCCGGATCATCCTTGCATACTGATTCATGCATCAGATCTGTACCTGCATCTGCATTACACACCATTTCCAGTATCTTTTCTTTTTCTTCGCGGCTTTCACTCGTAAGTCCCTGAACACACAGAGCTATCATCCATACGTAGCTGTGCGGTGTATGCGGACTGCCGATTCCCTGCAGGGCACTTCCGCTGTAATAATATGGATTCCACTCACTTAAGATCACTTCTCTCGTATTCAGATAACGTTCCGCATTTTTTTTGCAATATCCGATATACGGCATGGCGAGAAGGCTTGGTATATTGGCATCATCCATAATGTTGTACTGTCCATAGCCGTCTACCTCATATGCATAAAATTCTTTCTGATGCCCAGGAACGATCGCATACTCCTCGATTGCTTTTCGTACCTCCACAGAAAAATTCTCTGCCTCTGCCGCAAACGCTTCATCTTCCAGCACCTCACGACTGACCTGTGCCATTTCAGAAAGAACGACACTGGCCAGCATATTTGACGGAATCAAATAGCCATAGGTACAGGCATCATCGCTTGGCCGAAAGCCGGACCAGATCAATCCGGTTCCGCTCTTTACAAGAGCACCCTTTCCACCCCTGGAAAGCGTATCTGTGTAGACACAGTTCTTCCGTTCAAAATAGTACGGGGACTTTTCCTCGTGATACTGCTCTGTCCGGAATACCTCCACAATTCTCTTTGCCGCCTTTTTCCAGCTTTCATCAAACTGCTCTGTACAGCCCGTATTCTTCCAAAGCTGGTACGACAGCTGAAACGGGAAGCAAAGGGAATCAATTTCATATTTGCGTTCCCACAGCTCCGGCTTCATTTCTGTGCGGTCATCCTGAAAGCCATTTCCATTTGCACTTTCATTGAATGCATTCGCATACGGATCAATCAAAATGCATTCCATCTGGCGCTTTACCAGATCACGGATTATCTCCAGAATCTCCGGTTCTTCTTTTGCAAACAACAAAAACGGCCGCAGCTGGCAGGACGAATCCCGGAGCCACATAGCCGGAATATCACCGGTGATAACAAAAATTTTTCCGTTTTCGTCTCTTTTAATAGTTGTATCCAGTGTATTGGAAATACACTTTTCAAACATCCGCGCGATCTTATGCTCTGCTCCGAATGCTTCTCTGACTCTTTCCATCATTTTTTCAATTGCTTCATACTGCTTTTCTTTCTTCATCTTCTGCCCTCGCAACTATATTTATCATAAGCAAAAACACTCTTTTCCCATCTGCTGACAGCTATGGATAAAAATGACGCTTTGTACCTCGCATCACTCTTGCAAGGTAAGTGACAGCTGCTCATACTCTTTGTGCTGTCTCCGGTCAGCTTCTTCCTCTGCTTTTTTATTTCCGTTATCCACTGGAAGCTCCGGTGCTTTCACCAGTTCCGCAAGTGACTCCGGGAGATTCTCCGCTTTCAGCTGTCTTACAAGCTCCCGCATCCTGATCCGAATCCCCTTTTCCCGCTCCAGCTGGCACAGCATTTCCAACACAGGAGCTTCCGTTTCAAATGCCCGTTCTCTTTCCGCCTGCAGCTCACTGTCTTCCATTTGCAGGCCATTACTCCTGCCTGCTACTGCAGAAATTGCCCGCCGGAGAACCTCCGTTGCAAGCAGAAGCTCTGATACTGCTCCCTTTTGCAGAATTCGGACATTTTCCGTCTCCGGCTCATGCGTTCCTTCTTTTATCCAAAATACGGATATTTCCTTTTCAAACAGACGGCTGATGGTTTCTTTTATCCGTGCACACTGCTCTTCCTCCGCGCAGATCCATGCCGGAAGCACTCCTGCTCCGGATATCTTGGCAATGATCTTTTGAAGCAGCTCCGCCTCCTTCTTTTCAAACGAGCAAAGTACCAGACGTCTGCTGCTCACTGCCTGTGCCAGATCGTATGCATCGAGGCCGATATCCACTGGCTTCGCACTTTTTTGATCCTTTATCCACAGCGGCCGGTTCACTTTTACACCGGCAATCACCGGAATCACCTCTTCCGGATCTGCGTCACGCAATACAGTTTCCGAATCCGACGTCAGAATAATCTGAATTCCAAGCTCTTCCTGTATTTTCCGCAAGGTATCCATCAGCTTCAGAGAAAGAAGTCCATCCAGTCCTGCATCCGGACAGTCGAGCAATACCACTTCACTCTTTTCCGGACAATAGCGCAAAATGGCAGCCAGAAGCTGCAAAATGTTCAGCATCCCACTTCCGCAGTTACCAAATTCCAGACGAACCGCATCCGCCGTTCCTTTCTCCTGATATTCTGAAATCAGATAACGCTCTCTGTTCTCATCAAACTGCATCTCGCAGATCTGAAATGCAAATGATTCCTCCATCAGCTGTTCCAGATACTGATATTTCTGAGGCATCTGCTTTTTCAGATCGAGAATCATATTGCGCAATGCAGAAGAACTGCCGTCCTGCGCGATCCTTGCTTCCATTGCTGCCGGAAACAGCCGTTCTTCCTGCAGCTTTACACCCCGGCCGCCCTGAAGATACAGCGGCGCTCTTGCCTGCAGACGCGGCGCACGCAGCTC
>CAKRPI010000176.1 GCA_934376945.1 uncultured Lachnospiraceae bacterium | reverse complement strand
AGAAGGCTACATAAAGAATGAATATCTGGTATTTGGGGAAGAGGCAAAAGCACATTACCGCAATATGTGCGGTATCACCGGAGTTGTTCAGGCGGACAGCCTTCGTGTCCGTG
Organism: uncultured Lachnospiraceae bacterium; assembly: GCA_934376945.1. Lineage (GTDB taxonomy): Bacteria > Bacillota > Clostridia > Lachnospirales > Lachnospiraceae > Choladousia. The sequence goes on along the minus strand of CAKRPI010000176.1, from coordinate 3,084 downwards.
AGGCAGCATCCACAGATTCCGCGCAGGTTGGAACACTAACACAGAATGGTGAAGTCAGCGTATTTGGCGAAGAGGCTGACTGGTATCAGATCCAGTACAGCGGAAGCAGCGCATACGTTCATGGAGACTATGTGACACTTTCAGAGGAGTTAAAAGGTGCTGTTTCCATGGAGGAATACCAGGCATCACAGGCCTGTGCGGCAAGCAGCGCAGCAGCAGCCTCCACAGCAGGCAGTGCATCGGTAATTTCCGCAGACAGCAATGATGTGGCAATGCTTGCAGCACTGATCGAGTGCGAGGCAGGCGGCGAGAGCTACACAGGAATGGTGGCAGTCGGAGCGGTTGTAGTAAACCGTGTCAACAGCGGTTCCTTCCCGAACAGCATTTCCGGCGTTATTTATCAGGGCGGACAGTTTACACCGGTTGCGACCGGAACCTTCCAGAGCGTGCTTTCCCGCGGAGCAAGAAGTGACTGTTATGCAGCTGCACAGGCAGCACTTTCCGGCGAGAGCCCGGTTGGCGGATGCCTGTATTTTAACAGCGGCTACGGCAGCGGAATCCAGATTGGATATCAGCACTTTTATTAAAAAATAAGCATGGAACCTCCGCAAGGGGATAGGCGGAGGGGAAATGCATTCCTATAGATAGATGGATCCAATAGAAAAAGAGTAAGCGAACAAGGGGAGACGTTCGTTTACTCTTTTTCTGCTTTGTTTTGGAAGATGTTCAGGAAGCATCGTTATTATCAAAAATTTTCAGAAGCTTGGTTTTCTGATTATCCGCCCGGAAGTCTGCCAGTGTCTGCCGCAGCGTGGTGTGGCGGACACGGTATGTGTTGGAAAGAAAACAGAAAAACGTGATGCTCCACAGCACCGGCCAGAGGAGGACGCATTTGTGGAGCTTTGGAAACCGCAGCTTCATCTGAATAAGGCCTTCCTGGAACCAGGCGAAGACACCGGCGTGCTGATAAGAACCGCTGCTGACGATTTTCTTTTCCATGTCACTGCCGAAATCGCCATCCGCGAGAATTTTCTCGAGAAATACAGCACAGTCGGCGGCGGAGCAGTGTACCTTCGGGTCAATAGAGGATGGCAGACCGAAATAAATGCGGCAGGATTCCAGAATCAGATCGTAAAGATGAAAAATTTTTGATTCTATGCACCAGAAGTGAATTTTTTCAAAATCAACTTCCGGTGCATATTTTTTAAGATACAGTGTAAAGTCACAGAGCAGACGGCTGCCGAAGCCGCTGTAGAGGTAGTGCTTCAGCATATGATGCAGCATGTAAAAAACATTTTCCGTCGGCGGCAGCACCGGATAGGACTGACCGTAGAGCGTAAGGGAAGATGCTTTCAGATGATCCGCGGAGAAAATCTCGTCCACCAGCTCATTCGCACGGGCAAACTGATAGAGCCGACGATGCGGTAGTGCAGCTCCAGCGTGAAGGAACGGTGCGTGTCCGGGAACGTATAGCGGTAGGTAACGTGGTGGTCACTGTCTTCCGGCTCCTCGACGCAGCCATGCGCCTCGAGAATCCGGCAGGCACGGGAAAAAGCTTCTTTTTCATTGATATAGAGATCCAGATCTCCCAGCTTCCGGTATCTGGGAACCGGATAATTGGCGGCGAGACTGATTCCTTTTAACAGAAAGCACAGGATTTTCTCTGCGAGGAGCAGCAAAAAAGTGAGACTGGTAAAGTGTTCTAAGTGATAATAGGAGAGCAGCATCTGCTTCGTCTGCTGTTTGAGGGCGGAAAACTGCGGCTGATTCTCAAAATATGGCAGAAGAAACGGAAGTGAACAGTGTTTTTCCGCAAGGCGGTATAAAGCGGAAGCATCCACACCGGCAAGCGTGACGGGATCAGATGAATCTGTGCATAAATTTTTCAAAAATCTGTAAATAAACGGTATCAAGCGGCTGCATAAGAGACTCCTTTTGGGGAAAAGTTTGATATGATTTAGTATACCACAAAATGGAAAATAAATAAAACTTTATTACAGATATCAATAAAAAGTAAAATATAGTTTATAATGTAACAGATTAGAGCTATAATAAAATTATTAGTATGATTGCTTTTTCCTGCCGTCAGGAAGAAAAGCAAAACTTAAGTGAATGGAGATAAAAATGACCAGAAAAGGTGATTTTGTACTCAGACAGCTTGCAGACGAATATGTTCTGGTTCCATATGGGGCGACGACAGAAAAAATGAATCAGGTACTCACACTAAGCGAAACTGCTGCTTTTATTTACGAGCAGACCGGCGATGCCGCATCCGCAGAGGAGATTGCGGAGCGGCTTGGAAAAGCCTACGATGTGCCGGCGGAGGAAGTGCAGGAGGATGTCAGCGCGGTGCTGAAAACAAATCAGATTGCAGCCAACAGCCGCAACGCGTTTTCGATGATCTATCAGAACGACGCCGTCGAATTTGCGTACCGCGTGATGATGGAGGAACACCCGAAGTATCCGCTGTACCACATCACATCGGGAGAAGTCATCACACAGATGGATCTGGCGAAACTGATTCAGCAGAACGCAGGCGAAGGTGTGGAGATCCGTGATGACACGGTCGGCGAGGGATTCCGCCTGGCACTGGATGGAAGCCGGTATCAGCAGGAATTTGACGGGAAAATTTTTGAGGGAATGTCTGGAAAGTGTTGGGATGCAGGATTATCCAGAACTGGAAATCATTTTGGTGAATGATGGGTCGACGGACCGCTCGCCTGAAATATGCGCGGAAAGTGCGCGGGCAGATAAAAGGATTCACATCCTGAATCAGAAGAATGCAGGCTGTGCAGCGTCCCGGAATGCAGGGATTGCTGCGGCGGAGGGAAAGTATCACAGATGGAAGGAAAATGGTGAAAGTGTTGAAAGCGGAAGTTCATTAGAAGACGAAGAGCCAGATAGCATCGCTTTTCGGTTTAAGGGTTTCTTTCAATCCGGAAGTTTATCGTACGACTGGGGAAAGCTTTATCGAAAAGATTTTTTGATAGAACATGAACTATGGGTCCCGCAATATACTTACGCGGAGGACAAAGCACACAATTTCCGCTGCTGCGCATGCGAACCGAAATATGCTTTTGTACC
>CAKRPI010000175.1 GCA_934376945.1 uncultured Lachnospiraceae bacterium | reverse complement strand
CTGCAATGGCATAAGTAACAAGTAAATACCAAAAGAATCGGGCAGTAGATCAGTAAATGATTTGCTGCTTTTCTTTTATTAGGGCAGTCTCAGGTTTTCTGGGCATCTTTTTTCAAAGAAGTCATTAGACTTGCAGGATATTGACAAAGAATCCGGCTTCCCTTATGCTGAAAGCAAAGTTTTTGATCGGGGGAATTATAACGAAAGTGAATATGAAAATTGGTATTTTGAGTGATTTACATTTGTTTAATAAAACTGCAAACGTTGAACGGGCGCTTTCAAAATTAGAGGATTTGGATATGCTTCTGCTTGTCGGTGATCTGGCAGACCGTGCAGAAGAAAAACAATACGATGTTTTGCTCAGATTACTTACGAATCGCTTTAATTCTGTGCCTATATATTGCGTTTCCGGAAATCACGATAATCCAGCAAGAAACGATGCGAATTACAGAATGTTCGAGCGCAGAATCAACCGTGAATATCCGTCCATTGCTGATGAGAGCGGAGCTTTTTACAAATACATTGATGAGAAGCTGGATCTGATTGGATTAAATCCCGTATATCATCAAAAGCAGTTTTTCTTTCCGGAGAAAGGGCAACAATTGGCTTTTTTGGAGGAACAGCTAAGTATAAGCTCATCCAGATATCATATTGTTATGTGCCATCCGCCGCTTATTGCGCATAACCCGCAAAGAACAGAGGGTGCTGCGTCCTATATTACAGGTGAACAGGATAAGCGTCTGCAAAGAATCATCGATGAAAAAGGAAGTGTATTTTTTATATCCGGGCATACGCACGTTTCTCCCTCTGTTGAATTTGACGAGATTCATAGCAACCTGTACATAAACGATGGCAGCATTTGCCCAACAACAATAAAAGACCACAGTGGTGAGACTCAGCAGGGGAACGTAACGATACTGAGTATAAGCGAAAACAAACTTTCTGTGGCTGCAAAAGGGATTTATACTGGAGAAGTGCTTGTTGAACGGTCTGTGGAGCTGCTGTAGAACGCAAAGTGAAGGGGAGGGAAAGAAGATTTACGGAAAGATTCGGATGTGTATTCGCAAGGAGGCGGACCTGAAATAGCCGTTTTGACTGTTATGTTTTCCAGAAACGATTTTTAAAAGCAGAAATTAAGTGATATATAATGCAGGCATAGAACAAAAAAGAATTGATGAAACAGTAATTGCCGGTGCCTTGCCTGATGGCGCTTCCGGTCGTGAAAAATTTCATAGAGGGGAAAATCGTATGGACAAAAGAAAAAGACTGGAGGCAGGAACCGTCCTTCCGTTCTCCGGGATGGAGTGTGAAATTGACTCGGTGGTCGGATGCGGGGCGAATGCGATGGTGTACCGAGGGCATTACCGCGATTTGCAAAAGCAGGAGCTGTTTCATCAGGTGCTGATAAAGGAGCTGTTTCCGTATGAGCCGGATGGAAAGATTTACAGGAATGAGACAGGGAGAATCTGCGTGCAGCCGGATGCGAAGACGCAGATGGAGCTTCATCGGAAAAGTTTTGAGAGGGGAAACGAGGTCCACCTCCGGGTTCTGATGCAGCACCCTGGAGAGATCGATTTCAATATTAATACGTTCGAATTAAATGATACGTTATATACGGTTCTCGGATTTTCCGGGGGACGCAGTCTGGAGCAGGAATGGGAGAAGCGAAAGGAGCAGTCCCTGACGGAGCTCATCGGCCGCATCAAAAAGGCGCTGGAAGCGCTGGAGGCTTTTCATGATCTCGGATATCTGCATCTTGACATCAGTGCGGACAATATCCTTCTGATCGGAGAAGGGAAAAAGGAACGGGTCACACTGATCGATTACAACAGCGTACATACCGTGCAGGAAATCCGGGAAGGCGCCGGCGTATATTATAGTGAAAAAGAAGGATATACGGCGCCTGAGGTCCGGGCAGGAAGAAACCGGGAGATTGGATTTGCCTCGGATCTGTATGCGATGACGGCTGTTTTTTATACCGGCCTGACAGGAAAGCATCTCTCCGTGGTGCAGAGCCTGCAGACATCCGTTCCGGAGTTTGCCGATACCGGCTGCCTTCGGGACTGTCCGTCGACGGTACTTGAGATGGTGCGTGCGATTCTGAAGAAGGGGCTGCAGCCCACCGCACGGCGCCGTTATCAGAGCGTGGCAGGGATGCTCCGGGATTTTGAGGAGCTGTCAGACCGGATTGAGGGGAAAGGAATCACGCACTGGGCCCTGTGGGAAACGGGCCGCGAGCGGGTGCGAAGGACGATCCGGAGCAATACGGCATTTCACTATATCTGCAGGGAAGAAAAGCTGTATCCGCTGCGCGCCGCGACGGAAGCGGGAGAAGAGGTGTCGCTTTTGGATCCGGCGGTTTTCTGCAAAACAGACCATACCCCGGTGGTTTTGATGGGAAGCGGAGGTATGGGAAAGACGACCGCCCTGCTTCGCATGGCATATTACCAGAAAAAAACGTATTCACCCCTGGAGCCGGCAATTACATATCTTTCGCTGTTTGACTGGAAGGACGGAGGGGATACGTATATTCAGAACCGTATTCTTGAAAACCTGCGTTTTAAACCACATACGGACAGCATGGAGACGGCGCGTCATGAACTGCACCGACTGCTGTCTGCTCCGATCTGCACAAAACAGGGGACGCGGCCGGTGCTGATTTTGCTGCTTGACGGTCTGAATGAGGCATCCGGGGATATCAGCCCCCTGCAAAAGGAAATCAGTGAGCTTGTGTCAAAAGACGGTGTCCGGATTCTGCTTACCAGCCGAAGTGAGCCGGAGGGATTTTCCTGCCAGAAAATCATGCTGGAACGATTGAAGCGGGAAGAGGTAAAAAAAGCACTGGAGGAGCACGGAATCCTCCCGCCGCAAAATATGGAGCTGCAGGAGCTTCTGCATATCCCGATGCTTTTGTCCATGTATATCCGTACGGCACTGGCAGAGAAAAAACAGCTTCAGATCGATACAAAAGAAGAGCTGCTGGAACAGTATTTTGCAGCGATTCTGGAAAAAGAAATCCGCACTCTGCCGGAAAACGCGAGGGAAAACTGGGGAATTCAGGCATCCGTTCAGTACGTTCTGCCGGAAATCGCGGCGCAGATTCAAAAGCTTGGGCGGGCAATTTCAGATCCGGAGCTGCTGAAGCTGACCGAGAACTGCTACAAAGAACTGAAAAAAAGGGCGCTGACAGCCGTGTTTCCGGAGTGGATCGGCCATACAGCGGATATCAAAATGGATACAGAGAATGCGGATGCGTGGTATGGAAAAATTATTCTGGAGCTTTTATGGAAGCGGCTGGGGCTTATCGTGCG
>CAKRPI010000174.1 GCA_934376945.1 uncultured Lachnospiraceae bacterium | reverse complement strand
ATTTTCATTCAATCACCCCTATTTGTTTTTTATACTAAACTTTTTGTTTCATTAAAAGAACAAATCTATTATATAGTAAACCTTTAATTATGCAAGAAAAAAAGAGCATTTTTTATGCTCCATTTGTAAAATATATTTATCATGCCTTTGTTGAATTATCTGTCTGGATATTTTTAATGACTTCTGTTAAGTCCGCCTCATTGATGGCTCCATCATAAAAATCATTCAACGTTTCAATTAAGCCCTTATCATCCGGTAAAACCGTTTCAAATACTTCCTTCATATGCTCAGATTCCATATTCGAACCTGCATATTTAACCGTCGCATGAATCATAGATGTATAAATAACATTCACCAACATCAAATGATATTTATTATTATACCCCTCATTACGATTATCAATCACTGTGTGTGGACTCATTAGAGCTGTACCTTGATATTGAGCTAAAGTAGGAAATTCCAAATAAAGACCTCGAACCGTTTTATATGTCATCAGTTTTAAAGCGTAAACACACGCAAACTGCTCTAAATCACCTAGCATATGTAAACGATTTTCACTATCTAATACCTTCTTAAAATTGATATCTAATAATCTTGAAATCACATCACTTATACATTCAAGATTGGTTTTACATACCACTTCCTGACGACCATCTAAATCCGTTGTAATGACAAATAAATCGCCTTCGCGATCATAAAATATATTATCTGGATGTCTTAAATTCACCATATAATTACCTTTTAACGAATAAAATTCGTACCCTTTCTTACTTCTTTTTCAGGCAAACCATATTTTTCTTTACCCAAGGCTATACTCTTCATTAAGAATGTCATATTACGAGCTAAAGCACGCATTGTTTGTTTCCCCTCTTCATCTTGATTGCCTTCCTGTGCATTATTTCCATGAATCGAATTCCAATATTGACTCGATACAACAGGCATTCCACTAATCGTAAAATATTTATTTAATTCATCAAAAGTAGCACTTGCTCCCCCACGACGGCAAGATACAACACTTGCACCTACCTTCATCGTCTTATCAAAACGAGTACTATAGAATAAACGATCTAATACCGCAATCAATGTCGCATTCGCACTAGCATAATAGACTGGACTTGACACGACTAATCCATCTGCCTGCTCAAATTTAGATGCAATTTCATTTACTATATCATCAAATACGCATTTACCTAAATTCATACATGCACCACATGCCATACACCCTCGAACAGCTACATTTCCAACTTGTACAATTTCAGTTTCAACACCATTTTTTTTAAACACAGCTTCCATTTCGCGTAAAGCCAAATCATTTACACCACTTGCATGTGGACTTCCATTTAACATTAAGACTTTCATTATTTTTCCTCCGAAAAACTCTATCTCTATTTTATCATTTGCGTCAACATGCTAAAATAATGATTATGAAACATATAGTAACAGGAATATTAGCACATGTCGATGCAGGAAAAACAACGTGCATTGAAAGCATGCTTTATACATCAAAAACCATACGAAAACTAGGCCGTGTCGACCATCAGGATGCCTATCTAGATTATGACAATCAAGAAAGAGAAAGAGGCATTACAATTTATTCAAAGGAAGCACACTTTCATTGGAAAGATAGTGAAGTCTACTTGATTGATACACCTGGCCATGTTGATTTTTCAAGTGAAATGGAAAGAAGTCTGCAAGTATTAGACTTAGCCATCCTTTTAATCAATGGCCAAGATGGCATTCAATCACATACTTCAACTATTTGGAAATGTTTAAACCACTATAAGATTCCTACATTGATTTTTATCAATAAAATGGACATTAGTTATAAGACAAAAGAAGAGCTCATGCATGATTTAAAAACGCATTTTTCATCGAACTGCATTGATTTTAAATCTGAAGATGCGGAAGATGAACTATCCATGTTGAATGAAGATATTATGAATCGCTATCTAGAAACAGAAGAAATTGATACAGCTCTTCTTCAACAAGCCATCTTTAAGAGGGAATGCTTCCCTGTTTTCTTTGGATCTGCATTAAAAATACAAGGCATTGAAGATTTAATGAATGCAATTGTCGATTTATCCTTTATTAAAGAATATCCAAAAGATTTTGGTGCTCGCGTATACAAGATTTCAAGTGATGATCAAGGCAATCGACTAACGCACGTAAAGATTACGGGTGGGATATTAAATGCCAAAGATAAAATTGACTCAGATGAAAAAGTAGATCAGATTCGTTTATATAATGGAAAACAATTTGAAATGATTCAAACAGCCTACCCAGGCATGATTTGTGCATTAAAAGGATTAAACAATTATGAAGTAGGACAAGGACTTGGCTTTGAGTCTGATACAACTAAGCCTCTATTAAATGCCTACATGAATTATCAATTACTACTTCCAGAAGGCGTCGATGCTCTTACTATGATGCGTTATTGCAGTGTACTTGCCCAAGAAGATCCACAACTCCAAATTGAATATGATGAACAAACAAAACAAATCTTTTTACGCTTAATGGGATCCATTCAGATGGAAATCCTTCAGAAAGAAATTGAGAAAAGATCTAAGGTAAAAGTTGGTTTTACAACAGGAAAGGTATTATTTAAAGAAACCATCCAAAATACAGTCATTGGTGTTGGTCACTTTGAACCTTTAAGACACTATGCCGAAGTCCATTTAAAGCTCGAACCATTACCAAGAGGAAAAGGTCTTGTATTCGAATCCAATTGTCCAAATGATGAATTAGCTTTAAACTGGCAAAACCTGATTTTGGCGCATTTAAAAGAAAAACAACACAAAGGTGTATTAACTGGATCACCTATTACAGATATAAAAATCACTTTAATTGCTGGTAAAGCCCATTTAAAACATACAGAAGGCGGTGACTTTAGACAAGCTACTTATCGTGCCATAAGACAAGGATTAAAAGAAGCCCAATGCATATTACTAGAGCCTTATTACAATTTTGAATTGATCATTGAAAATCAATATGTTTCAAAAGCCCTATTTGATTTAGAAAATAAGCATTGCACTTTTAAAATTGAAGAAGACATAAACAATCTAGTTCACATTAAAGGAACAGGGCCTGTACGTTTATTAATGGATTATCAAAAGGATGTCATTGCGTATACAAAAGGAAAAGGACAATTCATTTGTGAATTAGAAGACTATCATGAATGTGTAGACCAAGACAAAATCATTGAAGAAACAAACTATGATAGTGAAGCCGATTTAAACAATCCAACAGGATCTATTTTCTGTGAACATGGAGCTGGATATTTTGTACCTTGGGATAAAGTCAAAGAACATATGCATA
>CAKRPI010000173.1 GCA_934376945.1 uncultured Lachnospiraceae bacterium | reverse complement strand
CGAACTGAGCTTTACCACCCAGCGGCTGCTGTGTAACAAGGGAGTACGGGCCGGTTGAACGTGCATGGATCTTATCATCAACCAGATGATGCAGCTTCAGGTAGTGCATGTGTCCAATCGTAGTCGGGCTGTCGAAATACTCTCCTGTACGACCGTCACGAAGTCTTACTTTTCCGTCGCGGGAGATCGGAACTCCCTTCCACAGTGCTCTGTGGTCACGGTTTTCGTACAGATAATCCAGTACCTCCGGAAGCAGCTCATCGCCATGCTTCTCCTTGAACTCATCCCACTCCATGTTTACGTAATCGTTCGCAAGATCAAGAGTGTCCATAATATCATTTTCGTTTGCACCGTCAAATACCGGTGTGGAAACGTTAAATCCAAGTACCTTTGCAGCCAGGCTCAGATGGATTTCAAGGACCTGACCGATATTCATACGAGACGGCACGCCCAGCGGATTCAGCACGATATCCAACGGACGTCCATTCGGCAGGAACGGCATATCTTCTACCGGAAGTACACGGGAAACGACACCCTTGTTTCCATGACGGCCTGCCATTTTATCGCCGACTGTAATCTTTCTCTTCTGCGCAATATAAATACGCACTGCCTGATTAACTCCAGGAGCCAGCTCATCACCGTTTTCACGCGTAAATACCTTTGCATCAACAATAATACCATACTCTCCATGCGGTACCTTCAGAGACGTATCACGAACCTCGCGAGCCTTTTCTCCAAAGATTGCACGCAACAGGCGCTCTTCTGCTGTCAGCTCGGTCTCTCCCTTCGGAGTAACCTTTCCAACCAGAATATCGCCGGCACGTACCTCTGCACCGATACGGATGATACCTCTTTCATCCAGATCCTTCAGCGCATCATCACCGACACCCGGAACATCACGAGTGATTTCCTCCGGTCCAAGCTTCGTATCACGTGCCTCTGCTTCATACTCTTCCATATGAACTGATGTATAAACATCATTCATAACCAGCTTCTCACTCAGAAGAACAGCATCCTCGTAGTTGTAACCTTCCCAGGTCATAAATCCGATCAGCGGGTTCTTTCCAAGTGCGATCTCGCCATTTGCAGTTGACGCACCGTCTGCAATGACTGTGCCTTCCTCTACGCGCTCACCCTTAAATACGATCGGGCGCTGATTATAGCAGTTACTCTGATTGCTTCGTTTGAATTTAGTCAGATGATACTCATCTCTCGTACCATCCTCTGCACGAATGATAATACGGTTTGACTCGGAACGCTCTACGACACCGGCACGTTTTGCGACCACGCACACACCGGAGTCAACCGCTGCCTTAACCTCAAGTCCTGTACCTACGACAGGAGCCTCTGTAGTAAGAAGCGGCACGGCCTGACGCTGCATGTTGGATCCCATCAGCGCACGGTTTGCGTCGTCATTCTGCAGGAACGGAATCAGTGCTGTAGCCACAGAAAATACCATTTTCGGAGACACATCCATGTAATCAAACATGCTGCGCTCGTACTCCTGCGTTTCCTCGCGGTAACGACCGGAAACATTCTTGCGCAGGAAGTGTCCTTCTGCATCCAGCGCTTCGTTCGCCTGTGCTACATGGTAATTATCCTCTTCATCTGCGGTCATGTAGATAACCTCATCTGTGACGCGCGGATTTTTCGGATCTGTTTTGTCGATCTTACGATACGGTGCCTCTACAAAACCGTATTCGTTAATTCTTGCATAGCATGCAAGGGAGTTGATCAGTCCGATATTCGGTCCCTCAGGGGTCTCAATCGGGCACATTCTTCCATAATGAGAATAGTGTACATCTCGTACCTCGAATCCGGCACGGTCTCTTGACAGACCACCAGGTCCCAGCGCGGAAAGACGTCTCTTGTGAGTCAGCTCACCCAGCGGATTGTTCTGATCCATGAACTGAGATAGCTGAGAAGATCCAAAGAACTCTTTCACAGCAGCCGTTACCGGCTTGATATTAATCAGGGACTGCGGGGAAATGCCCTCAATCTCCTGAGTTGTCATGCGCTCGCGTACAACTCTTTCCAGTCTGGAAAGACCGATACGATACTGATTCTGAAGCAGCTCACCTACCGCACGAATACGACGGTTGCCCAGATGGTCGATATCATCATCCGTGCCAATACCGTACTCCAGATGCATATTGTAATTGATGGAAGCAAAAATATCTTCCTTTGTGATATGCTTCGGGATCAATTCATGAACTGATTTCCGAATTGCATCCTTGATGTCATCCAGATTTTCATTTTCTTCCAATATTTTTTCCAGTACCGGATAGTATACTAATTCCGTAATACCAAGACTCTTCGGATCGCAGTCTACATAAGCAGACAGATCTACCATCATATTGGAAAGAACCTTTGCATTACGCTCTTCCGTCTGGATCATGACGTATGGTACTGCAGCGTTCTGAATGGTATCTGCCAGCTCGCGGGTCACTTCCGTACCAGCTTCTGCCAGAACTTCACCGGTAGTCGGATCTACTGCATCTTCTGCAAGCACATGACCGACAATACGGTTGCGGAACAGCAGTTTCTTATTAAATTTATATCTTCCGACCTTTGCCAGATCATAACGGCGCGGATCGAAGAACATACTCATAATCAGACTCTCGGCACTCTCTACTGCCAGCGGCTCTCCCGGACGGATCTTCTTATACAATTCAAGAAGACCTTCCTGATAATTTTCAGAGGTATCCTTCGCAAGAGTCGCAACAATCTTCGGCTCCTCACCGAACAAATCTATAATTTCTGCATTAGAACCGATGCCAAGTGCACGAATGAGAACCGTTACCGGAAGCTTTCTGGTACGGTCTACACGTACATAAAATACATCGTTGGAGTCTGTCTCATATTCCAGCCACGCACCGCGGTTCGGAATAACCGTACAGGAATAGAGTTCCTTACCCAGCTTATCGTGGGCAATCGCATAATAAATACCAGGTGAACGCACAAGCTGACTGACGATTACACGCTCTGCACCATTAATAACAAATGTGCCGGTAACTGTCATCAGTGGAAGATCACCCATGAAAATATCATGCTCGCTGATCTCATCATTTTCTTTATTATGGAGACGAACCCTTACCTTCAGCGGCGCTGCATACGTAGCATCACGCGCCACACACTCTTCAATCGAGTACTTCACATCGTCTTCACACAGTTTAAAATCCACAAATTCAAGGCTCAGCTTTCCGCCGTAATCCTCGATCGGTGAGATATCATCAAAGACTTCTTTAAGTCCTTCGTTCAGGAACCACTTGTAAGAGTCTCTCTGAACCTCAATAAGATTCGGCATCTCAAGAACTTCTTTCCGGCGCGAATAACTCATGCGAAGTC
>CAKRPI010000172.1 GCA_934376945.1 uncultured Lachnospiraceae bacterium | reverse complement strand
CAATGCAGGATCCGGTCACGATCCCTCTGATACACTGTTCTGAGATCACACTGCTCCTCATCACGTTCTCTTCCCCGCGACTGATCGCTGAATGCCGCATACGGACTCAGCATCTGATGCTCCTGTCTCTCCTGTTCTTCGCGTATCGTCATAGAATTCTCCTATCTACATATACATACAAAACCTAACAGTATCTCTTACAAATCATATCTTACTAACCACACATTTATATTATTCTGACTTTTTTCTCATAATCCTTTTTTTATTTTCTTTATTTTCTTTTTTCCTGTTGCACAGTATTCAATATCGACGCTGATGCCAGGCTGCCGTCACACAAAAAATGCACGGCATATGAAGTATATGCCGTGCACCCACACTGTTATCCTCTTCCCTCTACTCGTTTAAAAATCTCGCCTGATCCTGTACCATGCTGACTTCACTTCCATCTCTGGCATCCAGCATCACAAGCTGGATTGGATATGTATCATCATCCCTGTCACCATCTATCTGTGCAAACACATACACAGGAACAGCCTCATACTCTCCTTCACCGGTTTTCACTCTGAAATATGTCAGGCGCACATCATTGAACTCTACACTGCTATAGCCTGAATAATCCTTGAAATGTTCCGGCATACACTCCTTGAGTTTGTCCACAGCCGCATCCCAGCTGATCAGGTCACCGGCCTCTGTAAGATCATCATCCGACTTCATCGGCCACGTGCATGAAAATGACAATATTCCATCTGAGTTAAAACATATGTTGTACTCGGATCTCTCCATGTAATAATAATCTGATCCTGAATATCCATTTTCTGACTTACTCTGATGCGATATAGTATCTATTCCAAATGCATCTGGCTGGTAGATCTCCTGTCCATTCACTGAAGCCTCAAAGGTTATCCCATAACCATTCTTCTCATATCCCACCGCAGCACCTTCGATATCTTCATATTCCGTGTACAGCTCACTCTCGGATGTGACTACCACATCCTTAAAGCCCCATTTTGCCATGTAATCCATGGCCTTCGCCACAGCTTCATCCTCTGTCATATTACACTTGTTATTTTCATCTATGCTGGATCCCAGAGGATCATTCTCCTTCATATAATCCAGATCCTGCTGGGAAAAAGTAGTGTGCCAGATCATACAGGCACCCAGCTGTGCCATGTCCTCGGGTATATCACCATCTGCTGCAAGGCTCATATTAAAACCTTCATCAGATACCCAGGACTGGTCATTGAAATAAAGAATATATTCCGCACCATCTATCTTGCCGATAAAATAATCCTTGCTGTAATCCACATCCACTCCCTTGTGTGCAAATATCTCATCTCTCTGCTCCTGTCCAACCTCATCCTTCAGATCATATGGATATTCAAATACGCCATCTTCCTCATCAAATACACTCTTTAATATCGTCTCTCTGTCTGCAGCGCCTATCTTCCCCATAGAAAATTTCTTAACATACATCTTGTCGGTATCCGGAACCTTTATATGATCGGTATTTATGCTGGCTGACTCAACCGTTCCACAGTTTTTCACCGGAATATCTATATTTGCGCTGTTCGGAATGTCAAGAGTATTTGTGAGTCCTCCCACACTGTCGCCATCTTTAAGCTCTGAAAAATCATTTTTTTCAGCGGTAGAACTGTCACTTCCACGGCTATACTCCCTCACATCATCCCCCTCTATGACCGATGTTCCGACATTGTTTTTCTTATCTGTACATCCACCACACACAAACAGCATACACATTGCCGCCGCACACACCATCCATCTTCTTTTCTTCATATCCGCCACACGCTCCCTTCTTTTTTTCATCCTCTGTAGTATACTCATTGCTTCTTCGTTATTTTCCATCTCCAAGATATATCGTTGCATAATCAAAATATTGTGTATTACAGCCACCATAAGTTATCTCCATATACGAATCTTTGATCTCACTCTCATCAACAAGGAAATAAACTTTCATATCATGCTCTTCTCCATCTCTGCTCATGGTTATTCCCATATCAACCAGTTCCGCTTTCTGACCATCAATCTCTGCGTACGCAGGTGATACATATGTCATTTCCTGACTATTCTGCGCACTAACATTCTCACCAGAATAATAGTAATTTGTTGTTTCAGGGTGCTTCATTCCGCCGTCCGGGGTTATCTCCCCTCTGTCCAGATAAAATGCAAGATCATCCCTCATCTCATCTGTGCCTCCCATCGTATCTCCTTTATACGTCATATCAACAGCCACCAGCCGAAGACTGCTGTCATTATAATTGTCCCATCTTGAAAACGTATCATCCGTTGTCTCTATAAGCCGTCTGCATCTGACAGTCTTAAACTTTCCGTCTTCATCCACAAACCTGCTGTCAAGCTCACCAAACCAATACACCATATCGCTTTGTTCTATTTCACCGATATTGTCATATACTGTTATATCCTTGACTGTCATCTCATATCCGCCTCTGACAAATTCTTCATTTACATTCACTTTGGTAAGCCTGTCCTTCAGCGGTTCAGTATCCGTCTCTGTATTTTCACTGACATAGGAATCATCTAGTATATAGTCTCCTACCAGGGTCCATTTCGCAGGATCATCTCCTATATCTTCATTTATTGACATCCCTGCGATCACTTTTGCCAGATCAGTCTCCGAAATAGCTCGTCCGACATACATTGTTATGATGACTGCGTGTTCCTTCACTGGGATATACACCAGCCTGTCGAATGAGTAGTTCACACCGCCTCTCTCAAACAACAGATATTCGTACTTGCCCGCGCTTAATGTCCTGGAGTTCTCCACATCCCTGTTCACCACATCATACGACTTTCCATCCCACTTATCTGCAGCAATGGACAATCCCATGTCAGATTGTCCATCTGACATATCATACTTACTCTCCTCAACACGGATCATACCGGCAGGCAGATAACTGAAATCCACCTCTATATACCTTCTGGCAGTATCAGCATCATAAGTTTCACCGTCTTCATTTGTCTGGATTGTGCCCGTAGCTGTATGTCCATCCTGGCTGACTGTGAATCTGTACACCGTGACAGCGGCATGGATTGATACCGGGAGCAATATCACTGCACATATTAATATTACAGCCACCTTTGCAAATTGTCCGGACAATAACCAGTTCTTCCCTTTTCCAATATGCCCATTGTACTCCTCAACATCCTTTATCCCATCCAGCAGCTTATTCTTTTGGGCTTCGTACTCCGCTGAAAATGTGTGAACCACCTCGTTATGCTGATCTTCCTGTATATGTATATCATCATATCTGTTATTCTCCATACAGCATCATCTCCTTTACAAGCAATTTACGAGCCCTCTTGATTGCCCTCTCATACCTCTTCCGA
>CAKRPI010000171.1 GCA_934376945.1 uncultured Lachnospiraceae bacterium | reverse complement strand
GCTTTTTACCACAAGAACCACAAAACACTGCATCCTCTTCGTTTTCAAAACCACAATATCCACACTTTTTCATCATCTAACTCTCCTTTTACTAACCTGCGTATTGAACTAAATCATCCTCAGTTAAATCATTGTCACTCATAATTTCATCTAAAATATCTGTCTCAGAATCATCATCCTCTTTTTCATAATAATATACAGATTCATTAAAATTAGATGGATCTGTTGTTTTAAAATCGCCATCAACGGTTACAGTCATACAATAATATAATATTAAGTTATCCGTTTCATCATCATGCTTGTCTGAAAGATCTACTTTATAAACAACTACGGCTTCTCCTGTACCATAATCTTTATCATACGAATAATAAGTAGCCGTATGTTGAATTGAATTCACGGTAATTGTTTCTTCCTCAAAATAATAGTCCGAATATTTTTTTGCCTTCTTTTCAATCTTATTCTTTGTCTTTTCTAAAATTCCATCTCTTGTTTTCTTAGGAATATCAGACCATTCTTTGTATACTTTAGTCAACCCTTTTACCTTAAAAGTTTTTGAAGATTCTTTAACTTTTAATTTCAAACTCTTTGCGGTTGCCTCAGAATATTTAGCTGTAACTGTGACTGTATCCCCATTCGATAACCCACTTGATTTATCGATTGAATAAGAGACTGTATCCATAAAAGTACTAATATCTGAGTTTGTCTTATCATAATCTGGTTCACAACCAAAAGAATAATCACTATCAACATAGCCCGCACCATCATAACCTTCAAAATCCACTTTACAAGCAGTCATTAAATTTACTGGTGTTTTCTTAACTACATTATATACCCCAGTCCCAAGAAGACAAATAACTAAAGCACCACTAACTCCAGCAACAATGATCGCATTCTTTCTACCTTTTTCTGTTTTTACATATTCCTTTAAAGAACCAATCATATTTTCACCCGATTTTTGTAAATCTTCTACTGACAATTCTTTATCCGTACGTTCCAAATAGATCGTATAAGCAGAAACAGCAATTGTAGCAATTTCAGCAATTAATAATAACACAACAGATACTTTAATGCTTGTTGTATTTGAATATAATGATAGAGCAGATCCAGTTACGGATTTTGCAGCATCCCAATTTCCGTTTATTACGGCATTAACAGCTTTTAGAATTTGACCAACTCGAATAACTGTAGGTAATAAAGTTAACGCGATTACTTCACTTACACCCACGGTTCCAAAGGCTAATAAAGAACTCTTTCTCTTATCCTTCAATTTAACCAAACGATAAATATATCCACCAATCACAACTAAATTCAATAAGAATACAATATAGAAGAACGTGACACTTGTTTTTACTGTACCTAATGCCTTGTACAATTCTTCAAATCCACTCATATCATAAAGTGTATTTGTTACACTTTTATATTTAAAGAATAATGAGATTGTAATAAAAAGAACAATAACACCACCAACAATAGATGCTATCAATAAATATAATCTCTTTAAATCAAATCTAGAATTTTCAACGGAAGCTTTTACTTTTTGAGCAAAATCATTCATACTCTGTGAAGCTTCTTTTGAAGTATCCTTTTTAGTTTCTGTTACTGGAATCTTTGGTAAAACTACACTCTCCGTTTTCTCTACCTTTTTTTCTTCCGCAACATCTGTTTTTGGCAAAATTACTTTCTGTTCTTCAATAGACTCCACAACATCATCTACTTTTTCATTCTCTTCGATCAACTCAAGTTTAGTACCACACTTTTGACAAAAATCAAACTTATCCTCATATACTTGACCACATTTAATACATTTTTTCATATATCCCAACACCCCTTTTAATCTTTCCTATTTTCTGATTTATACTAACCAATCATTTAAAATATATCCCTCTTTTTTAATAATTTATTAATACATAAAAGCCTGAAATATGACACCCGTAAATGAATTTTATCACATTTACAATATTATTTTAATCATACATCATTTATTTTTAATCAAAAATCGCCATTACTATTAACCATACGATTGTAAACAAGTAAGTATAATCGCAAGCGCAATACCGAACTTAAAATTTTTTATAATATCTTCCGTGGCCATCCTAACTTGTAATTAATCATAAATA
The DNA here is from genome assembly GCA_934376945.1 of uncultured Lachnospiraceae bacterium. Lineage (GTDB taxonomy): Bacteria > Bacillota > Clostridia > Lachnospirales > Lachnospiraceae > Choladousia. Next base: position 1,328 of record CAKRPI010000171.1, on the reverse strand, counting down.
TAATGATATTTTTCTAATTCTTCCTGATACATTGCACACTTTTTCATATATGTTTCTTTTTTACATTCCTGAATATATACTTTTGCACCCTCAATGACAAATCCAACTCCAACCAATCCAAGAAGTCCAATGACAATAGGACCACCAAATACCATTAAAACAAGAATACATTTATTCTCGATATATTGAATCCATGCGGTTTGAGGTAAATAGAAGAAAATCGCATTTCTATATACTTTAAGCGCTTGACAATCAATAGGATGATTATCATGAAACTGTACATTCAAATACTTCATTACATAATAAGCGGCTATCGCAATACAAACGGTTCCAACAAACCCTTTTACTGCACACATTAATTTTTCTTTTTGATTCACGTTCAGTCCCTCTTTTCACATTCAGCTATCTTTTATATCCTTAGCTTACTAAAGTATCTTTTTAATTTCTTAAGATAATCGCCATTATTGAATTCGATTTTCAATTTCTTCAATGCGATTCAATACACTTCTATAGAATCCATAATCCGTATTTCTATAGCTATAATCTTCTGGCATTTCTACATTTGTATTCCAATCTACATATACAACTCTGTCTTTTCCCATGAATCGATTTAAACAATATGTTTCAAACGTATTTCTTAGACTTCTACAAAAATCCTTGATTTCTTCAACATTCGCTGCTCTATATTCACATGTGGATACATCCAATGTTGTTAAATCGTGAATATCTTTTAGCATGATTTCATAGACTGGATAACGACAATTCTTTTTCTTTGTTCTTTCATGATATTCATATACCGCATTTCCATATAACTGACAATGTTTCAGATTCGATCCACATTTCTTTTCTTCATCATGATATACATCATAGACACGCATTACTTTTGCGTTTTCTATCTGTATATATACATATCGTGCCAACACCTTTAAACAACGATCAATATTTCCAAAACTATTCTCTACTTCTTTGAACACGATATCATTCTTGTGATTTCCTGTTCCCTTGCCATTTTTATCTTTACGAGTCCCCTTGTTAAACTGATGCATGTACTTCTGCACTCCTGCCACAGATGTTTGATTCATCATTTTTTCTCTTAATTGTTCCATAGTTTTTTACCCTTAGATAAGCTTTCTTATCTTCCCTTCACTATGGAGACGTAAAAGTTTATAACTTGGTTCAAAAAAATTGAAAAAAATTTATAAAAAATTAAAAAAGCCCAATTTCTTAGGCTTAAATCAATATAGATTTTCTTCTGATCCATAATCTTGTAGTATTCGGTCTACCTCATCTCTATCCTTTTCATCAAAATATACAGTATAGAGTTGCTC
>CAKRPI010000170.1 GCA_934376945.1 uncultured Lachnospiraceae bacterium | reverse complement strand
TCTTATTCTGCAGAAACTGCAGCATCGTCGGTGCCAGCGTCTCAGAGGCGCAGTTGATCTCATCGATAAAAAGGATACCTTCTCTTTTCCCGGTTCGCTCCATGCAGTCGTACACCGATGCAATGATCTCGCTTAAGGTATATTCCGTCACACTTACTTCCTGCCCGTCATACGTTCTCATCACAATCTTCGGCAGACCGACCGCGCTCTGTCTCGTGTGATGCGTGATCGTGTAAGCGACAAGCCCGACGCCGCACTGTGCTGCAATCTGCTCCATGATGGCCGTTTTTCCGATTCCCGGAGGTCCCATCAGCAGAATCGGCCGTTGTCTGGTCACCGGAAAACAGTAATTTCCCGTCGCGTCTTTTCTGTGATACGCCTGCAGCGTATGGATAATCTCATCTTTTGCATCCTGTATATTCATGATATCCTTTCTCGGCGAACTACTGTTATTTCTCCGCCTCCATGCGGTAAAATTCCCCTTCGCCCGCTCCGGTTGTCTGGACAATTGGAGCTCCTGCGATATGAAACCCTGACTTTTCGTAACATCTGACTGCCCTTTTATTCCATGTCCGCACTTCAAGATACAGCCCTTTTTCCGGGAAGAGCTGCACAGACAGCTTCCTCGCCATCTTCGCCATCTCCTGTCCGTATCCTTTGCAGCAGCACTCCGGCTTCACTCCGATCCCGAAGAAAACTTCCGTCTCCTCCTCATAGAGATTGATAAAACCAATCAGCGTTTTATCATCATAAAAAGAATAAAAGAGATTCTTCTCATTTGCAAGCCCGGAATGTTTTTTCTTCTGTTCCTCATATGGCGTGAGATTATAAATGGCATAATCGCCCTCATAATTCCAATCTGCAATTTCGTATTTTTCTGATTCTGTTGTTCTGTGGTAAGTCAGCATATCTTTCCTCCCTTACAAAATTCCGTAAACAACTCTTTCTTAATAATGCTTAATAATACTTAAAAACACCTTCATAAGCAAGCTTGCCTTACTTATGTTACAAACAAGCCATCTACTGCGCAACCTTGCAAGGGAATTACTTAACTTAACTCAACTAATCTGGTCAGATAGACATCCGACGCACCCAGTCCGGCGTATAAATCTGCCGTTTGCTTTTTCCAAGTGAAACAAATGCTGTCTCATACTCCGGCCGCTGCTCCGGGTAAATGCCGTCCCCATCCGTAAAATAAATCAGCGCCCTCAGATTTTTTAAGGCTTTTTTCTGCTTCAGATTTTCTATATACCCAAATACCGGCCGGAAATCTGTGCCGCCGCGCCCTTGTATCTCCACGTATTTTCCGCACATCTCCCAGTCACTGCGCGATGTAATATGCGTTACATTCTGAATGCAGCAGTCGCACTGAATCAGGTAGACATTCATCTTTTCAAAAAAATTCTCTTTTTCCGACAGAATCGCATACGTCTCCGCCAGAAACTGCTCCACCATCTCCGAGGTGCACGATCCGGACGTATCAATCGCAATCACAAGCTCCTCCAGCCGGTTCACCTCGCTGTATTCCAGAGGCTCAATCAATGGAATATTGCCGTAATGTTCCATCCCATAGCTGTAATAAATATAGTCAAAGCTCGACTGATCCAGCTTGAGTTCTTCACGCAGCACCGCAAACTGCCGCAGGAACTTCCGGTAATCTCCCTTGCTCTTTTTCGTAATTTCCAGCGTCTCCTGAAAGCTTCCACTCCCGCTGCCTGCCGATGTACCACCCGCCCGGCTGCCTCCATTTCCGGATTCTTTTCGGATTTTCTCCCATTTTCTGCGAATTTCCGCCTGCTGTTCTTTCGGAACCTCCCACAGACTGTGATCATCGAAACAAAAAGCTGCCTCCATCTGCCCAAGTGAATATGGAAACACGCCGTTTTGCAGTGATTCATAAACTGACTCCGCGGATGCCGCACACCCTGTAAGTTGCCGCCATACATCGCGGCGAATTTCTTCCCTTTTTTCTGCCTGTGACCATCTTAAATTTGGGGCTTTTTGTACACCTTGGTGATCCTTTTCCTTGCTTAAACTGCTTTTTTCATTCCTTTGCTGATTTGCCTTCGTCCCCTGACTGCTTTTTTCTTCAATTGGACTTTTTGTTTTCTCGCCTGATTCCTGCCGTTCTCCGCTTTCGCTGTTAAAGTGGCAGCTATTTCCCCATTTTTTCATTTCCCGCTCTGCAATCTGCTCCACCGTAATATCACACGCCAGATTCCACAGCCGCGTCTCATACTGCTGCGGTCTTTGCAGATGAAAATACAGGCAATGCAGCAGAAGGTGAAAATAACCGCGCAAAACCTTCTGCGGACTCTCTGCGTACGCTTCGATCAGAAATTGCGGCGAAAAAAAGAGACTGCTGCCATCTGTCCCGGCCGTCTCTGTCCGTCTGGAAGGTTCCGCCGAAAGCGCCGCAAACGCAAGATCCATCTGTGGATACTGTGCATACAGCTCGCTGCGGCAGTAGTTCAGGATACGCAGTCCGAGGTGTTCTTTCGATGAAGCTGCTGTCTTTTTTATGCTGTGTTCGCTCTTTTTTTCTTCCATTTCCACTCTTTCTGTAAAGCGGACATTCGCAATCCGCTTCGCTACTTGCTCATGAACGCAACCGCTTAGTGCTCCACGCACTTAAAGCGGATGAATGCTTATCTGCGTTCAAATTATCTTCCCAGGTTCATTCTTCTCATGCGATTTTTCCACGAATTTATTTTCTGATTTTTCTCATCTCTGCCACGGATCTATAGCGATCCTCGTAAATAATACATTTAAGGCAGTTCAGCAGAGTGCGAAAGACAAGGAAGATATCTGCAGGCGTGCTGACGCACGGCAAAGATATCCGACGCAGGATTTCACACTCTGATGGGCTGGATTAAATCTCAAAATCTCGATCCTTATATCCGTACTTTTCTGCTTTTACACGCATCAGCCGAATCACCGCCGAAAGCCGCCCTTCCTCCTGTGCCTTCACGATCAGCTCCTCCAGAATTTCCGCGCTAAACCAGCCCAGTTCCTGCAGTTTTTCCATCTCATCGATCCTGTTTTCCTTCAAAAGTGCCTGCAACGCAGGGCGAATCCGTTTTTTCAGATAAGCTGCATACTCTCCTTTTCGCTCCGCTGTGATTCCCACTTTCTCTTCCTCAAAAAATCCGGCAAGCGCAGCCTGAAGGCGCAGCGTTTCCTGCTTCGTCGTTCTGAATTTCTGATAATTTTGTTCCGCCCTGGTCTCAGCCGTTTCCTGTATTTCTCCCATTACTTTTCCAATCTCCATAGTCCGGATCTTCTGCCCTGATTTCCATCACAATTCCATCAACTCATACATCATGCATCCATGATAAAGCAACACAAATTTTTCGCGGTCCTTCTTGTAGGAAACCCGGTGCCCCATGCTCGCCCAGAAATCTGATTTATTCTCCCTCTTCTTTGCCCATACTGTAACGACTATACTTTATAAATATGTCGAATTCATGTCCGGATTCTTATATTTTTCTGCCTTTGCGCCCCCTCTTGTCAGCATCT
>CAKRPI010000169.1 GCA_934376945.1 uncultured Lachnospiraceae bacterium | reverse complement strand
CAATTCATACGACGGAACGTACGGTTCGGCGGCGATTCTGGACAGCTTTGAGGGTCTGACGCCGGTGTCGACGAATCAGATCAGCGGCGGATTTCAGAAGGTGACGAAGTTTATCGACGGTACGGATTCGCAGCCGCCTCTTGTGGCAGGTCTGTTTGGAAAGAGCAGGGAAACGGATCGTGATTATTACCAGACCAGTCTGTTTCTGCGTACGAGCGGAGGGGCAATGGATATTTATCTGTCCAATATCGGATTTGAGGACAGTGATAAGGATAATCCGATCTCGTCTGCAATCCGTGTCGGGTTGGTGGTACATAAGGCCGGGCAGAATCAGGAGATGACCGGTGAATACATTTTTGAGATCAGCAATCAGAAAAATCCGCAGAAGCAATATAATACGGCGACCGGTCGCGAAGGCTATGTACTGGACTGCGCGAAGAACGACGGCACAACGGTTCCGTTTACCCCGTATGATTCCGGGGCGTACTGCATCTACGATGTGGATGCGGGGACAGTGACCTTAAAGCCAAAGTCACTCAGGCTCTGTACGGTGGAAGGTTCTGCGGACGGAAAGGCAGGCACTCCGGTGGAGGTGGAGGTTTATATCTGGCTGGAGGGTTGTGATGAGGACTGTACGGCAAATCTGTGCAACACTGCCCTGAAAAATCTGGCGATATCGTTCGCTGGTGTGAGCCGGTAAACAGACAGATGAAAAATGAAACGATACGGAAAGGAGGCTTCTGCCTATGGATCGTGAGATTCGGAGATTAAAGCATTCGTTTTGGATGTCGGTGCTTTGGATCGTGCTGCTGCTGGTGACCGTGACGGGCTCAACGTATGCATGGTTTACATTTTCAGGCAGGACCTCTACCAATGTAACGCCGATGGGTGGTTCGATCAGCCGTGGTGATACGGTACTTCTGATCTCGAATGCGTCCGGCGGACCGTTTGAAAAAACGTGTGAGCTGGTGCTGACTGGCAATCCGGAGTCACTCAGTCCTGTTTCAACGTCCGATCTTCAGCATTTTTTTACGGCAGCGGTACAGAATAAAGAAGGCATTACGGTGCTGTACCGGACTGCAGATACACAGGTGAATCAGATGGCAGTCCACGGCACGGTCTATCTGAAATGTGAAAATGCACCGTGTGACGTATATTTTGACAGGGATGAGCTGAAGCTTGGCAGTGATGCGCAGGCACTTGCGGCAATGCGGCTTGGTTTTCGGATTACTTCAAAACGTGGAACGGAAACGTTTTTATTTCAGTTAAACAGCCTTGGCGGAACGGGAAATGTGCAGACAGTCCGAACCATTGCAGGGACCTCGGCAGTTGTTTCATCGATCAGCGGAGATGGGCAGCCCTCGTATACGGATGATCCGGCAATGGATATTTCACAGTTTATGGCACAGACCGGGGAAAGGGAAAATGAGTATGAGCCTGGCAGCCGTGCACTTGTCTCTTTACAGGCGGATGAGGTGGCGACCGTTGAATATTATCTGTATCTGGAGGGCTGTGATGAGCAGTGCTCTAATGCCGTTCAGAACAGAAATTCGGAGCTTCAGCTGGCGTTTGCCGGTGTGGATGCTTCGGACCGGCAGGGAGGAGAGAGTGGATGAAGCATATATTCAGGACCTGGTTTCTGTGTGTGACGACAATTGCGGCTCTTCTGGCGCTTTCGGCGGCGACCTACGCCTGGTTTACTTCGAACAGGCAGGTTTCGACGAACACGGCGTCGGCAAGGACCGGTGAGGAAACACTGGAGCTTCAGGTCAGCAGTATGGGTGGCGATGGGTTCCGAAACGAAGAAACGGTTGCGATCCGTCAGGTAAACAGCCAGGATCAGGAACGACTGATGCCGGTATCTACGGCTGATCTTGTGAACTTTGTTTATACGCCGTCTACAAAGGACGGAATGGCATCTTCCTTTGGAAGAGTGGAGCAGGAAGAGTATCTGTATCATGGCAGAATTTATCTGCGGGCCGTCGGTACAGGCTGGCCATCCGGGACAAGGCTGAAGCTTTATCTGGATCAGAGTGACGGAGTGCTTGGAGAGGCTTCGGGTACACTTCTGACGGCATCAAGACTGGGGCTTATGTTTGATGGAGCAGCTTCTTCAGCGGTGATTCTGCGGCTTACGGAATCGGAAAGCCCGGGGACACAGCAGACATACAATACCGTGATCGATGGCCGGACACTTGGAAAGAATCAGGTGCTTTCGTGGGACGGAAAGCGTGCGCATGCGGCGGCCGATCCGTCTCATGCGATTTCAGATTATACGGTGACATTTCAAAATGCATCGATATCGATGCCGGGCGATGCGCTGCTGGAAATGGAGCTGAACCGGATTTACACGGTGGATGTTTATTTTTATCTGGAAGGGTGTGATCCGGACTGCTCGGACAGTGTGAGCTGGCAGGAGGCTGATATTCATCTCGCCTTTTACGGTGTACCTGACCAGAAGGAGGGAGGCTGATGAAGCAGACACAGAGAAAGAATGATATTCGGGAAAGCGGGCAGAGAAGTAAAAAAAGCTTTGCCGGGAACAGGGATGGAAGTATGGACGCCGGAAAAAGCCCGGATCGTTCCCTACGCAGCCGTGTATACACGTCGCTGTTGCTTGTGCTTCTTGCACTTGTGGCGGTGACAGCAGCGACGGTTGCATGGTTTTCGATTGCGGACCGTGCGAGGGTAAGGACGATGAGCCTGGAAATCGTGGCAGATGTGGATCTGAGAATGGACTTGGATTCGCATCAGACGATCGATCAGTACGTAAAGACGTTGTCGTTTGAATCAATTGCGGCGCGAATCCAGCGTGAAAAAGGATTCTCAATGGAAGAGACACCTCTTGAGCCGGTAACGACGGAGGATGCGGTAACCTTTACGTATGAAAACGGCAGAGCAGCAGATGATAAAAAAGGTGCTTATCTGGAAGTGACACTGCATTTTATGGCGGAAAAGGATATGGTGGTGCATCTGACAAGCGCGAACAGCAGTGAAGACAGTACAGACGGAACGGCGGTAATGTCGGAGACGATGCAGCTGCCGGAAGCGATGCGGATTTCATTTACTGCGGACGATCAGACCTGGATTTATGATCCTGGAATGGGAAATGAAAGCAGTACACAGGGAAAGCTCAGGACATTTGGCTTGCCAAAGGCCGATGCGATGACGCTGACAGAAGATAATGCAATGTTTTCTCTGAAACAGGGAGTGGACAAGCCGGTTGTCATGCATATCTGGCTGGAGGGAACGGATCCTTCCTGTACGGACGAGCTGAAGGCAGCTCAATATGCGATTCGGCTTCGGTTTACCGGGGACAGCGGCGAAGGGCAGGAAGCTACGGAAGCGTAGAATTGAACGCAGATAAGCATTGCTCCGCTTCAAGTGCGCGGAGCAATAAGTAGTGGGAAGGCTGCGTGTACCTGTCCCGCTTTGACGGGAGTGCAGCATCGGAAACGGAAATATGGAGTCAAAAAGGGCTTCTAGAACATAGAAACAGCAAACAAACAAGGGAGAAAAAGAAATGAAAGTAGTGAAACGTCTTGGAACTGTCGTGCTCAGC
>CAKRPI010000168.1 GCA_934376945.1 uncultured Lachnospiraceae bacterium | reverse complement strand
TGCCGACCACGCTCGACACCACAAGGCCAAGTCCAAGCAGCAGCACCAGCCACGGCATACGTTTGCGCATGCTTTCTTTCAGAGATTCCTGCAGATCCTCCTCTGCAGTAAGACCTGCCAGCTTTGCGTAATCCTCACTCATCTCATCATCAACTGCTTCGATGATATCGTCCGCCGTGATGACACCGATGATCTCGTCCTCTTCATTCAGAACCGGGATCGAATCCTCCGCATAATCCTTCAGGTCTTCGATTACATCTGAAATCTTCGCCTTTGCCTGTACACTCGGATAACTCTTGCTGACGATATCATCAAGCGGCACATATTCTCTCGCAATGATCAGATCCTTCAGCTCAAAGGCGCCGGCATATTTTCCATCCTGATCCACTACGTAGATCGTATTGATATTATCGTTGTGATGCGCCTGCCTGACCACAGACCGCATGGCTTCCTTGATCGTAAAGCGTTCCGGGATCGTCACGTAGTTCGTGGTCATCATGCTACCGATCTCATCCTCCTCGAAGGACTGAATGAGCCTGATATCCTCGGTGGAATCCTCATCCATCATGGAGATCAGCTTCTGCTTCTGCTCCTCGTCATCAAGATCCTCCAAAGCATCGACCGCATCGTCGGCGTCCATGTTTTCGAGGACGTCTGCCGCCTGCTCAAGCGGCAGCTCTTCCAGATATTCAGATACATCATCGATATACGTAAAAATTTCAGATACACGTTCAACACCAAGAATCCGGTACAGTTTCTTTCTGCCTTCCGTATCCAGCTCCTGCAGTGCTTCCGCTATGTCATTTTCATGGTAATCATCCAGCGCGTCACGGATCTCTTCGTCCGTCTTTCCGCTTTGAATGATCTGCAGAATCTCTTCCGCACGTGTCAATGTGTTCATTTCATTTGGTTCCATGGGTTTTTACCTCCTTTTTCTGTTTTTTCAGAAAACCAGACGATGATATGTTCTGACAAATCACCAGGTTTTCGCGCACAGAAAAGCATTCCGAGCATTCTCGTCTGCTTTCTGTCTTTTCTCACAGCGATTCTACCATTCTCAGTTTCAGCAAAAACGAATCCTCACAATTCGTATTACTGTTTACTTGATTGAGTAAAAACGCTGTCCGTCCAGAGGTATCCCTTGCCCTTTTCGGGCAAAAAAATACCATCGCCCGGCATACGGCGATGGCAGAAATTTCCGCACAAAACACAGTTTTTTCCGTCAGGAAAGAAAGCTACTGCTCTTTCTGAGTGTAACTATGTGATCCGCATCATTTTCTGCTTCGCCGCCATATAATCGGCCATGACTGTCTGAACTGTCCATAGTGCCACTCCCTTTCCTGCAATATAATTATGCAATTCTTGATAGTGCCGCAAAAACGGCAGGATCACCTGCCGCTTTCCAGACTCCCTTTCTATTTATACTACTTGAAAAAGTAAAAGTCAAACATAAAATCACTGCTTGACAGATTCCATATTTTACGCCGTAATCTTTCTTGCCGCACGCTCCGCTGCGACTTCCTCAACGGTCTTTTCTTTTATACGCACCGCACCGTGATAATTTTCATTTGTCGGAATCAGATCATCCTTCGCAAGATTCTCCTTTGCCTGTGCGATCGCTTCTTTGTACTGTGGCAGCCATTCTTCCTCCGCAACAAGCATCTCATCAATCATCTGCCATACCTCCGGCGGATTGCAGACTGCTCCGGTCAACGGATCCATCAGGGCAGCCTGCTTTAAAAGCGTCACATCACCAAGGACAGCCGCTTCCACCGCCAGCTTCTGCACCCAGATCGACTGCGAGCACACCGCCGCACAGCCAAGCGGCAAATCCCCGACCTTCGGCACACTGATACCGTTTCCATCCACATAGCATGGCACTTCCACAACAGATTCATATGGAAGATTCGTGATGCAGCCCTCATTCATAATGTTGAAATGGCCGCGATATTTTCTTCCTGTTTCCAGCGACTCAATGATATACGAGCAATGCTCATTTCCACGTTCCGAACCGTCCAGCTTTTTCGGCGGCTCCTGAAGGATCTTCGGATAATCCGTATCAAACCAGTTGCGTTCTTCACGCGTTACACGCAGATAGCCGCCGGTCTCACCGTTGATCCAGCTGTCCAGATTGATCCAGTCCTTAATCTCATCCTGACGTTTACGATACCACGATACATATTCAGAAAGATGTCCGTTCGATTCGGTCGAATAATAGCCGAACCGCTTCAGGATGTCGATTCGCACCTTCTCTTCCTCGCTGAATTTCTTGTGTGCCTCAAAGCCCGGAAGCAGCTTTGGCAGCATGTCTTCCCCGTGATGCTTCACTGCGATATACCAGGTCTGATGATTGATTCCGGCGCATGTGATGTCCAGCTCCTCACGCGGAATACCAAGCACCTCCGCAATCTGCATTTCCCCGTGAATTTCCCCGTGACAAAGGCCGATCGTCTTTACTTTGCCGTACTTATTGCATGCCCATGTTGCCATTGCATTCGGATTGGAATAATTAAGCATGATAGCACCAGGCTCTGCGACCTCGCGAATGTCCTTGCAGAAATCAAGCAATGCCGCGATCACACGCTGCCCATACATAATGCCCCCGGTACAAAGCGTATCGCCCACGCACTGATCTACCCCGTATTTCAGCGGAATCTCCACATCCTTCTCAAAGCCCTCCAGACCACCGATCCGCACGCAGTTAACGATATAACGAGCCCTCTCAAATGCCTTTCTCCGATCCGTCGTTGCCTCGATCGTAATCGGGATATTGTTTGCATCCAGATCCTTCTGGCAGAGCGCGCGTGTGCGCTCCAGGTTTGTCTCATTGATATCGGTAAACGATACCTCGATGTTATGGAATTCCGGCACGGAAATGATGTCCGTAAATAATGTGCGCGCAAACACGAGACTGCCTGCGCCAATAAATGCCACTTTAAAGCTCATTCTGTTACCTCCTGTTTTTCCCTTACTCCCAAAAAATTCAGACTTTTTTGGGACTGTTCCAGATTTTCTTCTATTATAATGGAACTGTAAAAAGCAGGCGGCACATATTATCACTCATCTGACAAAAAGAAAGAAATCGTCGCTTTTAATTACAAAACATCGTACAAAAAACAGCCGCACAACATCCCCTGTCATGCGGCTGTCCTCTCATTTTTGTAATTCAGTAAATCTTGGCTGATTTCTTCTCAGCACAGATCTTTCAGCATCAGATGCTCACCGATTCCGTCTGTCAGTGCATTCGGAATCATGCCGACTTCGTAGTAGCCGTTCGCTTTGTAGAATTCGAAGGCTCTTACGTTGAAGTCGCTGACGGTCAGCGATGCTTTCCGCCTGCCGTCCTCGCGGCCCAACTGCTCAAACTGCTCCAGCAGCCATGCTCCTACGCCCTGGCCACGAAACTCTTTCTTCACACATAAGAGTGCCAGATAGTGATACTCATTCGTGAAGCCGTTGCGGCTGATGACCATCAGTCCTGCCTTCTCTCCGTGTGCCGTCTCTGCAAAATACAGGCGGCCTCTTCCATCGTCCGGAAAATACGCGCGGATGTAATCCTCCGTCCGGTAGCCGTGTGCAAAGTAGC
>CAKRPI010000167.1 GCA_934376945.1 uncultured Lachnospiraceae bacterium | reverse complement strand
CCGTCATACACACCAGCAGCCCCAGCAGCAAACCAACTATCTTTTTCATAAACCTTCTCCTTTCCTGCAACCTTCTCGTAAAGCGGACATTCGCAATCCGCTTTGCTACCTGCCTGACTCGATTAATATACTGTCCCGGATGAGAGCAAGCTCTGCACTTTGTTCCTTGTACAATTCCTCTATCTCCTCATCCTCCAGACTCACAGATTCCCTGGATGGCTCAAAATAATACCAGTACTCTCCATCCGTTCCGATATAATCCTGTTCTTTCTCCGAAAGTTCTGTTTTCTCCCGATAAACGGTGCACAGCAGTCCATCCGCTTCCTCTTCCGACTGATAAACCTCCTGACAAAAGAAACGGATACTTTTTTCATCGAATATGAACTGAATTCCCTTTTTCCAGGATTCCGGGATATAGAAACTGATACACTTTGTCGAGACAACGAGGGTATTGAAATCAAGCATAAAATTCTCTGAGATTCCCCCCTGGGAATTATCCCAGAAAAAATCGTCTATAAAATCAATCCGGCCCGGCTCATTTACATTTTCCTTATAAATGCGGGGCGCTCCGCAGTTTCCGCAAAACTTGTACTCCGGCAGATTCACAACCTTACATTCATCACAGATCCACTCTATGCCCACTGCTGATACCGGCGCACTCAAAAGCATGAGATTCCATATCAGCACACATAAAAACATGCATCCTCTTTTCATAAATCTGATTCCTTTCCTGAAAGTGGTTTTACCTGGTCAGAACATTTTCAGCCATCTCCACAAGGCTGCTTAAATCGTACCTTTGCTGCAGCTGTAATTCCCTGAATCCATTCTGCACAATCAGACTGTCTCCTCCAAGTACACCTCTAAGGCCTTTGACCCGATCCAGTTCCACCCAAAAACTGGTATCAATGCTCACTGCATCGGTATTATGCTCATTGTCAAACAGGTAAATTCGATTATGGGCTATATCTTCCTGAACGGTCAGGTTTGCATAGCTCCAGTCATCCTCTGTCACGAGCTGATAAACCACCTGCCCATCTTCCAGCCTTATGATCTGATAGGCATTAGTACTTTCCTTTGTGAGAACTGCAAGGTAACGGTCCCCAAGAATAAATTTCATCTCCCGGATCGATTCTACGTTCCTGTTCGTTTCATATTCATGAATGAGCGTTCCTTTCTCCCCGTCATAAATCCGGATTTTCTTATCGTAATCACAGGCTGCAAAAACCGGACTCTCATTTCCAACTGCAATTACAGGAAATGCTTTGCCCCCTGCCTCATTTTCTATCCTTACCCATTTATCTTCCTCCATAAAATAGACAAGATAATAATCCGCTGCTGTCCCTGCTATCTGTGAAATCTCTGTCTCTTCCCCGTCTGAACAGCAAAGAACCACCGTGCCATTCTTCCCCATAAGAATCCTTTCAAAATCTTTTGCCGTATGATTCTTCGAGTCAAGGGAATTGATCTTGGAAAGCTCTATCTCTTCCTCATATGGAGTGCCGGAACTATACTCATTTCCTTTCCTCCAAATCAATAGCTGGTTTCCCACCAGGCAAAGAGAGCGTATTCCGGACTTTGTGACAGCCGTCCTGAGATTTAATACAGAAGCTCTCTCCGGCAGCAGTTCCTCCAGAGAAATCAGCTGCTCCTGTCCTCTGTCATAAACATAGCGGTCACTTACCAGAAAATTGCCATCCTCACTTACCTGCAGCGCATCTGTTACAAAAGTGACATCTGTGGAAAAAGAGAACTGATCCGTCAATTCTCCCTGCTGATTATAAACCATCCCATGATTCTCATAGCTGCCATCCTCCTGTCCCAGATCTTCCAAATACAGAAATTCTTTCTCAGAAAGTACAAACACTCTTCCGTTTAAAGAATCATCCCACTTTTCATCCGTTGACAGGATCCTTATCTGATCCTCATCACTCTGAATCCATTCGTAAAAAATCACACTGCTTCCATCTGTCTCCGGAACAAGTCCGAACCTTTCCCTGCTGCCATGACCTCCAACTCCATCCTGAACCCTCATGCTGCAGGCAAACACATCCTCCTGGCTTGGCTCTTTTACAGAAGAAAATTTCAGAGAATATTCCTTTCCGTCTGCCAGTATCAGATACAGCTTTTCGTCATCAGAGAAATAGTAAATGATATCTTCTTCCAGCATTTTCCCTGCCTCGATCTCCTCACCGGAAACCCTGTTCGTTTTTATGATCTGATTCTTATGAATGAAAATATTCCAGTCTCCATGAGTAATCAGCTCCGGAACCTCCCGATCCTGTAAGTCAAAGCTGTAGGTCCGGTGATAATTCCAGCCGGAGGCCTCCTCCTCCAGATAAGCCATCTCACAAATTCCCGTGTAACCAGTACTGATATTATAAGAATAGCCATAAACATATACCAGAAATCCCCCTGCATTCTTTTCATCCGGCGGCAGATAATACAGCTTTGACAGGATTCCTTCCTGGTGACTCATCACATCAGCCCGGTCTATCCATGCTGTTTCCATGACTTCTCCGGTCTGTGGATTTATGGTAATAAGATGATATTTTTTGCTCCTCGCATGATACAGAAGGGTTCCATAGGCCTGATTATTTTCCGTAAATACACCATTTTCCGTGAAGTCACAGTAAATGGAAAAGGATACCGGAAGCGTTTCTGTTCTGGAAAGCAGTTCGCCCGTAGAAACATCAAGGAAAGCAACCTTTTTAAACTCTGCCTCTTTGTCAAAGTCTTCATTTCTGCAGGTATTGCTTTTCCCGATTTTATAGCCAAGAGCGAGTATCTTCCCGTCTTCTGACAAATTAATCTGCTGGATATCTCCAACCATTTCCTCATCCAGCTCCGAATAGCTCCGGCTCCATATTTCTTTTCCATCTTCCAGAGAAAGAAGTACCACTTCCTCTTTTTTATCCGCAAGCAGCACTGCATTTTCGGAAGGGACAAGATACATTCCGGAAACTCTGTCCTCCCTGTAAGGATTGACTTCCAAAAGAGACTGGCTTTCTTCCTTCACAGCAGCCGAAGAATAGCTCCAGAGCAGGTTTTCCGACTGTACATCATAGCAGCGGACATAACCGTTTTCATCAAGCCCTGCCATACGGGAGCCGTCCTCTGTAACGACATACTTCCAGTTTGCTGTACTCATCTTTAATTTATGTACTGCCTGATAGGATTCTCCTTCATATATATACAGGGCATCGGTAAGCGCATTCTCCGCATTTACGACGTAAGGGCGGTCGTTTCCTTTATCCGGAAGGGCCTGAAGTGCTAGAGTAAGAGCCTCCATCCGATCCCCCTCTTTTAATTTCTCCTCACTGCTGTAAGCCAGGGAGACGGACTCGTTCCTCTGTGCTTCTTCTTTCTGCTCCTTTAACACACTGTTCATGTAATAATTATAGAAGCCAAAGAGCATAGCAGCTGCCATTACACCGGCACCGGAAAGCAGCCGCCTTCTGTCCCTGAGTTTTTTCTTTTCCAGGTCAAACTGTACATGAAAGCTCCTGCTTTGCTCCGCCAGATATTCTTCCATCATCTGATGCAGAATCTTGAAGTTTCCATAGTCGTCCCGCACGATAAGCCCCAGCCGCTTCCATAAAAGCTCCAGAATAATTTTTCCATACCACGCATCCGCATTCTCTGTATC
>CAKRPI010000166.1 GCA_934376945.1 uncultured Lachnospiraceae bacterium | reverse complement strand
AACCAGTACGCATGCTACATATGCAATCGTATTCGGTCCGTAATAATATTTCAGATGATTCTGCCGGCAGACTTCCGAGACAACCATGCCACAGGCTTCCATGGAGGAAATTTTTTTGTGCGGGAAGCGGCAGGGCGCATCCGGATAGGAACAGGTTTTACAGATCATACAGCAACCGGTGCCGAGTGGCAGAAATTCAGGATTAAAGGCGCAGAGCTTTTCCAGGAACAGATGAAAATGTTCCTGGTGACGGTTCTGCGCTTTCATCATTCCATCCCAGTCAAATTCATCTTCCAATTTTGTCACAGTCTGTACGAGAATTCCTTTTTTATAATGACAGATCATTTCACGAAGTTCGTTAAGAGAACCACATCCCGGAGGACAGCTCCATCGTCTGGCATATTGCTGGCAGCCGTTTTTGCACATATCACGGACTTCCTGCTTCAGAGAAATCGTGGTGGTGTCCAGTGGAACTGCATGAGTAAAACCGCTGCCCAGAGCCAGCTTTTCTAATTCTTTATAATTCATTTCATCTCCTCCTCAAACATCAGATGATCAATATAACAATCCTGAAATTCCGGACAGGATGCCAGCTCAAGAAATTCCGTTCTGGCAGCAAGCGCCTGACTGTATACAAATTCCCTGCGGTTCAGGGCACAACGCTTTGCTCCTTCTCCGGCAGCGTTGCCGATGGCTTCTATCCGGTCAAGAAGCACGGGTGGGATCATACCGATCCGGCATGCAGAAGCAGGATTCATATAATTTCCAAAAGCACCGGCAAGGTATACTTTATTAATATCGTTTACTGTCACATGAAGATGTTTCGTGAGCAGTTCGATGCCGGAGCGAATGGCAGATTTTGCAAACTGTACTTCTGATATATCCTGCTGAGTCAGGGAGATGGAAGAGGTTCCGAGCGGATAGATTTTGTCCTGCAAAATCCCGGATTCGCTGAGGATGCCTGTATCAAGAAGGGCAGCTGTCAGATCAAGAAGTCCCGAACCACAAATCCCTTTTGGCGGAAGGTCATCGATCGTGTGAAAAACAATCTGGCCGTCTTTCATTGTGACATGGTCGATAGCACCGGGTGCACCGCGCATTCCGCAGCTTATTTTTGCTCCCTCAAAAGCAGGGCCGGCAGCTGTAGAACAGGCAATCCGGCGATTTTTGTTACCGAGGACCATTTCACCGTTTGTACCGATGTCGATCATGAGAGTTAACTCTTCAAGTTCATCAAAATGTATGGCAGTCATGCAGCCAACCGTATCAGCACCTACGAACCCGGCAATATTCGGAAGAATGCGAAGCTTTCCGTCAGGATGGATCGGAAGAAGCGGTGCGGCAGGAATTTCCATTGCTTTGGATACATTTGGCATGTAGGGAGGAATCGTCAGGGGAGCAGGATCAATTCTGAGAAAAAGATGATGCATTGCAGTATTTCCCACGACACAGGCAAGTGTGATATCAGAAGGTGTAATGCCTGCTTTTTCTGATACGGAAAAAGCAAGAGCAGCAAGCGCCTGTTTTACGCTTTCCTGAAGTTCCCTTCCGCTATGTTTCATGACGTATTCGATTCGGGAAATGACATCGGCACCGTAAGCAGTCTGCGGATTCAGAAGACTTTCCTGTGCAAGTTCAAGGCCGGAGTATCCGTCGAGAAGATAACAGACAATGGTTGTGGTTCCGATATCGTAAGAAAGTACATATTTATTGCGGCCGTCCGGGTGAATATCCGGGGAAAAACCATGGCTGAGGATCTGAAGACCATTTTTTGCAGGAATCCGTACAGTCATATCACTGTGAATCACTGTCTGACATGCCAGAGCTTCCCGGCAGTTTATGTAAACCCTGCATTTCCCACATTTCCCGTTTCCTCCACAGGGAGCATCCGGTGCAAGGCCGCTTTTTTGAAGGATCCGGAGAAGATTTTCACCTTCAGAAGCCTGCAGAGTCAGATTATTTGGCTGGACAGTGATATGGTATGTACTCATTTGATGAACCCCTTTTGCCGGGAGTTTTACAACACAAAATCTCCGGCGTTTTTTCTGAAATTTTTAATATAGTCAATATAGCATCGCTGAGAAGGAAATACAATACAGGTCGGTGGCAGGTGGATAATAAAACATAAAATTACAGTAAGATAGTATACATCAATCGGAAAATAAGAGACGCAGAGTACTTCTCTTTTGGGATAAAATAGCATCAACAGATAAGGGTTTTAGCGGAACCTTATCAAAAAATGCATAGCATATTTATAGCAAAAGCTATAAGCAGGAGGGAACGAAATGATTATAATAGGAGAGAAACTGAACGGATCTATTCCGTCAGTTGCGAAGGCCATCGCTGAGAGGGACGCGGACCTGATCAGAGAGAGAGCCAGAATGCAGTCTGAAGCGGGGGCTACATTTCTGGACGTATGTGCGTCTGTAGAAGAGGACGTAGAAGTAGAAACACTGAAATGGATGATCGACCTTGTACAGGAGGTTTCAGATACACCGATCTGTATCGACAGCCCGAGTGCGAAATCCTGTGTGGCAGCAATTCCATTCTGTAAGAAACCGGGACTTATCAACTCCGTATCTCTGGAAGGTGACAAGATCGACACAATTTTCCCGGTGATCGCGGATACAGACTGGGAATGTGTGGCACTTCTTTGTGATAATGACGGTATTCCGGATTCCGTAGAACGCCGTATGAAAATTTTCTTCGGAATTATGGAAAAAGCAAAACAGTACGGCATTGCACCAGGCCGCTTGCATATTGACCCACTGGTTGTAACTCTGGGAACAGATCAGACTGCATTAACCGTATTTGCAGACTGTTGCAGAAGAATTAAATATGAATACCCGGATATACATATTACCAGCGGACTTTCCAATATTTCCTTCGGACTTCCGGTAAGAAAAAATATTAACCAGGCATTTATGGTACTTGCTATGAATGCAGGTATGGACAGTGCAATCGTTGACCCGACCAACAAAAATATGATCGGTATGATTTACGCGACAAATGCACTGTTGGAGCGTGATGAGTATTGTCTGCAGTACATCGATAAATTCGGAAACAAAGTTGCCGGGGAAGATGCACAGCCGGCACCGGCATCTCCACTTGATGAGAAGATGCAGAAAGTATTCAAATTAACTCAGGATGGTAAGAATAAAGAAATTGGCCAGGCTGTTCAGGAAGCACTGGATGCAGGATGTGATCCGACTGCAATCTTAAATGATGCAATGATCGGAGCTATGGCTGTTGTAGGTGATAACTTCAAGAAAGAAATCATCTTTGTGCCACAGATGCTTGCAGCGGCACGTGCTATGAAAGCAGGTGTAGAAGTTCTGAAACCATATCTTGCAACAGGCGAGGCAGGAAGTGCAGGAACCATCATTCTTGGTACTGTAGCAGGTGACCTTCACGATATTGGTAAAAACCTTGTTGGTATGATGTTTGAGAGTGCCGGATTCGAGGTTATCGACCTTGGGGTTGACGTACCGATCCAGACATTCATTGATGAAGTAAATGCACATAAAGAAGCAAGCATCGTAGCGCTTTCAGCACTTCTGACAACAACAATGCCGTCTCTGAGAGACACAGTTGCAGCACTTTTGAAACAGCCATTCCGCAATCGTATCAAAATCATGGTCGGTGGTGCTCCGATCAGCCAGGAATTTGCGGATGAGATCGGTGCAGATGCTTATACAGAAGATGCAGCTTCCGCAGCAGAGCAGGCTAAGAAATATGCTGAATCCGG
>CAKRPI010000165.1 GCA_934376945.1 uncultured Lachnospiraceae bacterium | reverse complement strand
TTTTTGCGGTATCCGCAAATTTCATCCATTTATAACATATCATAAAAGTAAGGAAATTGCAAAGTGAATGTAAATTTCACGTAAGTTTTGTGTAATCTGCCGGATGAGCAGACAAATTTTCGTCAATTTCTAACCGTTTTCCAGAATCCTTTCCACATCCCAGAGCCTGGAGATTTCATAATCCACGCGGATTCCAACCGTATTTTTCTTTTTTTGTGGATTATACCAGCAGCACCTGGCTTTGATGTTATTGCCGCCCTTCATATCACTCGTCAGCGAATCTCCGACAACCAGAATCCGCTCCGGATCAATCCCCCGCAGCAGTTCCAATGCCGGTCTGAAAAATCCGATGCCCGGCTTTTCGATTCCGATTTCATCCGAAATAAAAATTCCATCCATATACTGTCCAAGACCAGAACCTTTCAGCTTCTCTTTTTGTGCTTCCACGGTTCCGTTTGTGATAACACACTGGCGAAGTTTTCCGTAAAGCTTCCGACAAAGCGCTACAGAGTTCTCGTTTTCAAAGAACAGCTCTCCAAGCTTTCTCTGATATAACTCGTTGAAGGCTTCTATATTGCTGCATCCAATACCCTCCTGCGCAAAAAAACGCCTGAAGCGTCCAACCAGTACTTCCTGCTTTGTCATTTCTCCCCGTTCCAGTGCTTCCCAGCAAATTCTGTTTATCTCTGCGTAACGCCTCAGCATCGCATCATCGCAGCCCTCGATTCCAAATTCTTTCATACAGGATAAAATGCCGTATCGCTCAGATTTTTCAAAATCGAGGAGCGTTCCGTCTACATCCCACAAGACAGCCTGATAATACATGTTCTCTTCCTCTCCCAATTACAGATTGGTCATCCAAAATTGATTACATTTCTCCCATTAACATTAATAGCAGTACTTCAAAATCGGATTCCTTCCATTCCTCCATCATGCGTTCCATTGCATTCAGATTTGGATCTGAGTGTTCCAGCTCCCTTGCATAACGCCAAGTCAGCTCTGCCCGATCCTCTGACGTCAGTTTTCCCTCTGACAAAATCCACTGTGCAAATGCCAGCTCTTTTAAAATCCGAATGCTCATCACTGCCATTTTCGTCTTGCGCAATGCATCTCCATCATAAACTGCGCCGCAGAAATAAACAAACAGAAAATACACCAGAATCTGCTCATACTCTGTCTCCCATTCGCGTGCCTGCATAAGAAACTGCGCTTTTCGCTCCAGGTAAGTCTTCGGTCCTTCTCCGTAAAGTGCTTTTCTCCATCGCTGCAAATCGATGGTCCAGCGTGGATCCAATACTTCAAAATCTCTGAGATAATCGAGCAGACGCCACTGCACAGAAAGATAATCAGAATCTGCCTTCTGTTCTTCATTTTCTCCATAAAAGTCTTCATTTATGAGTGAAAACCAGATAAGTTTTCGTGCAAACGCCTCGCGCGCCTGTTCTTTTTGATACCGTTCCAGCACGTTTTCTGCATCAAATAAACGCCTCGAATCAATTCGGTTCTGCACATCATGGGATAATGCCAGTATTTTTGCCATCCGAAAGTTCAAAGCCTCGTTCCGGTTTTGCGCCATAGAGATCATCGCATCCCGGCAGTCCTGAAGCACAGAATACAGGAATTCGTCAAAGCTGTCGTCATCTTCTGTTTCTGTTTTCCAAACATTCGACAGCTTCCGCCCCTTTAAACGGCTAAGCACCGATTCTCTCTCTTTGTATATCCTTTCATTTTGGACGATCTTTTTGTCCTCTGAACCATTCCGGTCTTTCTCCACGGTAAAAAAGCGCGCCTTGTCCTTCTTATTCAGCAATCCTCTGGCAACAAACGGGCAGGACAAAGAAAGAGAAATTTCCCGCTCATTTTCATACACTTCCATGTGCTTTGGATAGCGTCTGCAGGTACGGCACAAAAACTTCTGTCCTTTTTCCAAATGAATATCACAAAGATTCTCTTCATTCAGGAACGCACAGCGACTATGATACTGCTTAAAACGTCCTTCCTCCCAATTGATCGAATTTACCAGCCGATTACCAAAGATTCCCGGACAGGCCGCATATTTTTTGAGGCTTTCGTCATCGATCATAATCTGCCATCCTGCACAGCATGTAGCCGGGCAATCCGAGGCCAGACATTTGAATTTTTTATAATAATCAGGAACCGTGTATCTCATTCTATTCTCCATTCCACGATCTGACAGTTGTAAGCCGTATATTCGCAATCCGCTGTCCACAATTCGTCTTGCAATCTGCATTTATTTTGTTATCAGCGTTGACTGAACTGCTCAGATTCCATATTTCTCCAAATTTACTTTTCCATTTACTACTTCTATTCCTTCAGCTTCCAAAAGCTTAGCCTGCGCACCTTTTCCGCCAAAAGCAAACTCACCTGCCAGCTCTCCTTTTGCATTTACAACACGAAAGCAAGGAATATTCTCCGGATCCGGATTCTTATGAAGCGCATTTCCAACTGCCCTTGCCATTTTGGGTTTACCTGCCATTTCAGCGACTTTACCGTATGTTGCAACATGACCGTATGGAATCCTTTTTACTGCCTCATAAATTCTTTTCGTCGGACTGTCTGTAATTAAATCATAGCTTTCAGAAATCATTCGTTTTATGACTTCATCCGGTATCGTTCCATCCAGCACAAGAGTATTCCAGTGCTCTTTATTCTGATGATATCCGGCGGTTACCGAATCGTACGCATTACGCCAGAAATCACGCCACTGCGGATCTACTTTTATATTCAGATTAATGCATCCATTTCGTTTATAGATCCATAAAAATGCTTTTTTGTTTTCTCTGGCTCGTACCAGCTGCCAGGTTATATCATGAAATGGTGTTTCCGCATACGTATTCGGAAAAGAAAGACCAAATTTTAAAGCTTCTTCTCTCGTTCTCATAATAACATCCTTCTGTTTATGAATGATCCGCTGCCAGCAGCTTCTGATAATCATGCCAGCTGAAACGGTGATACGTCATTCCAAAATCATCAAGCTCCACGCAATATACATAGCAGTCGATCCTGGATGTCTCCGGCGTTCCACATCGGTCTTTACCGGTAAAATAAAACACACGTCCCATTCCATCCGTCCCATGATCCTGCTCTGCAAACGCTTCCTGATATTTGTCTCCCACTTCTTTAAAGCACATCCGAACCTGTTCAAAATCAGGATGCAATCCAGTAACAACCTTCAGAAACGATTTTAAAAACTCCGAGTCCGGAACTGTTGTGTGAATATATTCACATCCCGCTTCAGGTATCCCAATACAGTACCGTCCGTCTTTTCCTGTAATTTTAAGCTGACCAAACCGCGCGTTTGTTTCCTCTGAGAATAATTCCAGTGCTTTTTTTAATTCTTCCTCAGATGCATTTTCTGAAAGTCCAAGCATATCCTTTAAAGATTCTTCCGGATAATATAAATTCATTGCTTCTCTGCGATAACCGATTTTGATCTGCCATTCCTTCACCGTATCAATGATATGCTGTTCCAGTACCACACTGCTTTGTTTCATTAATAATCCCTCCTGACACAGGCAAATCGTCTTTTTTATTACGCTATGCACTTCTGTTTTCTGTTCTGTTCTATAATACAAAAAAAGCTTGTATAAAACAAGCTTTTTCTCTGCCGCAGACCGGGATCGAACCGGTACGGGTATCGCTACCCACGGGATTTTAAGTCCCGGGCGTCTGCCAGTTCCGCCACTGCGGCACAATATAATTTTTTTTAAAAAAGTGGGGCCTATAGGGCTCGAACCTATGACCCTCTGCTTGTAAGGCAGATGCTCTCCCAGCTGAGCTAA
>CAKRPI010000164.1 GCA_934376945.1 uncultured Lachnospiraceae bacterium | reverse complement strand
TAACCAGTGCATTGATCTCAAGTCCTGCCTCTTTCGAAGCATCCTCTACTGCACGGCGCACGTCAGAAAGCTTGCCTACGCCTGAAGGCTCAATAATGATACGATCCGGATGATACTCTTCCGCTACTTTTTTCAATGCTTTTCCAAAATCACCGACCAGAGAACAGCAGATACAGCCGGAGTTCATTTCTGTGATATTGATTCCTGCGTCTTTTAAAAAGCCGCCATCGATACCGATCTCACCAAATTCATTCTCGATCAGTACAATCTGCTGACCAGCAAATACCTCTTTGATCAGTTTCTTGATCAGTGTTGTCTTTCCTGCACCGAGGAAACCGGAAAAAATATCAACTTTTATCATAACAAGATTCCTTCTTTCAAATAATTATAACTATAGTATAACCAATAGCAAAGTACCGGCGCGGACTCCAAAGATCCACCCCGGTACCTTGTGCCGTTGCTACTATAACACAGATTTTCGGATTGTGCAAATGGCAAAACACCGTTTCACGGATTATCTTTCATTGATTTTCCCAAGAAATTCACGGATTCTGGCATGATCTGCATCAAATACCTCATCCGGTCTTCCTTCCAGCGCTACCACACCTTTGTCCATAAAAATCACACGATCAGAAATGTCTCTCGCAAAACTCATCTCATGTGTTACGATCACCATTGTGATCTGCAGATCTGCCAGCGAGCGGATGACCTTTAACACCTCGCCTGTCAGCTCCGGATCGAGCGCACTTGTCGGTTCGTCAAAAAACAGAATTTTGGGATTGAGTGCCAGTGCACGTGCAATCGCAACTCTCTGGCATTGTCCGCCGGAAAGCTGACACGGATAAGCATTTTCCTTATCCGACAACCCCATCTTTTTCAGCAGCTCTCTCGCCTCCTGATATACCTCCGTTTTTTCTCTCTTCTGAATGCGGATTGGCGCATCCGTGATGTTTTTCATAACAGAAAAATGAGGAAACAGATTAAAATTCTGAAATACAAGTCCAAAATAAGAATGGATCTTCCTTGCCTGTTCTCCCCTTGGGTAACTTTTTGTTCCGTTTGCATCAGCGCTTGCAACCGTCTCACCCATATAGCGGATTTCTCCGCCATCGATTTCCTCCAGCATCGTCGCACAGCGCAGCAATGTTGACTTTCCGGAACCGGATGGGCCGATGATAGAAAGAATCTCACCCTCCTCTACAGAAAGAGAAATATCCTTCAGCACACCAAGTCCGTCAAATTCCTTTTTTATGTGATTCATTTCCAGCAGTTTCATATCTTCCTCCATGTTCGCTTCCAACCCATCAGATGCCTTTGAGCCTGTCAGATGCTTTTAAGCCTGATTTTATCCACAGATATCCGCTTCCGATCTGAATTTATCCACAGCCGGTCACGGATATCCACTCCCTACTGATAATAGCTCATCTTTTTCTCGATCGTTTCCATCGCCACCGCTACGACTAGGTTAAATACATAGTAGAAAATTGCCGCCACAACAAACGGAATAAATGTGGTCTGTGATGCCGCAATCTGTTTTGCAATCGTAAACATCTCCGCATAGGCAAGTGAGAAGCTTAAGGATGTATCTTTTACAAGCGTGATTACCTCATTTGTGATCGATGGCAGAATCCGTTTTACCACCTGTGGAAAAATGATGTGGCAAAAGCACTGTGTCTTGCTGTAGCCAAGCACCCTCGCTGCCTCATACTGTCCCTGCGGCATCGACTCAATACCGGAACGGTAAATCTCCGCAAAATACGCCGCATAATTCAACGCAAATCCAAGGATAATCGCAAGAAAACGGTATGATCCTCCGATCTTCATTCCAAATAAATAAAAGGGGCCAAAGTAAACCACCAACAACTGCAGCATCAGCGGCGTACCGCGCATCACAGAAATATAGACCTTCATTACCGTTCGCAAAATTTTGTTTTTTGACATTCTCCCGAATGCAATCAAAAGGCCAAGCGGCAGCGAAAAAATAAGTGTCAGGAAAAAAATTCCCATCGACTTGAGCATACCGCTGCTCAGCTGTTCCAGCATAACTGAAAATTTCATACGTTCCTCCATCAGCGCAAAAGAGGCTGCCGCGGTAAAATGCGGCAGTCCCTGTGTATTTTTCTTATTTTTATGTACAAATTTGGGGGTTGAAAAGTGCTTTCTGCAAGATTGCCGAAATATCTTTTCGAACGTTCTTCAGAGTTTACGACTCTGTTGCTGCCTCAGTCTCAGTTGCTACCTCGGAAGCGCCTTCTGTTGCTGCTTCAGATGCGGTCTCAGTTGCTGCCTCAGCGTCTTCCTCCTCG
Source organism: uncultured Lachnospiraceae bacterium (assembly GCA_934376945.1). GTDB lineage: Bacteria > Bacillota > Clostridia > Lachnospirales > Lachnospiraceae > Choladousia. Next base: position 1,509 of record CAKRPI010000164.1, on the reverse strand, counting down.
CCCAGGCATACCATATCGGTCAGCTCATATTTCTCAGCCAGTGCATCAAACGTGCCATCCGCTTTCAGCTGCATCAGAGAATCATTTACTGTATCACGCAGTTCCTCATTTCCAAGCTTAAAACCGACTGCGTATTTCTCACTGTTGAGCGCTTCGTCAAGAATCTTGTATCCCTCGTGCTGCTTCAGCTGATAATTTGCAACTCCGATGTCCATTGCAATCGCATCAATGCTGCCTGCCTGCAGTTCAATAAATGCGTTATTGTAATCCGGGAACTGCTGCAGTGTGCCAAATGTCGCTGCCAGATCTGCCTGATCCCCGCCATCGCTTAACAGCTCCAGTGCTGCGGATGCTGCCTGCACACCCACGGTCTTTCCGGCCAGCCCTGCAAGATCCGCGACATCAGAATCTTCCGGAATAACAATCACCTGACTGTTATCTACATACGGAACGGACCAGGTATAATCATCTTCACGACCGTTCATTGTAAAACCATTCCAGATACAGTCGATTGCTCCGGAATTCAGCTCCATATCCTTGGAATCCCAGTCGATCGGGGTCTTTACCAGCTCCCAGCCCTGCAGATCACAAACCGCCTGAGCCAGCTCCAGATCAAAACCGGTGTACTCACCATCCTCATCCATATATCCAAACGGTGGATACTCCGCATCAAATCCAACCGTAAACGTCTTTGCCTCGTCTGCCAGGCAGACAGTTCCCATCATAGATGCCACAAGTACAGCTCCTGTTACTACACATACCAGACTTCTTCTCATAATATTATCCTCCTGTGAATGCTTTATTTTAGTAGCACTCTACCTCATTAAACTGCTATCCAGTTTAACAGAGATGTGGAGATGTGTCAAGGACATATTCTGGTATTTGAACGCAATTGAAGCAGGGGACTTGCTTGACTCGGGTCAATACCACTTCGGGTCGTCTGCACTTGTGCTGTCTCCATCGCATTTGCAGCACAGTTCGATGCTGATTGTATTGAAATTCCGCGCATATGGATGCTTTTGTGTGTAATATCCCGCCGTTCCAACGGCTAGATCATAAGGCATCTCCCCGCAAGCGGGTTCCCCCTTTATGATATTCCAGACAACAGCGTCATGCGAACATCTCTGATAAATCGTTCCGTCCCAGTAGATGTAGTAATGAGCGCCGGTTCCATCAGATGCCAGATCATGGCTCTGTCCGACCACACCGAGGTAATGAATTGCGATGTACTGCTTTTTGTTGCCCCAGAGTGGGACAGAGGCAGAAGAAATAGAATTTATAATTTTGTACTGCATTTAAATACCACCACCCCTTAAAAAATATTACCGCCACGTTTAGAGCAAAGGCTTGCACTTGTTCTGCTTAAGCATTGTCATATTCCTGCCATGCAAAGTAAAGATTAATTATTTCACGTTCTAGCTTAACGTTCCAACGGCTCTTTTCCCATCCAAAATAGTCACATATTTTTTTACTGTCAAAACGTGACTCATTTATCGGCATATTTCCCAT
>CAKRPI010000163.1 GCA_934376945.1 uncultured Lachnospiraceae bacterium | reverse complement strand
GAGGAAGGCACCCATCTCGTGACCCTGAGCTGGAGCTTTGAGGCGCAGGAGGGGCTTGACTGCACGTTTACCGTTGAGCGCACCGAGGAAGACGGCGAATTCGCGGTGATTGCGGAGGGGCTGACCGAAACCCACTACACCGATTCGACGGCGGTTCTTTGCGATATCAACGAGGAAGAACCGAAGATGAAGGTCTATACCTATCGCGTGAGCGCGGTCTGCGGCGAGGCGATGGGCGAGGCGGATGTACTCGTCTGCAACGAGGAGAATATGCCGTATTCCGTGGCGACGCTGGAGAATAGCCCCGTAATTAACTACATTAGGATAGACTCTGAGAATACTGAGCAAAACAGTCGTCGGTTGTGCATCGAATCGCGTTCTTCCAACAGCGGCGTGACGGTAACCATCGAGCGCAGCGAAGCGGACAAGGACGACTATCAGGTTATCGCGGAAAATGTGGCTGTTTCGGGCTGGCACGCCTACTATACCGACGAAAACAGCCTGTTCGACCTGAGCGGAGAGATGCCGCGGATGCTGAACTACAAGTACCGCGCGAAGGCTGTCCGCAACGGCATGGAGAGCGACTATGCAACGCTCGACGGAAAGATAATCTCGGACAAAACGAAAGAGATTTCTGCTGATGCCGGCATTGTAAACAAGGGCGAGGTTTCGACGTGGAGCAAAATTACAGTAGACTATGCGACCAATGGCGGGGGAAGGAACAGCTGTACCTATAGCTTCTATCGCGAAGCCGGAAGCGGCAGCGAATGGAAGACTGTGGGTTCGTATGAAATCAAGGGCTTGACGCCGGGCGCAACCTATGAGGTCTACGGAATCGGAAGAAGCAACGATGTCTATTATTTGGGCAGCAACACGGTAACCGTTCACCTAGTACCGAATAAACCAAGCATCACTCGCAGCGAAAATGTGGCTGACAACAGCCGAAGGCTGGAAATCCGACACAACGACGGCAGCAGATTCGGCAAAAACGTCACCTATACGATTGAGCGCAGCGAAGCGGATAAGGACGACTATCAGGTTATCGCGGAAAATGTGGCTTCTTCGGGCTATTATGCCTATTATACCGACGAAAACTGCCTGTTCGACCTGAGCGGAGAGATGCCGCGGATGCTGAACTACAAGTACCGCGTGAAGCTCGTCTGCGACGGCGTGGAGAGCGACTATGCGACGCTTGATACCAGCAAGAAAATCTCGGATAAAACGAGAGAGATTTCTGCTGATGCCGGCATTGTAAACAAGGGCGAGGTTTCGACGTGGAGCAGAATTACAGTATGGTATGCGACTATTGGTGGAAAGGGTAGTTGTACTTATAACTTCTATCGCGAAGCCGGAAGCGGCAGCGAATGGAAGGTTGTGTCGTCTCTCGAGGGTTTGACGCCGGGCGCAACCTATGAGGTCTACGGAATTGGACTTAATTATAATGAGGAGGGCGATATCTATTATCCGGGCGGCAATACGGCGACGGTTTATGTCGGACCGAGGAAGCCGAGCAATGTTCGCTTTGAAACCGACGACAACGGAAAGCTGAGAATTCGCTGGGAATACTATTTTGATCTTTACAATCAAATGTATGAAAGCTCGGATTTTACGGCGATGTTGGAGCGTGCGGAAAACGACAGCGCGTTTACGGCAATCGCAGAGACGTCTGATTATAACTCATCCTATTTGGAAGAAAATGACCCGATTTTCGATTTGAGCGGCGAAATGCCCAAGCTGAAAAACTATCGTTACCGCATCCGCATCCGTTCCCTCGGCGTGGAATCGGTCAGCGACGAGATTACGCTTGGCAACGGCAAGGAACCGGAGTGGAAAGCCAGACTGTATTCCAATTACGATGACTCCGCAAAACAGTGGACGGGCATGACCGCTACGGGCGACAGCGGATACGGAGAAGTGTTCGGCTTTGTTCGCAAAGCGGGCACATCGGATTGGCAGCAGTTCTATTTGAGCTATTCCGGAAACGACAAGAAATTGACCGGACTTGAATGGGGCGCGGCATATGAGATGTATGCGGCGACATTCAAGGATAGAAATATTTCCGAGGTGGGAAAGGTTTGGTCGGGCACATACGGACCGAATCAGAGGTACTTTGATGGATGCCGCCAATCTACATCCAATAACAAGCTGACTAATGAGGTCTACATGTGGGCTGCTAATACCAGATACGGAAGCAGCAAAGCCGAGAAGTTCTATATTTTCCGCAGCGAAAACGGCGGAGAATATCAGCTGATTGATACGATTGATAACGAAAGCTATACGGATAAGAACCTTGAGTTCGGCTACACCTATTCGTATGTCGTTCAGGTCAGCGAAAACGGGGTGTACAGCGCGTATTCCGAACCGGCGAGCGTGACGCTTGCGCTTCCGGAAGGACTTGCGCCGAAGAACTTCACCTGGTATTGGGCGAAGGACACCGGAAACCATCTGGTTTGGGAAATGGAGGATTACAACATCCATCCGACCTACACCGTTGAGCGCAAGGCAAGCGGAGAAGACGATTATCAGGTGATTGCGAACGGCATAACGGGGCGCACCTACGACGACACGAGCGCACAGGCGAACACCCAGTACAGCTACCGCGTTCAGGGCGTATTCAAGGGTGCGAAGGCCGGCTACGGCGAAATCAGCGGCATTGCGCCCGCGATTCAGGAAGCACTGGATGTGCCGGACTATCTGACGGCAAATGCTGCGCAGAATCACTACTATGATGGTATCAAGTGGGAAGGCGCAGAAGTTCGCTGGGACTCTGTGACCGGCGCATCCAAGTATGAGCTTCGCTGGCGGAAGGCGGACGCCGCAGGGTGGGACAGCATCCTGACGACGAATACAAGGACTTCCATTAGCAGCATTGAATTCGGACAGGACTATGAATTCCAGGTTCGCGCACTGGATGAATCCGGCAATTACTACGGCGATTGGAGCAAGGTCGTCCGCACGAAGATTACAGCTGCGGCGGTAGACTATATCAATCTGAAATCTCAGACGGATACGATGACGCTGCTGGGCTGGCAAAAGATGAACGGAATTCACAACTGTTTGGTTTACAGACAGGTCGGCGACGGACAGCGCACCCTGCTCGCAACGTTGAGCGGAAATGCATCCGGCTATGTGGACGCCAATCTCGCGCCGGGGTATTATACCTATTGGGTGACCCGCGTGGTGAACGGCGTGGAGAGCGAGCTTTCCGAACCGCTGCGCGTGAAAATCGGCGATATACCGGATCGCAACATTCGGATTTCCGACCTTGTCTGGGGCTATCGCAGCAACGGCAAGGGCATCTGGCTGGATTATCCGGAAATCACCGACGATGAAAACGATTATTATGAAACCCGTTATGAAATCCGCGATATCAGCGGCAGAATAGTTCAGGATGGATGGCTCGATGGCGGGACAATCGACGGAAGACACCTTACGACCTATATCACGGTCAAACAGAGCGGAACCTACAGCCTGAAGGTGACTGCCGAGCAGGAATATTACGACGAGAACGGGGATTATGCGGGAAGCAAACGCGCAGAATCCAATACCATCTGGTTTACGATTTCGGACTATAAGCCGCTGAGCGTGCAGAACCCGCAGGCGAAGCTGTATAACAATAACCGCGGCTTTGTCATCTATAGACCGAGCATCAGCGGCGGCTCCGGAAGCTACACGATTACGTATTATCTGTACGACACCAGCTTCAACCTGTACGGTACGAACCCGTATGACGGCAATATCTTCTATATGGACTGCCCGAACAACGGCGCGTTTGTAGCGGTCGTTTCCGTTTACGATAACGTGACCGGAGAGAGCGCGAACGT
>CAKRPI010000162.1 GCA_934376945.1 uncultured Lachnospiraceae bacterium | reverse complement strand
ACGCCTCAGAAATTTGGGCACAACTGACAAAAAATCTTCTCACAAAATCAAGCACAAAAAGATTCCGAGAGTACATACGGTGATAAAGGAGGAATTCACATGTTCAAAATCAATGAAAATTATCTGAAACTTCCGGGAAGCTATTTATTTTCCAACATTGCAAAGAAGGTGGCTGCGTTCCAGGAGGCAAATCCATCAAAATCTATTATTCGGCTTGGAATCGGCGATGTGACACAGCCATTGGCTCCGGCGATTATTGATGCGCTGCACAGTGCGGTGGATGAGATGGCAGACGCAGCGACATTTCATGGTTATGCGCCGGATCTCGGTTATGAATTTTTGAGAAATGCAATCGCAAAAAATGATTTTACGGATCGTGGCTGTGAGGTTTACCCGGACGAGATCTTTGTGTCCGATGGAGCCAAGTGCGACTCCGGAAACATCCAGGAAATTTTCAGCCTGGACAATAAAATTGCAGTGTGCGACCCGGTCTATCCGGTTTATGTGGACTCAAACGTGATGGCGGGACGCACCGGAAGCTATGATCCGCTGACCGAGCGCTGGAGCGATGTGATCTACATGCCGTGTACGGAAGAAAACCAGTTTGCACCGGATTTCCCGAAGGAGACGCCGGATCTGATTTATCTTTGCTTCCCGAACAATCCGACGGGTGCGACAATCACGAAAGCACAGCTGCAGGACTGGGTAGACTATGCGAATAAGATCGGAGCGGTCATTCTTTTTGATGCCGCATACGAGGCGTACATTTCCGAGGAAGATGTGCCGCATTCGATTTATGAGTGCGAGGGCGCGCGAACCTGTGCGATTGAGCTGCGCTCCTTCTCCAAAAATGCGGGATTTACCGGCACGCGCCTGGGCTATACCGTTATTCCAAAAGATCTGAAATCGGACGGCATCATGCTGCATTCGCTCTGGGCGAGACGTCACGGCACAAAGTACAACGGAGCACCGTACATCGTGCAGAAGGCCGGTGAGGCAGTTTATTCTGACGAAGGAAAGAAACAGATCATGGAGCAGGTCGCTTACTATATGCGCAATGCGAAGACGATCAAGGAAGGACTTCAGGATGCCGGATTTTCCGTTTACGGCGGTGTGAATTCGCCGTATGTATGGCTGAAGACGCCGGATAAAATGAGTTCCTGGGAGTTCTTTGATTATCTTCTGGAGAAGGCAAATGTGGTCGGTACGCCGGGATCCGGTTTCGGACCAAGCGGAGAAGGCTATTTCCGTCTGACCGGATTTGGAACGTATGAGAATACAGTGGCTGCGCTGGAGCGGATCAAGGCGCTGTAAACAACAGTAAAAAAGAAAGAATAGAGGAGAGTGTGTGATGAGAATTGGTATTTTAGGATATGGAAACCTTGGAAGAGGAGTAGAATGTGCAATCAGACAGAACCCGGACATGGAACTCGTGGCGGTATTTACGAGACGTGCGCCGGAGAACGTATCGATCCTGACAAAGACGGCGGCGGTGTGCTCCGTATCAGAGATTGAGCAGTGGAAAGACAAGATCGACGTAATGATTCTCTGCGGCGGCAGTGCGACCGATCTTCCGGAGCAGACCCCGAAGTATGCGAAGCTGTTCAACGTAGTAGACAGCTTTGATACGCATGCAAGAATTCCGGAGCATTTCGATGATGTGGATGCAGCAGCAAAGGCGAGCGGACACGTCGGAGTCATTTCTGTTGGCTGGGATCCGGGACTGTTTTCTTTGAACCGCATGTATGCAAACGCAATCCTGCCGGATGGCCACGACTATACGTTTTGGGGCAAAGGCGTCAGCCAGGGTCATTCTGATGCAATCCGCCGGATCAAAGGCGTAAAGGATGGCAAGCAGTATACGATTCCGGTAGAGGCGGCACTGGAATCAGTAAGAAACGGAGAAAATCCGGTACTGACCGCAAGACAGAAACACACAAGAGAGTGCTTTGTTGTCCTTGAGGAAGGTGCAGACGCTGCAAAAGTAGAGGAAGAAATCAAGACAATGCCGAACTACTTCGCAGATTATGACACGACCGTGCATTTCATCAGTGAGGAAGAACTGAAACGTGACCACAGTGGAATCCCGCATGGCGGATTTGTGATCCGCACCGGAAAGACAGGCTGGGAGCAGGAGAACAATCACGTGATCGAATACAGCCTGAAGCTGGATTCCAACCCGGAATTCACCTCCAGCGTCATCGTGGCCTATGCCAGAGCAGCATACCGCCTGTACAAAGAAGGACAGAGCGGCTGCAAGACCGTGTTTGATATTGCACCGGCTTACTTAAGTGCGAAGGATGGCGCTGAGCTGAGAAAAACACTTCTGTAAAAAGGCTGTCGGCAATATTTACCCCTCCGGCGGACAAGCTTCCCATCCGGGGAGCGCATGTCCGCAACAAACACAGGCCGGGGGAGGATGGCGGCTCCAGTTGTACACATGCCTGGCGACAGGTGTCTCGTCTGAGCGGACGAAGTCCGAATCAGAACAGACATCTGTCAGTCCAGACAAGGTGAACAACGGAACCGCCATCCTCCCCCGGCCGTCCTGTCTACAACACGCGAACTCTACAGCAACTGAATTCCGTGTGCGGTTGCTTCTTTTACAATGTCCTGCGGCCAAAGCGAGCACTGTACCTCGCCGATATGAGCCTTCCGCAGATAAAACATACAGATACGAGACTGTCCGATACCGCCGCCGATCGTATACGGCAGCTCGCGGTCCAGAATTGCCTTCTGGAACGGCAGCTTGGCACGCTCTTCACATCCTGCTTCCTTAAGCTGGCGCATCAGAGAATGCTCATCGACACGGATGCCCATGGAAGAGAGTTCAAGTGCGATATCCAGGACCGGATAATAAACGAGGATGTCAGCATTTAACTTCCAATCGTCATAGTCCGGAGCGCGTCCGTCATGCGGTTCGCCGGAAGCAAGCTTATCACCGATCTGCATCAGGCAGACAGCGCCCTTTTCTTTTGTGATACGGTATTCACGCTCTTTGTGGGAAAGCTCCGGATAGAGGTCCTCAAGCTCCTGAGCGGTAATAAAGAAAATCTCCTTCGGCAGGATTTCCTCTATGTAGTCATACTGGATGGACATGTAGGTTTCGGTTTTACGGAGTGCCTTATAGACAGAGCGGACCACTTTTTTGAGTGTGTCGATACAGCGTTCATTTTTCTGGATGACTTTTTCCCAGTCCCACTGATCTACATAAATAGAATGGATATTGTCTGTGATCTCATCCCGGCGGATTGCATTCATATCCGTGTAAAGACCTTCGCCGTGTGCAAAACCATATTCCTTGAGGGCATAGCGTTTCCACTTTGCAAGAGACTGCACGATCTCTGCTTCAGAGCCTTCCTGCTCCTTGATGTCAAAACTGACCGGGCGCTCTATGCCGTTTAAGTTATCATTCATACCAGATGCAGGATCAACAAACAGTGGAGAGGAGACACGAAGCAGATTCAGCTGCTTTGCAAGCACGCTCTGAAAGAAATCCTTAACTGTTTTGATCGCAATCTGCGTATCATAAAGAGAGAGCGGAGAGATGTAATTCTCCGGAATAATCAGATGTTCCATTTTTTTCTTTCCTCCGATTTCTGGCTGGACTGTCATTCTGCCCGGATATCAGGCAGGACTTCATGTCACGAAACCTCTTCTATTATAGCAGATGAAAAGGAAGATACAACCTAAAATTTTGAAAAAAATATTAGCAGGATCTGAAAAAAAATCTTGCACATCAAAAAAAACTGTGCTAGAATTGCCCCATCGAAAAAGCAATGAAGGAGACTCTGTTTCTGAAACTTGACAGGAATTCGGCATCACCGACTGAGAGTGCCGATGGAGG
>CAKRPI010000161.1 GCA_934376945.1 uncultured Lachnospiraceae bacterium | reverse complement strand
TCAGGTGCTGCTGTGGAAGTGCTGTTTTCTGACTTCGCAGACTTCTTGTCAGCGTCCAGGGACTTCATTGTCGGGAAAAGCAGCACGTCGCGAATTGCCTCTGCACCGGTCAGAAGCATGCACATACGGTCAATACCGAAACCGATGCCGCCTGTCGGAGGCATACCGATTTCCAGTGCATTCAGGAAATCTTCATCGGTATGGTTTGCTTCCTCATCACCTGCATCTGCCAGAGCATCCTGCTCCTTGAAACGCTCTCTCTGATCGATCGGGTCGTTCAGCTCTGAGTAAGCATTTGCCATTTCCCAGCCATTCATGAAGAATTCGAAACGCTCTACGTATTCCGGATTTTCCGGTTTCTTCTTGGTAAGCGGAGAAATTTCAACCGGATGATCCATAATAAAGGTCGGCTGAAGCAGATGCTCTTCCACATATTTCTCAAAGAACAGATTCAGGATATCGCCCTTCTTATGTCTCTCTTCAAATTCGATGCCATGCTCTTTTGCAAGCGCTCTTGCCTGCTCCAGATCTTTAACCTCGTTCCAGTCAACATTTCCGTATTTCTTAACAGCATCAACCATGGTCAGACGTTCAAACGGCTTGCCCAGATCCATCTCGATTCCCTTATACACAATCTGCGTTGTGCCAAGCACTTCCTGTGCCACATAACGGTACAGATTCTCTGTCAGATCCATCATTCCGTTATAATCTGTATATGCCTGATACAGTTCCATCAATGTGAACTCCGGATTATGTCTCGTGTCAAGACCTTCATTACGGAATACACGACCAATCTCATATACACGCTCCAGACCGCCCACGATCAGACGCTTCAGGTAAAGCTCCAGAGAAATACGAAGTCTTAAATCTTCATTTAACGCATTAAAGTGAGTCTCAAACGGACGCGCAGCAGCACCGCCTGCATTTGACACCAGCATCGGCGTTTCGACTTCCATAAATCCCTGTCCATCCAAATATTTACGAATCGTGCTGATGATACGGGAACGCTTGATAAAAGTATCCTTTACTTCCGGATTCATGATCAGATCCACGTAACGCTGACGGTATCTGATATCTGTATTCGTAAGGCCGTGATATTTCTCCGGCAGAATCTGAAGGCTCTTAGAAAGCAGCTCTACTTTTGCAGCATGGATGGAAATTTCTCCTGTTTTCGTCTTGAAAACCTCTCCTTCAATGCCAACAATATCGCCGATATCCAGCTTTTTGAAGCCCTTATATGCCTCTTCTCCAATGCTGTCTCTTGCCACATAGCACTGAATACCGCCCTGCAGATCCTGTACATTGCAGAAAGATGCCTTGCCCATCACACGTTTGGACATCATACGTCCTGCGATACGCACGGTTTTTGATTCAAGTTCTTCAAAATGATCCTTGATTTCTGCACTGTGATTCGTCACATCGTACTTTGTGATCTCAAATGGATTCTGTCCGTTTGCCTGAAGTTCAGCCAGCTTCTCGCGGCGTACCTTCAAAAGCTGATTGGTATCTACTGCCTGTTCCTTCTTCTGTTCTGCCACTGTTTTCCACTCCTTCTTTTTCTTTACAGACTTCTCTCGATTGCGAGCACCTTATAGGAAATAACGCCCGCCTGCGTTTCTACCTCTACCGTATCGCCAATGCTGCGTCCGATCAGTGCTTTTCCTACCGGAGATTCATTGGAAATTTTTCCCTGAAGGCTGTTTGCCTCTGAAGAACCTACAATTTTGAATTCCAGCTCTTCCTCAAACTCTTCGTCGTATACTTTTACTGTACATCCCACATTGATCTTATCAACGTCTACTTCATCCTCAACAACGACCTCTGCATTCTTCAGGATTTTTTCAATTTCTTCAATACGGGTCTCAATGTCCCTCTGCTCATCTTTTGCTGCATCATACTCAGCATTTTCAGAAAGGTCGCCCTGCTCTCTTGCCTCTTTAATTTTGCCGGCCACTTCTTTTCTGCGGTTTACTTTAAGGTCGTGAAGCTCGTCCTCCAGCTTTTTCAGACCTGCATACGTTAACAAATTTTTTTTCGGTTCCATGATCATCTACACCCTTCCTTATGTTCCGGTCTGTATTTTTTATCCTCCAGTCCTTTTTAAGACTGTGTCTGATATGTTTCACATCCGGAAACGTCTTTCCTGCAAAAACTGCAATACGGAAACCCGAATCGCAGTCATCGTTCTATAATAGACGATAAAGTACGGTTTGTCAAGGAATATCAGCACCTTCTCATCCCATCCCCCATACACAGTCCGCCTTGCAAAGCGGACATTCGCAATCCGCTTCGCTACTTGTAGGATCATAAGGAATCTCCCGCAAGCGGGTTCCCCCTTATGATATTTCATGAACGCAGTCGCTTCGCGATCTGTCAGTGGGAGCTTTCAACTCCCACTGACAGAAGCATCCCCCCTCACCCGCCGCTTAGTGCTCCGCGCTCTTGAAGCGGGGGAATGCTTATCTGCGTTCAAAAAGCGATTGCCGGATGCTCCCCTTTTTATCCCCGCCTTACAGCTTCCATATTTTCCACGCTATATTTACCCAGTCAAAATAACCGGCTTTTTCCACAGATTCCATCGTTACAACCGGCACGCGTCCGATTTCTTTTTTCCCGATCTGATAAATCAATTGCCCCACTGCCTCACTCTTTCCAAGCGGTGCCTGGATTTCATCTGAAATTTCAAGTTTCCTTGTGATTTGCGAAAAATCCTCATCACTTGTACTCAGATAAGAAAACTCATCCGGGTAGCATACCTTTACTTCTGATTGCACTGCCCCTTTTACCTGTACCGGAAAAAGCTCCGGCATCTTTTCATCGTGATAAAGGGAACATCTGGAAAATCCATAATTAAGCAGCTTTCCGGCTTCCGCAAACCGTGTTTTTGAATCAGGCGCAGTCATCACCACACTGATTATGCGAATTCCATCTCTGCGTGCTGTTGCACTGAGACAGTATTTGGCATAGCTGGTACTTCCTGTTTTTAATCCATCGCATCCGTTGTAGCTGCGAAGCAGCTTGTTCGTATTGGTCAGCGTAAAGGAACTGCTCCCTTTCGCCGTTACATGCGTGATATCTTCCATCCAGATATCAGAATACTCCACACAATTCGGGTATTTGTTCAGCAGTTCTCTGGACATAAGCGCCACATCCTTTGCCGAGGTATAGTGTTCCTTTGATTCTGTCAGTCCGCAGCAATCTGTAAAATGTGTTTGTTTCATCCCAAGCTCTGCAGCCCGCTTATTCATCTGCTCCACAAAAGCTTCTTCGCTGCCCGCAATATGCTCTGCCATCGCAACTGCTGCATCATTTCCGGACGCAATCACAATGCATTTCAGAAGTGTCTCAACGGTCTGTTTTTCTCCTTCTTCCAGAAATACCTGAGATCCTCCCATTGATTTCGCATGTGCGCTCGTTGTGACCTCTTCGTCCAGCTTCAGCTTTCCTGCATCTAGTGCCTCAAAGATCAGCAAAATTGTCATAACCTTCGTTACGCTCGCCGGATGCAGTCGCTCTTCTGCATTTTTTTCATATAAAACAGTTCCGGTCGACACCTCCATCACACAGGCATGAGGTGTCTGTAGCTCCGGTTCGGCTGCCTGTACTTGTACTTCACTCGAAAACAGTAATATTACAAGTACCAGGACGGTCAGAAGATACGTCACCCTTTTTCTCTTTTCCATAATTACCGTCCGAAATAACTTTTACTTTATCTATATTAATCAGGCCGGCAATTCATTCGGATCTTTGCAAAATCCATATGCATTAAAAAAATCCCGGTCTGGAAATACCTGACCGGGATTTTTATTGCACATTAATTGTATTTACGCTTGCGAGCTGCTTCAGACTTTTTCTTACGTCTTACGCTCGGCTTCTCG
>CAKRPI010000160.1 GCA_934376945.1 uncultured Lachnospiraceae bacterium | reverse complement strand
TATCACAAGAACAATGCAGCGAGAAAAGTATCTCGTCTGTCCAAGGCAGTCAACACCCTGGCATAAGCATAGATTTAATTCAACAATTAAGAGCAGTCGATTCCGTCATATCGACTGCTCTTTTTGTTGCTATCGTTCAGAGCCAAGCGAAGCATTTTGGAAGTGGGCTCTGAACGATAGCAAAGGATAGCAAAGATTACTCCCCTCCGGAATACTTTACAATCAGCATCTCCACCGCCAGCCGGTCCTGAAGCCTTCCGCTTTTTACTGCCTGCTCCATCTCCACACAGTCTTCGACTGCCTGCTGTAATACCGGCAAATCAAACTTCGCAGCCTGTGCAAGACTGCGCTTCGCAATAAACGGCGCAAGCCCTGCTTTGGAAGCAACCGTCTGACCATCATATCCCTGCGCTCTGAGATCCTTCAGCTGAAGCATCTGATTAAACTGACGTGCAATCAGAAACAGAATCCGCATCGGCGGCTCCTTCAAAGACAGGAGATCATAATACAGATCCATTGCCTGTTTCTGATGCTTTTCCGCAACTGCGCGGATCATATCAAAAATTTTGTTTTCTGTCGTTACCGTGCAGATTTCCTCTACATCGGTATATTCCACGCTATCCCTTCCAGCCGTATAGCAAAGCAGCTTTTCCAGCTCATTTGCAATATTTTCCATATCATCACCGGTTTTTTCAAGAAACAAACCCAGTGCATCTTTCCGGATATTTTTTCCTTCTCTTTTCATCTGGCTTAAAATCCACGTAGTTAAGGTGCGTTCATCCTGGCGGCCAAGCTCTGCAATCCGCCCACAGGATTTCACCGCTTTATACAGCTTTCCCCTTTTATCGATTTCACTCTCCACAAACACCAGATATGTCTCCTGTGGCATGGATGGAAGATATTCCGCCAGTTCAGGACACGCATTTTTAAAAAATCCACTGTCTTCAATCTGAATCAGACGACGCGGCGCAAAAAACGGCATCGTTTCTGCCTGGTCGATCACTTGCTTCACATCGATTCCCTTTCCGGTATACGCGGTAAAATTCATCAGGTCGTCCATTCCGACAAGTGCTTCCCGCAATCTTTTTTTATACTGATTCTTCAGATACGCCTCTTCGCCGCAGAGCAGATAAACCTGTTTAAAATTTCCGGATTTCAGATCTGCATTCAGATTTTTCATACGATAATCCTCCATTTGGAAACCAGACGCTCTACAGAATACGCAGCATTTGCCGGACTGGTCGACGGCAATCCGATCGCCTCCATCTGGCAGGCCTCCTTCTGAAAACGGTCATACAGACGCTTTGCTGTACCTCCGTTTGCATAGATTGCCCGGATTTCTGCCGTCTTCAAAATCTGTGTCAGGTCATTCGCCACAACATTTCGGATAGAGCTGTCGCTTGAACCGATAATATCACACTCTGCGATCACATCCCACAGTGCGATCCGGTGCTCCAGGAGCATCTCTTTCTTCTCTTCGATCGTCTGTGGCACCGGAACGTTCAGCACTGACGCAATCACCTTCCAGAACCGATTCTGTGGATGGCCATAAAAGAACTGCTGCTGGCGTGATTTTACAGACGGAAAGCTTCCAAGAATCAAAATCCTGCTGTTCCTATCATAAACCGGCGCAAATTCATGCGTCAGATGCTGGTATTTGCTCGTTTTTTCTGACTTTTTATTCATTAAAAGCCCTCCTGCCGTCGGATCTTTCGCAGCTCGGCACGTTTTTGCCCTGCCTCCCATTCAATCTGCTGCGTAACACCCTCTACGATCAGCCCCGGCACCTCTACCGGATGCTGATGCTCATCCGTTCCAACCATCACAAAATATGCACGGTTGATCATCGTCCGTACTCCCTGCAGGGATTCCGCATACGTATCGATCCGAACCTCCATCGAAGACCGTCCAACGTGTGTCAGCCGACCGATCAGTACAATTGTGTCATCCACCCTTGCTCCTGTTTTAAAGTACATATTATCAACAGCTACCGTAACCACGTTCATCTCTGCATGACGCTTTGCCACGATTCCTGCCATCTCATCAATCCATGCCAGCAGCTGTCCCCCGAAGAGATATCCTGCCGCATTTAAACATTTCGGCATCAGCAGATGGGACTGCTCCGTAAGGGAATCCTCTACCCGCTTCATTTTTCGTTCTGCCATTTTCTGTGCCTCCCCATGTATCTTATGTACTCCCAGAATCTTTCCTATACTTGTACTTGCTGTAAAGCGCACATTCGCAATCCGCTTCGCTACTTGTAGGATTTCGAGCGTACATTCTTTTCCATCGCCGTACTACAGAACGACAACGCTTTGCTATCTGCAAATATCCACCGTCCGCACTCGGCATTTTTCATTATATCACAAGATGATCTTCTGCGCGACCGGCCAATTCCAGAAGAAGCTCCTTTTTATCCGGAAATCCCATTTGCTTCATGAAGATGCCGATATTTTTCCTTTGTGGCAAGTCCGCCCCTGATATGGCGCTCTGATTTGTTGAGATTTAATATCTTTCTGGTCTCTTCTGCAAGAGAGGGATTAATATGACAAAGACGCTCTGTGATGTCCTTATGCACAGTCGACTTTGACACCCCGAATTTTTTTGCACTCTGGCGCACTGTTGCTTTCGTTTCAATGATATATTCTGCGATTGCCACTGCCCGTTCTTCAATGTAATCCTTCACACGAAAAAGCCTCCGAAGACGCTGTTTTTACAGTGTATGCGGAGGCTTTCCGTGATTATGTTGAAAACTGCCGTTATTACTCTTCTACTACCTCAAGAACATCCATCGGACATGCTTTTGCACAGATACCACAGGCGATACATTTGGATGCCGGTGTATCCTCTGCCTTTACAATCAGGCCAAACGGACATGCCTTTGCGCAGGCGCCGCAGCCTGTACATTTTTTCTTGTTGATCATGTATACGCCCTTTGCATTCTGTGTGATTGCGCCTTCCGGACATGCCTCCGCACATTTTCCGCACTGTGGACAGGCAATCGGACGAACCGTCTTTTTCTCAGTGATCTGCAGACACGCCTTATCCGGATCAAACACCTTATAAAAAGCCTCTGAACAGGCCTCCACACATGCCAGACACGCCATACAGGTACTTCCCTTTTTTACTTTCAGTTTTTTCATCTTACTTTATCCTCCGCATTTTTTCATTTATTCTATCATTGTTGAAGAGATTTCTCAATAGCTTTTACTCAAATCTCTCCAATTCCTTTTTAACCGAGTCAAGCAAGTAGCGAAACGAATTGCGAATATCCGCTTTGACCTGCAAATCTTCCCAATCAAACAAGCCGCAATTCCTCTCACAAGCCTAGCCGCTTCGCAGCCTGCAGTAAAGCGGATATTCACACACAGCGTTCCAGTCTCCGTACAATCTCCTGCGCATCCTCCATGTGCACGGAAGAATAATTCATAACGTATACATTTTTCCGCTCTGCTTCCTGATCATGGTAATGTGCTGACAAAGGAGAAAGACGAATCCCCTGCGTCTGGGCACTTGTCAGGAATTCCTCTTCCTCTTTCTCTGTCTGAATCTCCATCAGGAAATGCACACCTGCTTCCTCACCGGAGATGTGTACCAGATTTCCCAGCCGGCTTTCCCTGATTGCCCCCAGCAGAATATCCCGTTTTTTATGGTAATGATTGCGCAGGCGATTGATATGCTTCTCAAAAAAACCTTCCTCTATAAATTTTCCCAGCGTATACTGCTCAAAATTGGATACACTGCATGAATAAAAGGAAAGTCTCTCATAAAACTGCTCCAGAAGCGGAGGCGGCAGAATCATATAGCTGATACGCACTGTGGATGCCAGTGTCTTCGTAAATGTATTCATATAAATAACCCGATCAGAGACATCAATACT
>CAKRPI010000159.1 GCA_934376945.1 uncultured Lachnospiraceae bacterium | reverse complement strand
GCCGAGCCGACGGCCGAGCCGACCGCCGAGCCGACCGCAGAACCGACGGCAGAGCCGATTGTCGAGGAAACGCCCGATCTCTCCGAGGAGAAGATTGAAGCGATTCGCGTCTGCATTCAGTGGAACGACCGCGACAATGAGCTGGGTCTGCGCCCGGAGAAGGTGGACGTGAAGCTGTGCGGAAGCGACGGAAACGTCTATACCGCGACGCTCAGCGAGGATATCGAGCATGAGGAGCGCAACTGGGCGCACAGCTTCAGGAATCTGCCGAAGTACCACGACGGCGAGGAAATCGAGTATGTCGTGGAAACGGACGATTTGAATCAGTATGAAACGGATATCGAAGAATATACCGTTATTTTCACCTGCAAAGCGAAGCCGACGGCAAAACCGACCGAAGTCGCTTCTGAGCAGATGACGCCCGAACCGATTGTGACGATTGAGCCGGAAGCGACGGTCGAGCCGGAAGCAACGGTTGAGCCGGAAGCGACGATTGAGCCGGAAGCAACGGTCGAGCCGGAAGCGACGGTTGAGCCGGAAGCGACGATTGAGCCGGAAGCGACGGTCGAGCCGGAAGCAACGGTTGAGCCGGAAGCAACGGTCGAGCCGGAAGCGACGGTTGAGCCGGAAGCAACGGTTGAGCCGGAAGCGACGATTGAGCCGGAAGCGACGGTCGAGCCGGAAGCAACGGAAGAACCTGCAATCGAAGTGCCTGCGGTGACGAACCTCGTCTGGGCGGATTACGAAATGACGGAGGAAGGCACACATCTCGTAACCCTGAGCTGGAGCTTTGAGACGCAGGAGGGGCTTGACTGCACGTTTACCGTTGAGCGCGCCGAGGAAGGCGGCGAATTCGCGGTGATTGCGGAGGGGCTGACCGAAACCCGCTATACCGATTCGACGGCGGTTCTTTGCGATATCAACGAGGAAGAACCGGAGATGAAGGTCTATACCTATCGCGTGAGCGCGGTCTGCGGCGAGGCGATGGGCGAGGCGGCTGTACTCGTCTGCAACGAGGAGAATATGCCGCAGGGCTTTACCAACACTCTGGCTGCGACCGTTAATGCACCATACAATCTGATTCAGGCAACGGATGGAATGGATAATATTATCGTATGGCAGTTTAATTATACTACTTACGCCAACAATCCGTTGTTTGTAATCGAAAAGAAGGATGCAGGCTCAAAGCAGTTTGTGAAAATCGGCGAAACGACACTCACTGAATATCGTGACACAGGGGTCAGCTTTAACCTCAGTGGGGAAACGCCTGAGCTTCGTCAAACAACGTACCGTGTTAAGGCAATCGTAAACGGAAAAGAAACGGAATATGCAACCTATAATCCTGCGTATCTTGACGGTTCGGTCGTGCAGAACGTGACATATAGCTATTCGGGCGGCGAATGGTCGATTCGAGTCAGCCGTCCATATGATCCCGGTCAGATTCTGATGTTTTATCGCCGCCAGGGAGAGAATACGTGGATATATGCGGGAAAGACGAAAACCATCAAAGGCGTAGATTCTCCCCAGTATGATATTTTTGCGGCAACGATAACAGAAAAGCAGAATGCACATATTCTGAACTACGGAGATAAAAAGGTTGTAACCTGCAAGTTTGCACCGGATGCGCCGACAGATTTGACTGCCAGCTATGATGGAAAGAAAATCAGTTTGAGTTGGAATACGGAACTGGCGTATTCGGCATCGACCAGCTGCACTGTTGAAAGATATGATGAAGCGACGGATCAATTTGTCGTTCTTTCTGAAAACAGAGCGTTGAATTTTTATGACGATACTGATCCGGTGTTTTATATCAAAGATGGTATACCGACAATAAGAAAACTGAAGTATCGCGTCAAGCAATGCGGAGGCGGATTTGAATCCGAATACAGCGTATTTGAAGCGGAAGTTCAGAATGAAGCGACAGGAAGCTTTAAAAATGCGATTCCGACAACCCAGAACGGAGAATGGAACGCATTGATGACCAGCTGGAATAGTTTTTCCGGAGCTTCAGAAGCGAAAATGTTTTACCGCGAGGTGGGGTCTTCGGAATGGATGCTGGAAGAAACGGGCACCGAAATAATCAGCGGATTGACGGCGGGACATACCTACGAGCTGTATGTTGGAGATTTGTATCAGGGTGTGTTCGGAATAGGAAAGGTATGGGAAGGAACCATTTTGCCGCCGAAGCCCAGAACGCCGACGTTAAAGCAGGACATTGTCAGTGAGCGCGAAGGTGTGATTGTAGATGACATATGGACCAATTTTAGCAATTATACAGATGAACAGTATTTAACCGGATGGCGGCTTTACCGAAAAGTAGATGACGGTGAAATCGAATATGTAGCCGATGTAGAGCAGGCGCCCTACAGGACTTCGTATTTTGACAAGAACGTGTTGTTGGGACATAGGTATACATATTACCTGCAAACGCTATGCGGTAATTCTGCAAGCGAACTTTCTGAGCCGGCAAGTATTCTGGTGACAATTCCGAATTCGGAGGCTCCAGACAAGGTTCAATTCTATTGGTCTGAGGAAACGGGCGTCCATTTGACATGGAAGGCAAGCAAATATCCAGGTGCTGAGTATATTGTTGAACGCAAAGCGCAGGGAGAAAACGATTATACGGTGCTGGGAACCGTGACGGTCAATTATTTTGACGATAGAACAGCACAGCAGAACACGGAGTATTCTTATAGGATTTATGCCGTCTTTAATGGAATAAAGAGCCAGGCGACAGTAAAAAGAGGCATTCCGCCGATTTTGCAGGAAACTCTAACGATACCGGAAGGCATCCGCGCTGTAGGCAGCTATGACTCGACGGGTCCGGCGATTAAGCGTGAGTGGGATGAATTAAAAGTATCTTGGAATAGAGTCGGCGGTGCTTCGAATTACGAAGTGCGTTGGCATAAGGTCAATGATGGCGAATGGAACAGCCAGCGCACGAATGAGACGGTACTGACAATTGCCAATCTTGAAAAAGGCGCATATTATGAGGTACAGGTGCGTGCGTTGGAAAACTCCGGCGGAAATTCCAGCGCGTGGTCGGATACGGTAACGGGCAAGGTTGCGCCCGAGCCGCTGAAATCGTGGCAGATGGCGGATCCGACGATAAAAGAGGCAACCAACAGTGTCGAGCTTGTTTGGGAATGGCAATCTTACCGTGACGGATGGAAGATTTACAGGCAGAAGGATCATGGCAAGGTAGAACTGATTGGAACGCTGAATGATAACGTATATAGCTTTACGGACAGAGGGCTGACGAGCGGCTGGTATATCTACTGGATTGTCGGCGTAGCAGACGGAATTGAGGGCGAACGCTCTGATCCGCTTTGGGTACGCTGGGGAACGCCGGAATCCAACATTTATGTCCTGACGCCGGAAAGCAGGCTGGTCAATGACAGAATTATTGCCGTAAAGCGTCCGGAGGTCATGCGTGCAGAAGGAGAATGTGTATACGAATATAAGCTGATTGATAAC
Organism: uncultured Lachnospiraceae bacterium; assembly: GCA_934376945.1. GTDB lineage: Bacteria > Bacillota > Clostridia > Lachnospirales > Lachnospiraceae > Choladousia. Next base: position 407 of record CAKRPI010000159.1, on the reverse strand, counting down.
AATTACCAGGTGCATGGAAGCGTTGTATACAACGGCGAAACGTTTTACGGAACCTGCCCGAAATCGGGCGTGTATGCAGTTAGCGTAACGGTTACAGATACATACGATGGAGCGCAGCAAACCGTTTATACGGACTGGTATCGTGTAATGGACTATAAGCCCCTGAGCGTGCAAAACCCGCAGGCGAAGCTGTATAACAATAACTGCGGCTTTGTAGTGAATAAGCCTGTGATTAGCGGCGGATCCGGAAATTACACGCTTACGTATTATCTGTACGACAACAGTTTCAACCTGTATGGTACGACCCAGAACAACGGCAGTACCATCAACATGGACTGCCCGAACAACGGCGCGTTTGTAGCGGTCGTTTCCGTTTACGATAACGTGACCGGAGAGAGCGCGAACGT
>CAKRPI010000158.1 GCA_934376945.1 uncultured Lachnospiraceae bacterium | reverse complement strand
ATTTTTATATGCCATTAAAAAGTGTGTAGCTGATCAGCGTAAGTCCAACGTAGATTGATTAGTACACACTTTTTTTGAGGAGGAAGCATCATGAACGAAGTGAATGATTTAGGATGCTTCCGACGAACTGCCGCCGAGCGATGCGAGGGGGCGTTACCGCATTAGGAAAAAGGAGGATTTAGAAAAATGGCAGAAAGTAACAAGATGAAGGATATGCCAGTGAATAAGCTCATGATCCGGATGGGTATTCCGATGATTTTATCTATGGCATTGCAGGCGGTCTATAATATTGTAGACAGTGCGTTTGTTGGAAATATGAAGGTAGGAAGCGAAGCTGCGCTGAACGCGCTGACGCTGGTGTTCCCGGTTCAGATGCTCATGGTAGCAGTTGCAATCGGCACCGGCGTTGGCATGAATGCACTTTTGGCGAGGACACTTGGACAGGAGAATCCACAGAAAGCGGCGAAGGTAGCGGGAAACAGCTTATTTCTTGGAGTGATTATCTATGCAGTCTGTCTGTTGTTCGGCGTGTTCGGTGTGAAAGCATATATTTCATCACAGTCCGGTGATCCGCAGGTGATCTCTATGGGGATTCGCTACCTGCGGATCTGCTGTGTGCTTTCGTTTGGAGTTATTTTCTTCTCGTTATTTGAGAAGCTGCTGCAGGCAACGGGGCGCTCTCTCTATTCCACGATCGGTCAGGTCGTAGGTGCTGTGGTAAATATCATTTTTGATCCGATTATGATCTATGGAATCGGACCGGTTCCGGAAATGGGGGTCGAGGGTGCCGCTTATGCAACGGTGATCGGACAGATTGTATCGGCTGTATTACTATTTATCTTCCATAAGAAATTCAACAAGGAATTTGAACAAGGACTTTCCTATATGAAACCGGAAGGCACGATTATCCGCGAGATATATTCCATCGGCCTTCCGGCGATCATTGCACAGGCTCTTATGTCGATCATGGTGTATGTGATGAACCTGATCCTGAAATTCAACGCAGCCGCCCAGACGGCATACGGACTTTTCTATAAAGTACAGCAGTTTGTGCTCTTCTTAGCGTTTGGATTGCGTGATGCGATCACACCGATCATTGCGTTTGCCTATGGAAGGGGAAGCAAGAAGCGGATCAATGATGGAATTAAATATGGACTGATTTTCACCATTGTATTGATGATTTTCGGTATTCTTGTCACGGAGATTTTCCCGGGGACATTTGCGCGATTATTCAATGCAGGGGAGTCGAGAGAGTATTTTATACAGGCAATGCGGATCATCTCCATCAGCTTTCTTTTCGCAGGCATTAACGTCGCATATCAGGGAATCTATCAGGCATTAAACGGTGGTTTGGAATCGCTTGTAATTTCACTGCTTCGACAGCTTGTAATCATCCTGCCGCTCGCGGGTGTATTCTCCATCTTCGTCCGTAACGGGCAGATGGGCGTGTCGCTCATCTGGTGGGCATTCCCAATTACGGAGTTTCTTTCCTGCATGGTCGGATATGTGCTATTGAAGCGGATTAAGAAAAACAGGGTTGGAGCGGTTACAGGGTAGAAATTAAAAACGGCATAATAGGTGCGGTTTTCCTGATATGGTTTTTGTATAGGACTATTTAATTATAAGATTGACATAAACCACTCAACCGTTTCCGGTGCGTAGTGAGAGAAGAAAAGACTCTCGCCACTGTCAAGTGCTTCAATTGCTGCCATATCTTCAGCTGTCAGTGTGAAATCGAAGATATCGAAGTTTTGCTGCATACGATCCTTGTGTACAGACTTCGGAATGACAACGACATCACTCTGCATCAGGAAACGAAGAGCTGTCTGTGCAGCGGATTTGCCGTACTTGGCACCAATCTCTGTCAGAACCGGATTCGTGAAGAAATCATTCCGTCCTTCTGCAAATGGTCCCCATGATTCAATCTGGCAGCCGTATTTCTGCAGATATTTTTTGGCCGTCTTCTGCTGCTGGAAGACGTGTGTCTCAATCTGGTTTATCGCAGGCTTAATATTGGAGAAATGCTCAATGTCAAGGTAGCGGTCCGGACCGAAGTTTGATACACCGATCGCACGGAGCTTCCCTGCTTCGTACAGTTCCTCCATGGCGCGGTAGGTACCGTAGTAATCACCAAATGGCTGGTGGATCAGCAGAAGATCCAGATAATCCGTCTGCAATTTCTTCATGGATTCTTCGATGGATGCTTTTGCCTTTTCGTATCCGGCGTTTGTAATCCATACCTTGGTTGTCAGGAAGAATTCTTCCCGTGGAAGACCGCATTCTGCAAGGGCTGCGCCGACGCCTTCCTCGTTATAATATGCCTGTGCGGTGTCGATGCTGCGGTAACCGACTTCGATTGCATCTAAGACGCAACGCTTCGTATCTTCCGGTGGAGTCTGATAGACACCATAACCAAGCTTTGGCATTTTGATTCCGTTATTCAATGTAACATATTCCATAATAATACCTCCAAAATTCTGAAATATATATTTGCTTTACAAGTTAGACTTTACAACACAGATAAAAGAAAGTACAGTATAGATATCGGAATGTACATTTCATTTTCTGAAATGTGATTAGGAGGAATGCACAAAGTGTTAGATCTTTACGAATTAAAACAGTTGATTGCCTTTGCCGAGTGTGGAACACTGGCGAAGGTTGCAGAACAATTTCATATATCAACACCATCCATCACGCGCGCCATGCAGCATGTCGAGGAGAGCTTCGGTGTACCGCTTTTCGTGCGTGGGAAAAACCGGATTGAATTAAATGAGAACGGAAAGCTCGCGGTGGAGCATGGGCGGAAGCTGCTTGCGGAAGCGGAGCAGACCGTGCAGGCAGTACGTGCCTTCGATCAGCGGCAGCGAACGATCGTTGTGCGGTCGTGTGCTCCGGCACCGCTCTGGGAGCTGCTTCGGTATCTGAGTGCGTCGTATCCGGGGTGTATGATCGAATCAGCCATCTGCCAGAATGAGGAAGTCCTTTCTGCATGGCGAGATGGCACTTGCGATGTAGCGGTACTTCCATTTATGCCAGAGAGAGAGCAGGCAAAAAAATTCATGGAAGAAAATCTGTATATCTGTGTGCCGCCAGAACATGCACTTGCGGGGGCGGAATCGGTGACCTTTGCGGATATCAATGGATATAATTTTCTGCTCCGGTCGGAGCTTGGCTTCTGGGATACGATGTGCCGGGAACAGATGCCGGCCTCAAAGTTTCTTGTGCAGACAGATGAATTCACTTTTAATGAGTTGGTGCGTTCATCGTCACTTCCAAGCTTTACAACCGATTATGTGCATAAGGATGAGCGAACCTATGAAAACCGGATACATATTCCAATCGCCGATGCAGCGGCACATGTGATGTTTTATGTGCTTGTATCTGATAGAATCAGGTAGAAGAGATATACACTGTTATAAAAGAAATTAAAAAAGATAATAATGAGTTAAGGGGGTAAAATTATAAATTAGATAAAAAAATACCCCCTTAACTTGATGTAAACGTAATTACATAGTATAGTTATGTCCAAATACCAATGAAAGATATGGTAATTGGAGATAATTTTGATCGCGATGGAAGCAGATATTTTATTATGGATTCAAAATAATATACGGAATGATGTGTTGACACCGATTTTCAAGTTTATTACGACACTTGGAAATGCGGGCGTGATCTGGATTGTCCTTTCCGTGGGATTGCTGATCCCGAAGAAGACAAGGCGCGTCGGCGTGCTGGCGTTAGTTTCCCTTCTCTTCTCGGCTTTGATCGATAATGTGATTTTGAAGAATGCCGTTGCGCGGACAAGACCTTACGACGTGATCGAAGGACTCACCAGTCTGGTCGGTGCACAGAAGGATTATTCATTCCCATCCGGACATACCGGAAGTGCTTTTGCAGCGGCGGTTGTGATGTTCCGGGGACTGC
>CAKRPI010000157.1 GCA_934376945.1 uncultured Lachnospiraceae bacterium | reverse complement strand
TAACATATTGTCCTGTTTCATGGTGTGTCCTCACTTTCATAATAGAAATCCTTCATAAGAGATATTATACAATGAATAAGAAAAAAAAGCCATATTTTTGTGCAAAAAAATCAGGAAAAATAAAAAAGAAGGCACGTAAAGCATAATTTACAGCCTTTTTACACGAAAAAGCATTGTGCAAAAATACTATTCCGAATGAACGCAGAAAAACAGCGTCAGGAATACTCAAACACCTCAAACTCCTATAAAATGGCGTGTTCACACCATTTTATTCCGTTTTCGGTGTTCGGTGTGTCAATAAGTATAAATTGCTTATTTGTGCGAGCACAAACGCAATTTATACTTTTGACACTTACATCATATAATAGGAAGAAAGTAAAAAAACAATTCCTAAAAAATATAGGAAAAAAATCGGATAAAAAATCCAGAAGACCTGAAAAAAGTGATGAAAGACTGATTAAAGCGCATATAAACGTTATTATATAGACGAAATTCCGAAAATAAGAACGAAATCATTCGTTTTTTGGGTGCTGAGGAGGTTGCAAAAAAAAGAAAAATCACGTATAATGTTCCCGGTGTTAAAACGGTAGTAATTTCAGAGAATATTGCGTTTTCAAACACGGTCTAAGATAGAATGAGATACAGATTCAAAAAACAACATACAAAATGACAGGGGTGAGATGGCAGAATACTTGGAACGCGTTTTTTTGGCGGGGGGGGTAAATGCCATTTTTTTATACCTTGTCCGGAAACAAAATGCAAAAAGTATTTCGAAGCGGAAACAAAATGTAAAGGAAGATCCGCTTGCTACTATTATGAATCATAGAGGAAATGCAAAAAGGAAGGAGCAATAACTTTTATGTGTGGAATTGTAGGATATACCGGTGAGGAGCAGGCAGCTCCGATCTTGCTGGACGGCCTGTCCAAGCTGGAATACCGCGGCTATGATTCAGCCGGACTTGCAGTGCGTGATGGAAGCTCAGACGTAGAAGTGATCAAGGCAAAGGGCAGACTGAAGGCACTTCGGGAAAAGACAGACGAGGGAGCTTCTGTAAAGGGCACGTGCGGTATCGGTCATACGAGATGGGCAACACATGGAGAACCTTCTGAGAAAAACGCACATCCGCATATCAGCGATGACGGAAATGTCGTGGCAGTACACAATGGTATTATCGAAAACTACCAGGAGCTCCGAGATAAGCTGACACGGAAGGGGTATCACTTCTATTCCGAAACAGACACCGAAGTGGCAGTAAAGCTGGTGGATTACTATTACAAAAAATACGAGGGAACACCGGTCGATGCGATCAACCATTCGATGATCCGGATCCGCGGTTCTTACGCAATGGCACTGATGTTTCGCGATTATCCGGGAGAAATCTATGTGGCACGCAAGGACAGCCCAATGATCCTCGGAGTAGCAGACGGTGCCTCTTACATCGCCTCAGATGTACCGGCGATCCTCAAGTACACAAGGACCGTCTACTATATCGGCAACTTTGAGATGGCTCGCGTCCGCAAGGGCGAGATTACCTTCTTCAACCTGGATGGCGAAGAGATCCAAAAGGAGCCAAAGCAGATCGAGTGGGACGCAGAGGCAGCCGAAAAGGCCGGATACGAGCACTTCATGATGAAGGAGATCCACGAGCAGCCGCGTGCGGTGCTGGATACTCTGAATTCCGTATTAAAGGATCATGCATTTGATCTGAGCACGATCGGACTGACCGATGAAGAAATCCAGAAGATCAGCCAGATCTACATTGTAGCCTGCGGCTCTGCCTATCACGTCGGCATGGCGGCACAGTACGTGATCGAGGATCTGGTGCGCATCCCGGTACGGGTGGAGCTCGCCTCCGAATTCCGTTATCGCCGTCCGATCCTCGACCCGAACGGACTCGTCGTCATCATCAGCCAGTCCGGAGAGACAGCCGACAGCCTGGCGGCACTGCGCGAGGCAAAGAAAATGGGGATCCGGACACTTGCGATCGTAAATGTAGTCGGCTCCTCCATCGCAAGAGAGGCAGACAACGTCTTCTATACACTGGCTGGCCCGGAGATCTCCGTGGCTACGACGAAGGCCTACAGCACACAGCTGATCGCAGCCTACGTCCTTGCAATCCAGTTCGCATTCGTGAAAAATACGATCACTGGGGAGCAGTACAGCGGCTATATCGAAGAGCTTCAGACGATTCCGGATAAGATCCGCAAGATCATCGAAGACAAGGAGCGGCTTCAGTGGTTCGCAGCCAAACAGGCAAACGCAAAGGACGTCTTCTTTGTGGGAAGAGGAATCGACTATGCGATCTGCCTCGAGGGCAGCCTGAAAATGAAGGAGATCAGCTACATCCACTCCGAGGCATATGCAGCCGGCGAGCTCAAGCACGGCACGATCAGCCTGATCGAGGACGGTACCCTCGTCATCGGCGTACTGACGCAGCAGGAGCTTTATGAAAAGACCGTCAGCAACATGGTCGAGTGCAAGAGCCGCGGCGCCTACCTGATGGGACTGACCACGTACGGCAATTATAATATCGAAGATACCGCCGATTTCGTGACCTACATCCCGCGGACCGATCCGCATTTTGCCACTTCACTGGCCGTGATTCCGCTTCAACTGATGGGATACTACGTATCGGTGGCAAAGGGACTGGACGTTGATAAGCCGCGCAACCTCGCCAAGAGCGTGACTGTAGAGTAACGTGAAAAAATACTGAAATTTAGAAGACAGCTTACCGTTGTGGGGACAGCGGTAAGTTGATATACATATTACGAAAAGTGTGAGAGAAAGAGAAAATTATGTATAGAAAAGATTCAGAGGAATGGTTAAAGCATATTGACTTTATAATTCTGGATATGATTTGCTTGCAATTGGCATATATTTTGGCAATTGCAATCAGCGGTTATGGATTTAATCCATATGCGACGATTATTTACAGAAATATGGCAGTGTTTCTTGAACTGGCAGATTTAGTTGTGATTTTTGCCTATGGAACTATGAAAAGTGTATTAAAGCGGGGCTATTATCAGGATTTTGCAGTTACACTGAAGCATTCTATTATGGTAGGCGCTCTGGCGATTATATATTTGTTCCTGATTCAGCAGGGGCAATACTTTTCAAGAATGGCATTAGTTCTGACAGTAGTAATCTATCTGATATTTACTTATTTAGTGAGAGAGTTTTGGAAAAAGTTCCTTAGAAAAAAGATGGAGGATGGTGGAGAACGTAAGCTGCTCATCGTCACATCGGAAGTTGTTGCCGAACAAGTAGTTGCAAACATGCAGCAAAACAACTATGCAAGGTATACGCTTGCCGGAGCAGCTGTTATTGATGCAGACTGGACAGGAAAGCAGGTAAATGGTGTACCGGTAGTTGCAAATGAAGAGACAGCTCCCATGTATGTATGTCAGGAGTGGATTGATGAGGTGCTTATTGTTATCCCAGAAGCCTTACCATATCCATCAGAGTTGATTGAGAAGCTGACAGAGACAGGAGTAACCATTCATCTTGGTCTTGCAAAGATTACTAATATACCAGGCAAAAAACAATTCGTGGAAAAAGTTGGAAATTATACAGTGCTTACGACAAGCATTAACTATGCATCCTCTAAACAGTTACTGTTGAAACGTTTGATGGATATTGTCGGCGGGTTAGTTGGGTGCATTCTTACCGGAATCATTTGCATTTTTGTGGGGCCGGCAATTTATCTTGCGTCACCCGGGCCAATCTTCTTTGCACAGGAACGGGTCGGAAAGAATGGGAAGAAATTTAAAATGTATAAGTTCCGAAGTATGTATATGGATGCGGAGGAGCGCAAAGCAGAGCTTATGAAGGATAACAAACTCGGAGATGGCAAGATGTTTAAACTTGATTTTGATCCTCGTGTTATCGGAAATAAGATTCTTCCGGATGGGACACATAAAACAGGAATCG
>CAKRPI010000156.1 GCA_934376945.1 uncultured Lachnospiraceae bacterium | reverse complement strand
GGATTCGAACCCATGCGCCCTTTCGGACAAACGGTTTTCAAGACCGCCGCGTTATGACCACTTCGCTACCTCTCCATTTTCTATCGAAGCGCCTCACCTTGGCGCAGATAGAATATTATCATCTTTGTTTCTTTCTGTCAAGATATTTTTTTCATTTTTTTGATTTTTTCAATTTTTCCTATTATTGATACATTTTACGCACGATTGCTTCCGCAAAAACAAGATCTTCCGGCGTTGTAATTTTAATATTATTGTAGGAGCCTTCAATCAAATGTACCTGTGTCTGACTCATATATTCTGCTACCATTGCATCATCTGTGATTTTTACTTCAAGATGCCCCTCCTTCTCAAGACAGATCAGCTTCTCATATGCCTCTTTGATCAGTGGACAGGAGAACGCCTGCGGAGTCTGGATCATCCACAGCTGTTCTCTTGGCAATGTCTGTGCAACACAGCCATCCTCCGTACTCATCTTGATGGTATCTTTTACCGGCATTCCGACCACACATGCCGGATATTCTTTCAGACATTCCATGATCCGTTCCAGCATCGCTCCGTCAATGAACGGTCTCGCTCCGTCATGGATCAGAACATAGTCGCTCCCTTCTGTCATTTTTAATCCTGCATATACAGAATGGTAGCGTTCTTTTCCACCGGCAACGACCGCCCTTATTTTATGGAAGCCAAACGTTCCGACAAACTGCTCCCTGCATGTCTCCTCTTCGCCGGCACCGCATACGAGAATAACTTCATCAATCAGAGGGCTTGCTTCAAATGCATGCAGTGAGTACCAAAGCACCGGCTTTTCCTCCAGCAAAAGATACTGTTTTTTTGTTTTTGTTTTCATCCTGCTTCCGCTTCCGCCCGCAAGAACAATCGCTGTTGTTTTCATAAATAAATCATCTCTCTCCCAGCTTCAAATTCGGAATTGCATTCAGGTCAAGTCCGGATCGCACGCCTTTTTTGAATTCATAATATCCGGCTGCTCCAATCATTGCCGCATTGTCTGTACACAGAATCGGTGAAGGCCTGTAAAAACGAATGCCGTTTTTTTCACATGCACACTCCATTGCTGCACGCAAAGTACTGTTTGATGCAACTCCGCCTGCAATTGCAAGCTTATCCATTCCAGCTTCTTTGACAGCATCAATAGCATGGCTTACCAGCACCTCGCATACTGCTTTCTGGAAGGAAGCCGCCACATCGGCACGGTTTACCGTTTCTCCCTTCATTTTCGCCCCGTTCAGATAATTCAGTACAGAAGATTTCAAACCACTGAAGCTGAAATCATACGGACAGTCCGCAATCTTTGCTTTTGGAAACGGAATCGCATCCGGATCTCCTTCTTTTGCCAGCTTATCAATCTTCGGTCCGCCCGGATAGCCCAGGCCGATTGCACGCGCCACTTTATCAAATGCCTCACCTGCCGCATCATCCCGCGTCCGTCCCAGGATTTCATATACTCCGTAATCCTGCACTCTCACAAGGTGTGTATGTCCGCCGGAAACAACCAGACAGATGAACGGCGGCTCCAGATCCTTATTTTCAATATAATTCGCTGATATGTGTCCTTCGATATGATGTACTCCTACTAACGGAAGCTGCTTTGCGTAGCTGATTGCCTTTGCTTCTGCTACGCCGACCAGAAGTGCACCTACAAGCCCCGGTCCGTACGTAACTGCAATTGCATCCAGATCGTCCAATGTAACACCTGCCGTCTGCAATGCTTCCTCAATTACCTGATTGATTTTCTCAATGTGTTTTCTGGATGCAATTTCCGGAACAACACCGCCATAAAGTGTATGCAGCGCAATCTGGGAAGAAATTACATTTGACAGTACCTCACGTCCGTTCTTTACAACCGCAGCTGCCGTTTCATCACAGGAGCTCTCAATTGCAAGTATCAAAATATCCTTTTCTTCTTTTTGTTCTACACTCATTATTTCTTCCTTCCTGTTTTCATTCCCGTAACTGTTCAAAGTCAATATCAATCTTCTTCAAAGTCAAGTGTCACCGATTTCCCGTCTTTTCCGGGATACGCATTTGGGAAAACACGGCGGACATCTTCCATATAGTCCTCCGGCCGCACAAGTGACGGGCTGTAATGCGTCAGCCACAATTCCTTTGGCTGACCCTTCTGTGCCAGAGACGCAGCCTCGGCAAACGTCATATGTTTATGTTCTACTGCTTTTTTTGCTTTTTCCGGCTCTCCGTACATTCCTTCACAAATAAACAGATCCGCTCCGGATGCCTGACGGGCAATTTCCTGTGTCGGACGTGTATCCGTGCAATAGGTTACCTTAATTCCTTTTCTTGCCGGTCCGAGTACATCCTCCGGTCTCCAGAGAGTTCCATCCTCCGCTTCGATCTGTTCCCCCTTCTGCAGTCGGTTCCAGAACTGAATCGGAATACCTGCATTTCTTGCACGCTCCACATCAAAACGGCCTGCGCGGTCAATTTCAATCGTATAGCCGTAACACAGTACATTATGATTGACCCGAAATGCCCGAATTCGGTATCCCTTTTCTTCAAACGTCTGCTCCGTTCCCTGAATTTCTTTAAAAAGAATCGGAAACGGAAGTTCCGGTGCAATGACGCGCAGCGCATTTACGACACGCTCCAGCCCTTTTGGTCCAATCAGGGTAAGCGGCTCCTTCCGATCCGCATTTCCCATCGTAAGTAGCAGACCCGGAAGGCCGCTGATATGATCCCCATGATAATGGGTAAAGCAGATCGTATCGATCGGTTTAAAGCTCCACCCTTTTTCTTTTACTGCAATCTGTGTCCCCTCTCCGCAGTCGATCAGCAGCGAACTGCCGTTAAACCGCGTCATCAAAGAGGTCAGCCATCGGTATGGAAGCGGCATCATTCCACCGCTTCCAAGCAAACAAACATCCAGCATTTTCACTCCTCATTTCTTCAAAAATATCCAGGCCCACCGCTTCTGCTGCCAAAGCGTGTCTGAAAAAGGCTTGACTTCAGGACCACTGCTCAAAAATTTCAACCGGAATTGCAAATTGCTTCCGTATTCTGTCGTAGCAGTCTTCGCACAGATAAAACCGATGTGTTTCGCCGTCCTTTCTGGAAAAGTAACCCCAGGTCTTCTGTATTTTCAAAAATTCTTCCTGCAGTCCATGCGCAGAAGCAGACTGTTCTTTTCCGCATCCATTACAGCATACCGTGCATTTTTCTGACATTTTCTGTTCCTCCCGTAAACGGATTCCGCCTTACGAGATTTCGCAAGCGGATCCCTCTTTGTGATATCTCATGAACGCAGTCGCTTTGCGACTGTCAGCAAGACACAGTGATTATACGTAATTTTACAAAGGATGCCTACCGGGAGTTTCTGTTTCTGCTTCCTTGTTCTGGAAATCAAAAAAATTATTCTTTCCACATAATTACCGCATCTTCTTTCGGACGCTCATAGAAATTTTTCCGAATACCTGCAGATACAAAGCCAAGACTCTCATATAAATGCAGCGCTGCCTCGTTGCTTACGCGTACCTCCAGTGTAAAGCGGGTAATGCCACGCTTCTTTCCGCCTTCCATCAAAGCCTCAAGCATAGCTCTTCCGATCCCCTGCGAGCGGTATTCCGAACGAACTGCTACATTTGTAATATCCGCTTCTTCGAAAGACTGCAAAAGCCCGCAATAGGCTATCATGCTTTCCCCGTCACGCACGCACAAATACAGTGTATCCGGAGACAAGATTGATGTGCGAAAACCATTTTCACTCCAGGGCATTGAAAAAATATCTGCTTCGATCGCCGCTGCCTGCGCTGCGTCTTCCGGGTGCATTTCGTCTATTATATATTCTTTATTCATGTCATTCTTTCTCATTTTGTAACTGTTCAGAGCCAAGCAAAATTTCATAAAACAGGCGGAAAATGATTGCATTTTTAAGCCTGTTTTTGAAATTTTATTTGGCGGATACGCCACACCGACGAAATGCGTAGCATTTTGGAGG
>CAKRPI010000155.1 GCA_934376945.1 uncultured Lachnospiraceae bacterium | reverse complement strand
ATATCATCAAAAGCATACTCGTTGAAGTAGGAATGAAACATAGAGGTTTATAACTTTTTATAAGTTTTCAGTAACGGTTTATGATTTCACTGGAAGTATTTGAAGAGTATACAATGGAAACAGCAGATTCGTTCCCGGAAGTGTTTTTCCGGGAACTGAACGGAGGGGTCATGGTCAGAGCCGGCAGTCCGCTTCACCCGGCTGCGGAGGATCATGACCTTTTTATTTTGGGGGAATATCATATTGACCGTTATCTGGGACGGTTCATTGTACTATATTATGGATCCTTCGCACAGTGCTACGGAGGCTGCAGTGAGGAAGAAATTCGGGTACAGATCCGCAAAGTCCTGCTGCATGAATTCCGTCATCATCTGGAATCGCTGGCAGGGGAACGGGATCTGGAAATAGAGGATGCGGTGAACGTTTCGCAGTACAGAGCGAAAAAGCGAGAGGAAAAAGACTTGACGAATGACAGCCCAGGTACTAAAATAGGGAAAGTGAGTTTTTAGACGCGACAATTGTGCGCGTGAGAAAGACTCCGAGGAGAATGAAAAAATACTGGAGGAGACGGACTATGAAGCCATACAAAGAGATGACCCGTGAGGAACTGCTGCAGGAAAAGGCGGCGCTTGAAGCAAGATACAAAGAGTTTCAGGACAGGGGAATGAAGCTTGATATGTCGAGAGGAAAGCCATCCAAGGCACAGCTTGATCTTTCCAACGGAATGATGGATGTACTGAACAGCAGTTCAGACATGGTATGCGAGGCAGGCGTGGACTGCAGAAACTACGGTATCATGGATGGTATTCCGGAGGCAAGACAGCTGCTGGCTGATATGTCTGAGGTGCCGGAGAAAAATATTCAGATCTATGGCAACTCCAGTTTGAATGTAATGTTTGATACGGTTGCCCGTGCAATGACGATGGGTGTCTGCGGACATACGCCGTGGGGCAGGCTGGACAAAGTAAAATTTCTCTGTCCGGTGCCGGGCTATGACAGACACTTTGGAATCACAGAGTTTTTCGGGATCGAAATGATCAACGTTCCGCTGCTTCCGACCGGCCCGGATATGGATCTGGTAGAAAAGCTGGTGGCAGAGGATGATGCAATCAAGGGAATCTGGTGTGTACCGAAGTATTCCAACCCGACTGGTATTTCTTATTCCGATGAGACCGTAAAGCGGTTTGCAAGACTGAAACCGGCTGCCCCGGATTTTCGTATTTTCTGGGACAACGCATATTCCATTCATCATCTGTATGACGATGATCAGGATGTGATTCCGGAGCTGCTTACCGAATGTGAAAAGGTCGGCAGTGAGGATATGGTATATAAATTTATCTCAACGTCCAAGGTAAGCTTTCCGGGCTCCGGTATCGCGGCAATGGCGGCGTCAGAGGCAAACCTGCAGGATGCAAGACGCTGGATGAATTACCAGACGATCGGTCATGACAAGCTTAATCAGCTGCGCCATGTGCGGTTCTTTAAGGATATGGACGGAATGCATGAGCACATGAAAAAGCATGCGGCAATTCTGCGTCCGAAATTTGAACTGGTTCAGAAGACGCTGGAGGAAGGCCTTGGAGGACTGGAAATCGGCAGCTGGACAAAACCGAAGGGCGGTTACTTTATCTCCTTTGATTCGCTGGAAGGCTGTGCGAAGAAGATCGTGACCATGGCAAAAGAAGCAGGACTTGTATTGACCGGGGCCGGTGCAACATATCCGTACGGCAAGGATCCGTATGATTGCAATATTCGTATTGCGCCGTCTTTCCCGACGCTGGAAGAGCTTGAAAAGGCAGCAGAGCTGTTTGTGATCTGTGTGAAGCTTGCATCAGCACAGAAGCTGCTTGAAGAAATGAAATAAAAGTGACAAAAGAGAAGAAAATGGTCTGTTCAGAAAGGGACAGGCCATTTTTTGTGACAGGGCAACATTTGGTAAGATGCGCAGCATTTTGGAAGCTGTACTTAATAGTAAAGAGAAAATGAAAAAAAGGTTTGCTCAGTGTTACGTTATACGGTATAATCAAAAGTAATGGTTTTTTGCAGCAGGGAGAATGGAAAAGGATAGGAGGAGAGAAAATGAAGAGATGTATTATCTGCGGAAATGTGGGCAGTGATGACAGCACAGTCTGCGAAGTCTGCGGGAATCCTTATCTGGACATCCGTGAGTCAGATTACAGCGGCGGAGAGCCGGATGAAGGGGAGCAGACAGAAGATACAGATGTTGTATACGAAGAAGATGCAGCATATGAAGAAGATACAGATGAAAAAGATGCAGATGAAAATAAGACAGCAGAGCAAGAGCAGAATGCTTCTGGGCAAGCGGATGATCAAAGAGATGCTTTTTCAGAAGGCACTATGACGGAACAGACGGAAGAACGTACGGAAGTGCAGCAGAAGGCGTCAGCAGAAGACGTAGATGTTTCTGTTCCGCTGGTGGGCGGAGAGACGATGGAGATGGTATCCGATTCAGATCAGTATACGGTACCATATACAAATACGGAGACAGAGGCCGCAGCGGATGAGGAAGCTGTGCGGGTACCGCACGCAGAGGCACCGGCAAGTCAGGCGGCTCCGCTTCGCGGTGAACCACATATCTATGGGCAAAATGACAGTGAGCGGCAGGGAGCAAAGCGGATGACCTCCGGAGCAATTCGCAGAGAAATGGGAAGTGCTTATGAAGGCTCGCGGGCAGATGCTCCGGCAAGAGGAGCTGCCAGACCGGCTGATGTCCGCAGACCGGAGCAAATGAGAAGAAGAATGCCAGGCGAAGAACGTCCGGCGGGAAGAAATGCGGCAGCGCCGGATCGTACAGCGGCCGGTCAGAGACGTCCGGTACAGCCGGGGCGCCCAACCGGCGAGTATGCAGCGCAGCAGGCAGGACCGATGGGCGGTCAGGGGGCTCCCGGCCGGAATCAGGCGGCTGTGCGGTCAATCAACGTACAGGGAGGTCCGGTAAATATGCAGAACCGTCCGGCCGGTGCTTACGTAAATGCATCAAGACCGGTAAATTATGCAGCGCAGAGGATGGCAATGTCAGCGAGAGGAATTTTACGGTCCCCGCTGCTGATACTGATCGCACTGCTTCAGACGGCATATCTGGTCGGCGCTGTTATGGCGACAGTGTTGAATCAGGTGGATTATTCTCAGATAGTCAGACTGTTGGCGAATGTTAACTTTCCGGCGCACATTGCCGGATATACAAATGGCATTATCGGCGTAATTTCGAAGATCGGAAGCAGAGCAGCGGCTGTTAATTTGATTGCGCACCTTCCAGATCTGCTGCTTTGCATTGGCCTGTGGATCACAGTATTTGCAGCGCGTACAAAAAAGGAAAAAATGTCGGGAACGGGAATTGGCCTTTGGAGAGCGTACGTGATCATCGGGATGATCGGAGCATGTATCACAATGCTGGCCGGCCTGGTCGTCGGTGTGGCGCTTGTGGTTTCCGCATGGGCATCCGGGGCGAAGAGTGTTATTGCAGTGTCGGTGATCGTGATGATCCTTCTGGTTGTGGTGACAATGCTGGTTGTGATGTATTATTTTAGCTACCTTGCAACCTTAAAGACATTTCACAAAAATGCAAATGGTGAGACATATGGAACAGCTTCCGGCTATGTGGCAGTGGTCCATGTCATTGCAGGGCTGTTTGGAATCATCAATCTGCTTTCAGGTATCGTAAATTCAGAGATTGGTACAATGATCAGTGCAGTCGGTCAGATTGGCTGGATGGTGCTCTTTGGCGTATGGATATTTCTGTACCGCACGAAAATGAGCGGCGCGGAAGAGTAAAAGGCAGGAACATAAAACGAAAAAGTAATTTGAAAAATTGATTGACAGAACAAAAGTTCTGATATATACTCAGAGCTGTAATCGAACAGAAGTTCATAAATAAGTGATCGGCATTTCGGTTACACAAAGAGCAGGATTGAATTTGACAGTCATACAAAAGTATGTATGACAGAGCATCATCAGGAATC
>CAKRPI010000154.1 GCA_934376945.1 uncultured Lachnospiraceae bacterium | reverse complement strand
TGCGGATATCCGGCATTCTCCAGCTTGATCATCCGCTGTGTCTCCCCACGCACCAGTCCGGCATAATTTACCACTCGCGCCGTTCCCTGTATCTTACCAACCAGTATCATGATCCAGAGAAACAGCGCAATCAAAATCGCCGTTAATACCGTCATCCCGACGCGGGTAACGTACTCTGTTTTTTTCTCTGTTTTTTTCTCTGTTTTCTTTTCCTCTTTTCTCATCTTCCTTCGACTCCGGTCATACTATTGATTCCTCTATTTTATCCGATTCCGAAGGTTTACGCAAGCCGTCGCGGGCTTTTCCGTTCCTTACAGCAGCCACTTGATATATTTTTTCTGGTAAAATCAGGCATGCTTCGATTTACTTTAGCTGTCAAACGCATTGCGCAGTAAATCAAAGCATGCCTGTCGTAAAGCGGACATTCGCAATCCGCTTTCGCTGCTTTCAGGAGTATATGAAATCCTCTTATTTTTTAGAGGTACGCATCATTTAATATAGATATGCGGTATTTCCCCCATATATTGAACTCCAATATCCACATCATAAACATCCTGGATCGTTTTTTCATTGAGAACCTCGCCCGGAGTGCCATCTGAAACAATTACTCCATTTTTCATCAGCAAAATTCGGTCTGTAAATCTTGATGCGAGATTCAAATCGTGCATAGCGATTATTACAAGGATATTCTTCTCCTCAGCAATTTTTCTCACCATTTTCATGGTTGAAATCTGATATTTCAGATCAAGCGCACTCGTAGGTTCATCCAAAATCATAATCTTGGGTTCCTGTGCGATCGCTCTTGCAATAAAAACTCTCTGTCTTTCTCCGCCGGAAATTTCTGCTATGTTCTGAAATGCAAGCTTTTCCAGCCCCATCATCATCGCCGCCTGTTGCGCAATCTCCAGATCCCGTTCTGTCGCCCCAAGCCGGACATAAGGAGTTCTTCCAAGTAAAATTGCATGATAAACATCGATAGCAAACGATACACTTGTATCCTGCGGAACGAAGGCAATCGTTTTTGCAAGCTCATTTTTTGACAAATCCAGAATTGATTTGCCATCAATTCGAATTTCTCCGCTATATTTATCAAGAATCCGTCCAATACATTTGAACAGCGTCGTCTTTCCTGTTCCGTTCGGACCAAGGATACCGATCACCTCTCCTGATGTTCCGCAAAGAGATACATTTTTCAATACCTGATTTGTCTTGTAATGAAAACTCACATTTTCTACTGATAAATTCATTTGAAATACATCTCCTTTTTCGAAAGGATCAAGTGTAAAAAGATCGGTACACCAACGTATGCGACTACAATTCCCACCGGCATTACAATCGGTGAAAAAAGAATCCGTCCCGCAGTATCAGACACCAGGATCAAAAGGCCTCCGGTAAAGGCAGAAAAAGGAATCAGAAATTTATGCTCTGCCCCTGTCGCAATTCTTGCCATATGCGGACCAACGATTCCCACAAATCCGATCACGCCACACATACTGATAATACATGCAGTCAAAAATACGGTTATCAAGCCAAGTATAATTCTCTTTTTGTTCACATCGATTCCAAGCGTTTTGACAACATCATCACTTCCCGAAGACATTGCATCCAAAACCCAGGAGTTTTTCATAAAAATAACCATCACCACGAACAGAAGCCCGAATAAAAAAAGTGCCTGCGAGGGCGTTGCCTTCGAAAAGCTTCCAAACGTCCAGTGCAAAACTGATGACAGTTTTTCATCATTGATAATATACTGAATGGTATTCGTCATAGCGCTGAACAGATACGTCATAGCCGTACCAATCAGAATTAATCTGACCGTGCTGCCGTTTTTTCTGTTTGAAATAAAATATACAAAAACAGCACACAAAACAGCGCAGATAAATGCCCCTGCCGAAATTGCAGCCTGTGAAGCCCCAAACAGACTGGCTCCCAGCAGAATAGCCAGTGAAGCACCGAATGCAGCCGCATTTGAAATTCCTACGGTAAAAGGACTCACCAACGGATTCCTGGTCAATGCCTGCATAACAGTACCTGAAACCGACAAACCTGCACCGGCGATTACAGCCAGAAAAATTCTCGGAAGGCGCAGCTGCCATACAATATTATAATTCGTCTCATTGACTACAGGAAAAAAGCCCGGCAACAGACGCGCCAAAATAGCCTGCATCGTATCAGATAATGGTATCCCTGAAGATCCCAGACAAAGAGAGACTACCATCAGAACCAACAGCAGCAGACAGCAGGCAAACAGTAGTTGCCATTTCCTTTTGTTATAAGCAAGGAGCCTCTCCTTCATTGAGAGAGGCTCTTTCTTCTGAATTTGATTCATATTTTTCCCCTGTTACTGCAACTGTGCGGCATGTCCAGAAACATACGAAACACCCTGCCAGTCTTCCAGCCATGCTTTAAAGAAATCGTCCGGATTAACGTCTGCCATTTCTTCCGGATAAAGATATTTCGCAATGTAGGTAGCTCCTACAATCTTAAAACATCCATTTCCTGCAAATGCAGAAATACCGTAAACCTTTCCGTTCTTAACAGCATCAATAGCACTCCAGCCAGGCCGGTCTGCTACAGCCTGCAGTGTTGCGTTCATGGAATCCGGGTCCGGAGCAACATAGATGCTTGTTCCCGGCTTCGCCGCACTGTCATAAATATTAATAAAAATAGCCTGCGGATTGCGTGCTACAATTTCTTCTGAAGAAACCTCATAGCTGTGAACGCTTCCCTTGGACTGATCACTCGTCGCGAAATCAATATCATTAAAAATATTAACGCCGCCACCCATAGAAACCATATCGTTCCATCCGGAGCCCGGCAGACAGGTGCAGTAATCTCCGCTGTTTTCAAGATAAACAGAAACCGGCTCAACATCCTTCAGCTTCTCGGCCAGTAAATCTACCTGATCCTGGCAAAAATCAATATACTCTTTTGCTTTATCTTCTACGTCAAAAGCCTTTCCGATAATATCGATCTGTTTATCAAATCCATTATTCTGCCATCCCGTTACTACAATTGTCTGAATTCCAAAGGATTCCAGATTTGAGATGCAACCCTCATAATCACCATTGCTCGGAAGAATAACTGCATCTGGCTCCAGTGCTGCTACCTTTTCAAAATCGATATCTGACTGAGAATTCGCTACTACCATGGAATCATCCCAGCCATTCCAGTACTCTGTATCCTGAGCCGTATTGGCATCAACACCAACAATTGTATCCACCTTTCCCACTGCCCGGATAATCTCACTGTTGAATTTGTTGAAAACAACGACCTTTTCAAGTGGTTTTTCAAGCGTAATCTCACGTCCCGCATCATCTGTGAATGTAATCTCATCTGCAAGTACATTCATACTGCCAATTCCTGCCACTATACCGGCTGCAAGCATTGCTGATACTAACATCTTGTAACTTCTCATAAAAAAATCCTCCTTTTGTCCCTGCCTTCACGCAAACACAAAAAGAGGAAATACAATTCTATCCTTTCCATTCGGATCCTTGATCACAGTATTTGTGCTTATCGGTTCAGGCAACAGCACTATCTGTTTTCACGTATCTGACTTATTCTGCTCATAATCGGCAGACTTCACAGTGACCTACTCGCAAGACTTTTCATCTTATTCCGTGTCTCATTTAATAACCAAAGCTTTAATGAGTAAAACAGACATTGTTTATTTTGTTTATTTGTTTTGTCTAATGCTATTATTATTTATCTAATTTGTCAAGATTATATTATCGTAATAAATACTACTGTTAAATCAAACTGTGAATATTCCTTACAGCAGCTCCGCAAACAGCCGCAGAAACAGCTGTGAAAGCCGCAGGTACGCGCTTCTGCCACTTTTATACTTTTCTGTCACGTCGCGGCACTGTGTGATCGTCTGCTCCAGGTCGCGGCGGATTTCGAGCACCGCGTCACAGTCCGCCATGAAACATCCATTTTCGAAGTGGTGATAAAGGCTACGATAATCGAGATTGATCGTGCCGCAGGTCGCCATACAGTCATCTGCAACACTCATCTTCGCATGACAGAAGCCGGGCG
>CAKRPI010000153.1 GCA_934376945.1 uncultured Lachnospiraceae bacterium | reverse complement strand
TGCGAAAGCTACGGTCGTTCCAATGGAAGCTACCATAGAAGCGGTGAGGAGCATTGTGAGCCATTTCTTGTTCATAAGTTTATCCTCCTTTTTGGTACAATCTGCACATCTTATGTCCGGTCGACTCTTGATCGAATTTTGTGCATCTTGTACACTTTTTTTCCCTTGCTTTTTCTTTATGGTCATAATATACAACTTTTTTCCACGCCTGTCAATTATAGATTAAATTATTTTATCTTTTTCTATAATTCAACAAAGATTCGTTTGCTTTTCCCTGTTATCCAAAGCTTTTTTTGTTCATTTTGTACACTTGCCCTTCTCACTCTTTATGTTTTCGTAAAATACCAGTGCTATTTTTTACTCTGTTTTAAAATACTCATTGCTTTTTGAAGCCTTTTGCAGTACAGTAATAGGGAGCTTTTACTTTTTTCTAAACCATTCAAAAATAGAACCACACAGGAGGGGTTATGCGATATATTAAAACATTTTCAGAAAGCCTCGAAATATTCAAGGCCCTTGGTTCGGATGTCCGCATCGAGATCCTGCAGCTGCTCCTGCAGAACGGAAAAATGAGCATGAATGAGCTGGCTGACCGGCTCGAAATCACAAACGGTGCACTGACCAATCATATCCGCAAGCTTGAGACTGCCGATCTGATCCGCATCAATTCCGATTCCAGCTTCCACGGCAACCAAAAGCTCTGCGAACCACATCTCGATAAAATTCTTTTTCTGTTGAACCGCACGCTCCCTGCGGTCAACGAACATAAATCCAGCCTTCGGGCAGGTCAGTATTCTTCCTATGAAGTCTATCCCACTTGCGGTCTTTCCACTTCTGAATCCGTGGTCGGTATCGTAGACGACCCGCGCTATTTTGCTCATCAGAAGCATTTCGAATCCGATATTTTATGGTTTTCCAAAGGATATGTGGAGTATCAGATACCGTGTATTATTCCGTTTCACAATAAAATCGATCAGATTTCGGTCTCTGCCGAGCTCTCTTCCGAAGCACCTGGAAGCAATGATATCTGGCCCTCTGATATTCATTTTTATCTGAACAATACCTTTATCGGAATCTGGACAAGCCCCGGTGATTTTGCCGACACAAAAGGGCTGTTTACGCCGGAATGGTGGTTTGCAAACTGGAATCAATACGGACTTTTGAAAACCCTTGTCATCAATCATAATGGTGTCTTTATCGATAATACCAGAATTTCCAATGTGACGATCGATCAGTTTCACCTTGATTACCGTGATAAAATCTATTTCCGTATGGCCGTACCGGACAGTGCCAAGCACATCGGGGGACTTACCGTATTCGGCAGAGGCTTCGGTAATTATAATCAGGACATTGAATTCCGGGTACAGTACAGCCCGATTTCCGGAAATAAAATGCGGTGAAACGAAAAACGCAGCAGAATTTGCTTTTCGCTTATCTGCCGCGTTTTTTATTGTTGCATTTGTTTTTTTCTTTTTTAACCGAGTCAAGCAAGCGGCGAAGCGAATTACGAATATTCGCTTGACCTGTCTGCAGTCAGCTCTGCTTTCCGATCAGTCATCGTACGAAAAAACCGGTGTTCCATCCTCTGCCCACTTTACTTCCATCACCATTGCATGGCGATTCGGATTGTAAAGCGGATCTCCCACAATTTCCGTCTCGGTCCGCGCATGATAAACCATCAGATCCTTTGTGCCATCTTCTGATTTGACAAAACAGTTATGTCCAGGTCCGTAAATCTTTCGTGATGCATCGGAACGCAAAACCGGATAACGTGATTTTTTCCAGGAAGCAGGATCAAGCAAATCTGCATCCTCATCTGCTGTCAGCATGCCGACACAGTAATCAATTCCTGTCTCACTTGCCGAATACGTCAAAAACAGTTTTCCGTCATGTTTTAACAGATACGGCCCCTCGTTTACCCAGAAACCGATTCTCTCCCAGTCATAATCCGGAGTCGTCAGAAGTACCTGCGCCGTCTTCAGCTTATATGCACTTTCCATCTTTGCAATGTAGAGATTGGAAATCTTGCGTCCGACGCTTACCTTCTCTGCCCATACATAATACCACTCGCCTCGATGTTCAAACACAGTTGCATCCAGGGAAAAATCTTCAAAAGAAAACTCATCGTCATCGCTGCGCTGCATTTTTCCTTTTTCTACCCAGGTACCCGTAATTGGATCTTCATCTGCACATTCCAGCACATACGGACGAATCGCCCAGATATCATCGATATCACCACCGGCAAAATAAATGTACCATTTTCCAAACAGATAATGCAGCTCCGGTGCCCAGATATGCACACTCATGATCCCCTTGTCGTGCTTTTTCCACACCATCACTTCTTCTGCATCCTTCAACCCTGCAATCGTTTTACTTCTGCGGAGTGCAATCCCGTTGTACTCCGGCAGGGATGCGGTAAAATAATACATGCCATCTGTGTGACGATACACAAACGGATCTGCCCGCTGCAAAATCCATGGTTCATTGTATTTCAGTTTCGTATTCTCGCTCATCCTTCGTCCTCCAATACTTTATTGTTCTTTAAAATACTTTATATATCTTTAAACAGTATATGCAGAACGACCTCATTTTTCAATCTTTTTTTATTTTTTTGGCACTTATTGACAGAATTTCAGAACTATTTTTGCAATATTTGACAAATAAATTCTATTTTTCAGTTGTATAGTAGATCCTTACATGGATATCCTGATTATAATTACCAAACCCTGCTCCATAAAGAGTAATTCCCCCCTTATGCTTCGGCTGATTCTCCACGGCCAGTCGGAAACTGATTTCCTGCCCATTCTTCATTTCGATATCCCTAAGCCCTATATCGGAACACTTTTCCCCTTCAAAATACGTTCCCCAGCTGTTGATCACAATCATTTTCTGAACGCCTGACTGCTTTTCCGGTCCGTTCCACCACGACGGCGTGTAAATTCCACGTTCTACACAAAATTCCTGCGGCGTCATCCATGTTCCCATCCGTGTTCCATTCAGATAAAATACTACATCCGCGAGACTTTCTTCCTTATAATCCATACGATTCTGAGAAATTTCAAAATAAAATGTAATTTCAACCATCTTCTGTTTTTCTGCCAGCATATTAGGAATCCGATACTCCACATATCCATCCGAAAACCAGATCATTCTTGCCTGCATCCGTTCTGGATTGTGAAACATACGCGGTTCATTCTCCGGACCGATCTGGCTGAACCCGCTGCACAGACCACACGGCGCAGACACATCGCAACTGCTAAAATGTCCTACCTGAACCTCCGTATCATAGACTCCGATTTCTTTTGCCTCAGTCTCCACATCCGCAGTAAGCAGAATCTGATCATTTTTAATGCTGCAGATTTTTTGATTTCCATGACCGGTACACTCTGTAACTGTCTGTATAACCCCACACTCCTCCAGTCTGCGGATATGAGAAGTCAAAGCACCGTTCGTCAGTTCAAGTGCCGTTGCAATCTCATTCATATTCATTTCACCACGTTCACACAAAAGCTCGACAATCCGCATCCGCACATCCGAACCCAGCGTTTTAAACAATTCCAGTCCTTCTTTGAGATTCTTTATATACAGCACATCATTTCCCCCATTTCCATCATCTGTTATCTCGCATCAGATGACACACTCTAAAATCGCTGCACATCCAAGTCCAGCGTTTCTCTTAGTTGTATCATTTTCTTAGCTGTATCATCTTCTTAGTTGTATCATTTTCTTAACTGTATCATAAAAAGGGCTGCCACAGACAATTGCCGTCTGTGACAGCCCCATACACTTTGTAAGGCTGATTATACACCAATGCTTTTTTCTTCGCAAGCGTTTATGAAAGCGGATATTCGCAATCCGCTTCGCGGCTTGAATCAAAGCGGATATTCGCAATCCGCTTCGCTACTTGCTCATAATAGAATAGCCGCTTCGCGGCTATTCTATTAAATTCTTGCTACGCCGCTCTTTCTTGCTGCTTCTGCTACTGCGTTTGCAACTGCGTCCTTTACGCGTGAATCAAAAGCTGCCGGCAGAATGTAATCTGCATTCAGCTCCTCATCGCTTACCAGACCTGCGA
>CAKRPI010000152.1 GCA_934376945.1 uncultured Lachnospiraceae bacterium | reverse complement strand
AGTGGCGTCAGATTCCGGAAGATAAGGCAAATAAGGCGATGACACTGGTAGCGGGCGCAGATTATGAACTGCGTTTCCGTAAGGGCTATGCGCCAAAGGGAGACTGGCAGTCACAGATTTCTCATTTTTATGCGCAAAAATCCATTCCGGTGATCAAAAAGACAAAAAAGGGTGAAAAAGAACTGGATATCCGACCGCTGATCTACAATATGCATGTGAATGCAGGCACGGTGTATTTCCAGTTGTCTGCCGGAAGCGAGGCAAACATCAAGCCGGAGCTGGTGATGGATGCATATATGACCTCACTTGGTATCACGCCGGAGCCGTTTGCCTATGAGATTCATCGTACAGAGCTGTATGCAGATCTCGGGAAAAACGGAAAGCGTCATCTGGTAGCGCTTGGAGATCTTGGAAAGGATATTTATGGGAATAGCAGGTGATAAACAAAAGTACATTGTGAGCCGGTATGAAAATCAGGTGTTTTCTTATTTGCTAAGTGGATCCAGGGCAATTGAGATTCATTGTGATGCCTGCAAAGAAGCGTCAATGCTTGATGAAATCTACATCGGAAAGGTGCAGAATATCGTCAAAAATATTGGCGCCGCTTTTGTGGAGATTACACCCGGAACCGTCTGTTATATGCCTCTTGAGGATCTGAAGCATCCCATTTACACGAAAAAAGGTACGTCAGAAAATGTGCAGCAGGGAGATGAACTGCTGGTGCAGGTGAAACGTGAAGGGATTAAGACAAAAGCGCCTGCTGTGACGACGAACCTGACGCTGCACGGAAAGTATGCGCTGCTTACGACCGGAAATACGCAGATTTCCGTGTCATCGAAGCTGTCGAAGGAAGAAAAAGAACGTTTGACTGGCCTGGTGGAAGCATATGAAAGTGAGTGCGAAGGCAAAACAGGTGCGGAGCCTTTAAAGAAAACAGATATTGCGAAGCGCAGCTACGGCTGGCTTTTGCGGACAAACGCCGGAGGTGCTTCACCGGATGTAATTAAAAAAGATCTGCTCCGACTTCAGACAAAGTACGAGGAATTGATGCGGACCGCACAGTACCGCACCTGCTTTTCCTGCCTTATGGCAAAACCCCCTGCCTACTTAAAACGGCTCAGTGATCTGTATACCGGCGAGGTCGAAGAGATTCTTACCGATGACCGGGAACTGCTGAAACAAATGACAGAATATCTGGAGGAGAATCAGCCGGAAGATACAGCAAAGCTGCGCTTTTATGAAGATCGTCTGCTTCCGATGAACAAATTATATTCCCTTGAGCGTCATTTAAAGGAAGCGCTTGGCGAACGGATCTGGCTGCGATCCGGCGGCTACCTTGTGATCCAGCCGACCGAGGCATTGACAGTCATAGATGTTAACACCGGAAAATTCATGGCCGGAAAGAAAAAAGAAGCCGCATTTTTGAAACTGAACCAGGAAGCAGCTAATGAGGCGGCGCATCAGATCCGCCTGCGTAACCTAAGCGGAATCATTATCATCGATTTTATCAATATGGAAGAAAAAGAATCCGAAGCGCAGCTGCTTGAAACGCTCGATCATGCCCTGCGAAAGGATCCGATTCGTACAACGCTGGTCGATATGACAAAACTTTCTCTGGTTGAAATTACGAGAATGAAAAAAGAACGTCCGCTGCATGAAAGTGTGCGTGAGGCAATAAACGGTTATATGGTTATAGACAAGGTTATAGATAAGCCGAAAAGAGATTAAAAAATAAAATATCTGCTATAAATCAGTACCACCGGCTATGCCGGTGGTACTGATTTTCGCCCTATAAGGGCACTTTTCTTGCGTTTGAGTCTAAAGACTCGTCGAAAGATTGTTGCGGCATTTTTGCTTTATGTACGCAAGGGAAGCAGTTTTCTGCATGGTGAAGTTCTATTCTGTGCTAGTGTACTGTATCACTCACATTTGGCCTAATGGCTTGTCTGAATTTCCATCTGCTGCGTTATCGTCAATCGACGATGCCACCGCATCGCCTCATTCCTCCGCCTTGCAGATTGAAAATTCATCCTGCGCCATTATACTGAAAGTGAATGATACAGTACACTAGCTTGCCATTTCTCGCTTTCGATGATAAAATCGAAACTAGTAGGTGCTTTTTATGTGGACTTTAACTGAAGCGAATGAGTTTCTTGCGCCAATTGCGAGGTGCAATGAGCAGTGAGAGTACTTGCATGGGAAAAGTGGGAAAAGCACAGCTTCGGAAAGGAGCAGGTGGCAGGATGGCAGAATCATTAAAATTACCAATCGGTGTAGATAATTTTGAAAAGATTCGCAGAGATGGTTTTTATTATGTAGATAAAACAGGTCTGATCGAACAGCTCCTGGAACGCTGGGGCGAAGTGAATCTGTTTACCAGGCCGAGGCGGTTCGGAAAAACGCTTAATATGAGCATGCTTCGAAGCTTTTTTGAAATTGGGTCAGATCCTTCGCTGTTTGAAGGTTTGTATATTTCTCAGAAAACGGAGCTTTGTGAAGCATATCTGGGAAAATACCCGGTTGTGTTTCTTTCTTTGAAAAATGCGGAGGGGCTTACTTTTGATGAAGCAAAGTATCAGCTGGCGGAACTGGTCGGAATGGAAGCAGAACGTTTTTTGTTTTTGCTGGAAAGTGAGCGACTGACGGATAATGATAAAAACAGATATCGTGCGTTGATAGGGCTGCACAACGGGCAATATGCGATGGATGACCGGACGCTTATTTCCTCTTTGCAGATCCTCTCACAGCTTTTGCATAAGCATTATGGAAAGAAAACAATCATTCTGATTGACGAGTATGATGTGCCGCTTGATAAAGCCTTTCAGTATAATTATTATAAGGAAATGACAGCATTGATCCGGGGGCTGTTCGGTAAAGCGTTGAAAACGAATGAGTCGCTTCAGTTTGCTGTTCTGACTGGCTGTCTTCGTGTCTCAAAGGAGAGTATTTTTACAGGGCTTAATAATTTAAAAATTCTTTCCATCACAGATACTCGTTTTGATGAACAGTTTGGATTCACAGAAAACGAAGTGAAAATGCTATTGGAGAGCTATCAGCTGGGGACACATTTGGCTGAAATGAAGGAGTGGTATGACGGATATCACTTTGGAACGGCAGATATTTTCTGCCCATGGGATGTCATCAACCATACAGACCGGCTTTGCAGTGAGCCGGGGGCAAAACCCTCTTCTTACTGGATTAATACAAGCGGGAATGAGCTTGTGAAACGGTTTATCGATAAAGCAAATAAGACAACAAGGGATGAGATCGGGCGGCTGCTTGATGGAAGTTCAGTTGAGAAATCGGTACGTCTGGATCTGACTTATGATGAGATAGACAACAATATAGACAACCTGTGGAGTGTCCTGTTTATGACGGGATATCTGACTCAGACAGGAGGCACAGAGCAGGGCAGGTACCGGCTGGTGATTCCAAATAAAGAGATCCGGGAAGTATATAAACTTCAGATTCAGGAATGGTTTCGGGAACAGCTGCTTGGAAATACAGAGCAGCTGACGGTTTTCTGGAGGTCACTGGAGGAGGGAAAAACAGACGAGGTCGAAAAATATCTGACCAGAATGCTTGGAAATTCCATCAGTGTCTTTGATACCAAAGCACCTGAACACGAAAAAGAAAATTCCTATCACACCTTTTTAGTGGGCTTGCTGGCTGGCAATTCTGACTGGCTGGTAAAGTCAAATGTGGAGGCAGGAGACGGATTTGCGGATATCATAGTAGAAACGGAGAATCCGGATGCAGGTATTATCATCGAACTGAAATATTCAAAAGAGATATCTGGAATGGACAGAGCCTGCGAAAGAGCGATTACACAGATAAAAGACCGCCGATATGACGATTATCTGAGAAATGACGACCGCCAGGATATCCTGATCTACGGAATGGCGTTTTGCCGGAAAAAGTGCAGGGTTGTTGCTGAAAGAATAGAATAAAACCGGCGCTGAAAAAACTTCAAAAAATCTGAAAAAAATCTTGACGCATACAAACCGATATGCTATTATTCAAAGGTATGCCGCACAAAGAGGTTGAAATGTCAAAAGACTACCGAATTTGGCGAGTAATG
>CAKRPI010000151.1 GCA_934376945.1 uncultured Lachnospiraceae bacterium | reverse complement strand
ATATTTATTATGAATTTTGATATAATAGTCATGTTAGGATGATGATTTATGGCAGAAAAAAAATATACACCAATGATGCAGCATTATTTACAAATGAAAGAAGAAAATCCGGATGCGATTCTATTTTATCGTTTAGGTGATTTTTATGAAATGTTTTTTGAAGATGCAAAATTGGTTTCACAAGAATTAGATTTAGTATTAACAGGAAGAAGTGCAGGCGTAGAAGAAAAGGTACCAATGTGCGGAGTACCTTTTCATGCAGCAAATTCATATATTCAAAGACTCGTAAAAAAAGGTTATAAAGTTGCGATCTGCGAACAATTAGAAGACCCATCAACTGCAAAAGGATTGGTGGATCGAGGAATTATTAAAATAATTACACCAGGAACTTATATGGATGCAACAATGGATGCCAAGGCAACAAACTATATGGCATCTTGTGATGTTTCAAGTTTTGAAATTACAGTCATCTATTGCGAATTAAGTACGGGTGAGTTGAAGTATCAAACACTACAAAGATCTTTAGTGGCATTACAAAAGGCATTGTTAGAACAAAATGTAAGTGAACTTGTTTGTCCGATGGCAATGGATAAAAAATGGATCGCTGCTCTAGAAGAAATGGATACGATGCTTATTTCAAAACATAAAAAGGCAAACATTGACCCAGAGGATCTATCTCTATTAAATGGAATTGAATCAGAGTCATTAAAAGATGCATTTGCACTTTTGATGGCCTATTTAAAAGATACACAGAAACAACACATCGACCATTTTTTACCAATAGAATCGATGGATAAAGATAAAGTATTGGTGATGGATTATGAGACTAAGAATCATTTAGAGCTTGTCTACAGTCAGTCAACAAATGCAAAGGCAGAGAGTTTATGGTCTTTTATGGATAAATGCCAAAGTGCAATGGGATCTAGAATGTTAAAGAGATGGATAGAATATCCTTTGATTGATGTTGAAAAAATTGCAAAGAGACAAGAAGCGGTAAAAGATTTAAAAGAAAACTTTATGTTAAGAGAAAATCTGAAAGAACATTTAGTTTATGTTTATGATATGGAAAGACTTGCAAGTCGTATGGCCTATGGAAATGCAAGTCCTAGAGATGTGCTTCAGCTTGTAGCTACATTAGAACATGCCAAACCAATATTAGATTTAGCAACGTCTTTGAATTCCTATCCTGAATTTTTAAGTGTACCTACATGTCAGGATTTGTATAATGAGATTAAGAATGCGATTGTTGAAAATCCACCATTAACACTGAAAGAAGGTGGAGTCTTCAATGATGGTTATGATCAAGAATTGGATGAAGTAAGAAAAATTGCTAAACAGGGAAAAGACTTTATATTAGAACTTGAAGCAAAAGAACGTGAAAGAACGGGCGTAAAATCTTTGAAAATAGGATATAATCGGGTTTTTGGCTATTTCATTGAAGTTAGAAATGGAAATTTAGGCAATATTAAAGAAGAGTTTGGCTATCATCCAAAACAAACACTTGCGAATGCGACTAGATTCATTACACAAGAATTAAAAGAAAAAGAAGATCAGATATTACATGCCCAAGAAGCAAAGGTGAAACTAGAGCAAACTTTATTTACAAATTTATTATTGAGAATCAAAAAAGATTTATTTGATTTGCATGCATGTGCTCAAGCATTAGCTACAATTGATGTGCTTGTCTCTTTAGCAATTTTAGCAAGTGAAAAGGGATATGTGTGTCCAGTTTTCCATCTAGGATACAACGTCAATGTAGTAGAAGGTAAACATCCGATTTTAGATGATCGTATGAAGAAAAAAAGATATATTTCAAATGATTGGAAGATGTCAGAAAAAGAACATATACAATTGATTACAGGACCGAATATGGGTGGTAAATCTACATATATGCGACAAAATGCATTGTTAGTGGTTATGGCACAAATGGGCAGTTTTATACCTGCAAAAAAAGCTGAATTACCAATCTTTGATCGAATATTTACAAGAATAGGTGCGTCTGATGATATTTTGACAGGAAAAAGCACTTTCATGGTAGAAATGATGGAAGCTAATATCGCCTTACGTTATGCTACAAAACATTCGTTAATACTCTTTGATGAAATTGGACGAGGAACAGCTACGTATGATGGTATGGCTTTAGCTCAGGCAATGCTTGAATATATAGATGAAGCTATTGGAGCAAAAACATTATTTTCTACTCACTATCACGAATTAACGGATTTAGAAGAAGAACATGAATCTATGCGAAACGTGCATGTGGATGTTAGAGAAGAGAAAAATGAAATTGAATTCAGGTATCGTGTTGTTGATGGGAAAGCGGATAAATCCTATGGAATAAATGTTGCTAAACTAGCACATTTGCCGAAAGTTGTTTTGGATAGAGCAACTCAACTTTTATCGAATTATGAAAATCAGGAAACAAATCAAAATTATCAACCAAGTTTATTTGTCATGGATCAAGTTCAACCTGAAAAATCCATGCTTTTACAAAGATTGCAGGAATTGGATATTGATTCGATGACTCCTAGAGAAGCTTTGGATTGCCTGTATGAATTAAAGAAACTAAGTGAAAAAATCGATTCATAATATGAAATTCATATGAATGGAGGTATGAAAATGGCTAAAATACAAGTTTTGAGTGAACATTTAACAAATATGATTGCAGCAGGAGAGGTGGTTGAGCGTCCGGCGGGTATAGTAAAGGAATGCGTGGAAAATAGTATTGATGCTGGTTCAACTGTTATTGAAGTAGAAGTATATCAAGGTGGTATAGAGCGAATTATAATAACGGATGATGGATGTGGAATGGATCACGAAGATGCCCATTTAGCTTTTATGCGACACGCTACTAGTAAAATGCATTCAGAAGAAGAATTATTTAATATTCAAACGATGGGATTTCGAGGAGAAGCTTTACCAAGTATTGCTTCTGTTGCACAAGTGGAACTACAAACAAGTGATGGAAAAGAAGGAACTTTATTACGATATAATTATGGAAGTTTAGATGTAGACGAAAAGTGTAATTGTCCTAGAGGAACAAAATTAGATGTTTCAGGTTTATTTGTGAAGACACCTGCAAGATTCAAACATTTAAAAAGTACATCCTATGAATTTTCTGTTATTGCAGATTTAATGAATAAGATGGCTTTATCACATCCAAATATAAGATTTACACTTTCTCATGATGGAAGAGTTGTATTTCAAACAAGTGGAAATGGGAATATACTAGAGATTCTATACCAAATGTACGGGAAAGAAGTAGCTCAAAATGCAATTCCATTTGAAGGAAGAAATGATGATTTTCATATTCATGGATATGCAATTCAACCAAAAATTAATCGTGCGACTAAATATTTTATGTTTTTAACTTTAAATACAAGATTGATTCGTAGTGTTGCGATTCAAAAAGCAATTTTAGATGCATATAGTGATTATATGCCACCAAATCGTTTTCCTATCGTTGTTTTACAAATGGATTCATATACGCAATTGGTTGATGTGAACGTGCATCCGAATAAATGGGAAGTTCGTCTATCTAAACAAGGAGAAATGCTTGATTTAATAAAAACTACGATTCAGGATGCATTAAATGCCTCTTTAAAGACGGTTTCTGTAAGTAAACCAGAAAAGAAGAGCATTGTATTTGAGCAACCAGAAATACAATATTCATATCCAGTGAAGCAACAAAAAGAAAACAAGACAATTGAACAAAGTTTTAAAAATTATAATCCTATACGTGAAATAGAGACTAAACCAATAATTGAAGAAAAATTAACATATAAAGAAAAGCCAGCTGCAGAATTAAAAGTACAACAGGAGCCGATTTCATATCCAATTCCTAAAGAAATTAAGAATGATAGAGGTCCGGAATTCTTTTTACATCTGCAAGTTCTAGCTCAGTTACACGATTCATATATTTTATGCAGTAATGAAGAAGGATTGGTTATCGTTGATCAGCATGCTGCTCAGGAAAGATATCATTATGAACAATTGAATGAAAAATTATTAGTACAATGCACAAATAAACAGCCACTAATGGTGCCAATTCAATTAGATGTATCAAGTAATGTTTTAGCACAATATATGACTATCAATGAAAAAACTTCCTTTTTCGGGATTGAATTTGAACCATTT
>CAKRPI010000150.1 GCA_934376945.1 uncultured Lachnospiraceae bacterium | reverse complement strand
ACAAACGACAATGTAAAATCTTCCGCTTCAAAATTATAGGTAGTTCCTGTCATACCGGATGTTTTGCTTTCGTATTCAAACTCAACCTCTTTATCGTTGATTTTCGCAACAAGCCATCCTGTACCTTCCTCAGGATCATAATTTCTTTCAGAAGCCTCTGCCTCTGTCTCCTGTGCTTCCGGAAGTTCCGTCTCAGCAGCAAATGCAGTCGTGCCAAGCATCATCGTAGCAAGTGCAAGCATTACCAACAGTCTTTTTTTCATACCGTTTTACCTCCGCTCACCAAAACTTAAAACTGTGTTCCGTAAAGGTCTGTTACAAATGTCCAGAATGCATCTCTGTCGATGTTAAATACGATCTGTACATTCTTAGAGGAGTAAGGTCCATTGCCGCTTTCCCATGTTGTTGAATTTGCATAGCTATAGGAAGTTCTGTTGCAATCAATTGCCAGATCTCTGTTTTCTGTTTCGGTAATCAGATCCGGGCAAAGGAAGATTCCTGCCGTAATAGCATCCCAGCAATAATGTGACTGTGTCGGATTTTCTTCATAGCTCGGATATACGCGATCCATAAACAGCTGTGTAATTGCAGTATTGTTCTTCTCTTTCATCATATCAAATACATCTTTTGCAAGCGGAACCTTGGATGCGATGTCGTGCGGAACAACGATCTGATACGGGAAATCATTATTCAGACAGATCTGAACAGATTCCGGATCATAGAACCAGTTGAACTCTCCACACACATTGGCATTTCCAGGAACATCGATTGCGCCGCCCATGTAAATGATACCTGCTGTATTTTCAGCAAATGTCGGATCCATCATGCAGGCTAATGCCACGTTTGTGCAGGCACCAACTGCAAAAATTGTTACCTTTCCAGGATTCTCTTTTACAGATTTAATCATAAATTCTGCCGCATTCATATCTGTCTGCGCATCCGTTTTAGAATATCCCCAAGATTCATTAAGTAAATCTCCAAGATTATGATAATCGTTTGGCGATACGTACTGCGAAAGCTCACGGTATCCTCCCGTCCACTGGAATCCGCCTGTAATTGGCTGATCTTTTTCCAGGTCACGGAATCCCATGATCGGCACATCCGTTCCAACATATACCGGAATATCGGTTCTGTCGATTGCTTCCAGCTGATTCAAAATCGCATTTGTACCAGTTGCACAGATTTCATTTCCACCAACAGATGTTACGCCAAGAAGATCGATCCAGCCGGCTGCATCTGCCTGTGTCAAAATATACATACAGTATGCATCGTCACCAAGGTAACCCATATCACAGTCAAAAATTACTTTGTTATCTTCTGCATTCGTTACAATACTGTAATCCTCCAGGGCTGCGGATGCAGAGGTCGATGCCATAACGCCTCCCAACATCGTTGCTGCAAGTGCCATTGATACTACTCTCTTCTTCATGAATTTCGCTCCTTTCTTTAAGCATATTTTCTATTTTTGCCGGATCCGGTACTTCATACCGGACCCGATCCTGCTCGTTCTTAACGTTCTTAACGTTCTTAAACGAATTTAAACGTTGGTTGTCAGAATATCTACATAGAAGTCCCAGAATGCCTCTCTGTCAATGTCAAACAGAATATCGCACTTCTGTACGCCGTACGGCATTCCTTCGCCTGTT
Source organism: uncultured Lachnospiraceae bacterium (assembly GCA_934376945.1). Lineage (GTDB taxonomy): Bacteria > Bacillota > Clostridia > Lachnospirales > Lachnospiraceae > Choladousia. Next base: position 2,499 of record CAKRPI010000150.1, on the reverse strand, counting down.
TCTACATCACGGTTACGTGATGTCCACCAGCTGATTGCATTTCCGTAGCCCGGGCCGTAATTTGTGTCTACTGTCAGGTATCTTTCCTGGATATCTGTTGCAATTTCCGGATGGAGCCATACTGCTGCTGTAATGGAATCCCATACGAAGCTTGATGCTTCCGGATTCTCTTCAAATCTCTGTGCCTGTCCTTCAACGATAAGCTTTGAAATTTCATTACCCTGTTTTTCTACGATGCGATCATAAACATCCTTTGTATAGAATACAGCCTCAGCGATATCGTTCGGAACAACGAGCTGATTTTTCCATTCTGCGTTCAGACAAATCCGAATACCTTCCGGATCGTAGTACCAGTTAAACTCTGCAGTAGTATTACAGTTTCCAGGAACATCCACTGCACCACCCATGTAAACTACGCCTGCTGCATCCTCTACAATGGTCGGGTCCTTTCTTACTGCAAGTGCCATATTTGTGCCCGCGCCGATTACAAAAATAGTAACCTCTCCCGGATACTTGTGAACCTGCTCAATAATGAAATCAATTGCATGCTCATCCTGTGCTTCTGTCTCTGCATATCCGTATTTCGGTTCGCTTGGAAGGTTCTTATAATCTGTCGGTCTCTTTGTTACATCTCCGAAAGTTTTTTCATTCCAATCCCAGTAAGCACCACTGTACTCCGGCATACCCCAAATCTGGCTCTCTGCTTCCATGTTACGGAATCCCATCAGCGGGATATCAGTTCCCATATAAACCGGAATGTCAGATCTGCCGATCAGCTCCAGCTGTCTCAGTGCTGCGGTTGTTCCCGGTGCACAAAATGTATTTCCGCCTACTGTAGTAACACCAAGGAAATCACACTCGCCAAGGCTGTCTGCCTGTGCCAGCATAAACATTACAATCGCATCATCATTCAGATAACCCATATCTGTATCAAGAATTGCTCTTTTTACCGCCGGAGTTTCTGCTGTTGCTTCTACAGCTGCCTCTGTTGTCGCCTCTTCAGCAAAGGACACTGCCGGAACTGCCATTGATGCTGCCATACTCACTGCTAAAGTCGCTGCCATAAGTTTTCTCTTCATTTGTTAATCCTCCTGTTTGCCTTAATTGTTTTTTCATGCTTCTTTTGTGATAATAAATAACAAGTACATCAAAACAAATACATCAAGCTTTATTTTTAAAAGCTGTTTACTTTTGCCTCCTTCCATTTTTTCATTTTCTATTTCACTGTTTCAATGCTTTCATTACTTCCTGGATCGTCGGAATCGAAGCAACCGCTCCTTCTCTTGATACTGCAATAGAAGCCGCTTTTGATGCGATTCTCAATGCTTCTGAAATATCATACTCTTCTAGCAACCCGGCAATGAAAAACCCTGTAAATGTATCTCCTGCCGCTGTCGTATCCACTGCCTTGGTCGGAAAGATGTCCTGATGAATTTCCCGGTTGGCATCTGCGTAGGTTGCTCCGGCTCGTCCAAGTGTTAAAACAAATTTTGCATCCGGCAATTTTTCCCGTAACGCTTTAAGCATTTTCTCCGGTTCTGACTGTCCGGTAAATTGTTCTCCTTCCACTTCATTCAATAAAAACAAATATATTTTTGAAAAATCACATTTTTTCAATTTGTCATCAAACGGAGATGGATTCAGAATAATTCGCATTCCCTTCTCATATGCTTTGTCAATAATGTAATCCAGCAAATTAATCTCATTTTGCAGCAACAGATAATCTCCTGCATTAAAATCCGAAAGAACATAATCCATATATTCTTTTGTCTGCATTTGATTCGTTCCACCAAATAAAATAATGCTGTTCTGGCCCTTTTTATCGACCTGGATCACTGTGTGCCCGCCTGAAACCGGAAGTTTTTTCAAATACTTCGTATTTACTCCATATTCTCTGCAGGCATCCAGCAACAAATCTCCGTCTTCTCCGATCATTCCCGCGTGATAAACCGGTACTCCGGCTTTTGCAAGTGCGATTGACTGATTCAATCCTTTGCCCCCGCAAAATATATTCAAATCATCTGACAGGATCGTTTCTCCTTCTTTCACGATATGATCAACTGAATATACATGATCCACATTCAACGATCCATAATTCAATATCTTCACCAGATCCAGATGCCTCCTTCCTTTCATTCGTGCATTTTTATTGTGCATTTTTTTATTAAAATGTTTTCGTAAATCATTTTCGTAATGCGATATTACCTCTTTTCATCATTTGTGTCAATGCATTTTTCGTTAATTTATTCGTTTTGTAAATAGTTAATAATTTATCATTAGGCGTTTTGTTCATTTTGTCGATTTGTTTTTCTGAATTTTATTGCATCACATCTCATTATCATTTATAATAAAATCATTATTTTCCGTATCATTTCTCTCGTTTATCACCAACACTGCTGCAGTTTTGATTTTCAGATTCTTTGTTTGTAACTGTTCAGAGCCAAGCAAAATTTCATAAAACAGGCGGAAAATGCTTGCATTTTTAAGCCTGTTTTTGAA
>CAKRPI010000149.1 GCA_934376945.1 uncultured Lachnospiraceae bacterium | reverse complement strand
TGCCGCGCTGGCAGTGAAAGAATGGAGGATACGATTTGAAAAATAAAGTATATGTAATCGGAATGGGACCGGGAGCTGCGGATGCGATGAGCGTAAAAGCAGATAAGACACTTCAGGAGTGCGATACAATTATTGGTTATACGGTTTATGTGAACCTGTTAAAAGAGACTTATCCGGAAAAAGAGTACCTGACCACGCCGATGACGCAGGAAGCAAAGCGCTGCCAGATGGCATTTGAAGAAGCGGAAAAAGGCAAAAAAGTGGCTATGGTCTGCAGCGGTGATGCCGGCGTATACGGTATGAGCGGTCTGATGCTGGAGATTGGAACGGATTATCCGGAGGTAGAAGTGGAAGTGATTCCGGGCGTTACAGCTGCTTTAAGCGGAGGTGCGGTTCTTGGTGCGCCGCTGACGCATGATTTTGCAGTCATCAGCTTAAGTGATCGTCTGACACCGTGGGATAAGATTGAGAAGCGTCTGAAGCTGGCAGCAGAGGCAGACTTTTCTATTTGTCTTTACAACCCGTCCAGCAAGGGACGTCCGGATTATCTGAAGCGTGCCTGTGACATTCTTCTTTCTGTACTGCCGGAGGACCGCATTTGCGGAACGGTAGAAAACATTGGAAGAGAAGGCGAGAGCCGTGCCATTTATACCTTAAATGAGCTTCGCGATACGCAGGTGAATATGTTTACAACGGTATTTATCGGAAATTCGATGACAAAAGAGATCAATGGCCGCATGGTAACTCCGCGCGGATACCGGATCGGGTAAACAGGAACAAGGTGTCTGACCAGACAGAAGGCTTTTACTTTAAAAGCAGAATGAATTCACCACAGATTACAAATTGCCGGAAAGCGTCTGTCAGATCGATTTTATGCGAGAGTTAATAGTAAACGGCAGAGAAAGGAGAACCCTGGCCGATGAAAGTGGTAATATTTGGCGGAACATCAGAAGGACGAATGCTTTCCGAATGTCTCTGCCGCAATAAAATTGCGCATACCTTATGTGTGGCGACGGATTACGGAGAGGAAGTGCTGGAGCACTCAGAGTATGCGCATGTACTGCAGGGGAGACTGGATACAGAACAGATGACAGATCTGATCCGAAGAGAGCAGTGCCGTATTGTAGTGGATGCGACCCACCCCTATGCAGTGGAGGTTTCCAAAAACATCAGAAAAGCGTGTGAAAGGACGGAAATGAAATATCTGCGATTTCTGCGTGCCGAGGAGTCAGTGATCGATGTGAGAAGTGATGTGCTTGTCTCATCTGCGACTGAAGCGGCTGCTTATCTGGATGGACAAAGCGGCATAGTTTTTCTGACGACAGGGAGTAAGGAGCTTCCGGCGTTTACAAAAGGTATTCAGGATATTTCGCGTCTTTTTGTGCGGGTGCTTCCCTCTGCGGCAGTTGTTGCCGCCTGCCGGGAACTTGGACTGGAAGGAAAACAGATCTGTGCGATGCAGGGACCGTTTTCCGAGGAGATGAACCTTGCATTGCTGCAGCAGACAAAGGCTGCCTGGCTGGTGACGAAGGATACCGGTGTGACCGGAGGTTTTCCGGAAAAAGTGCGTGCGGCGCGTTCTCTTGGTGTGCGTTTGTTGATCATCCGCAGACCGGAAGAGAGCGGATTTGATTATGAATCGGTACTGCAGGTACTGGAGAAAGTGCTTGAGCAGAAAATAGACGATGAGTCTGCCGGAATATCGAAAAATGAAGAAAATAAATTAGAAGGTGCACAGAACGGCGGCATGGAAAATGAAACAGAGAAAACAAAAACTGCTATGCCAGGAACTGCACCGTCAGAGCAGAAAAAATGTGAGGCGGATGATAGACAGGTATGCGCACCGAAAAAACGCACGATCAGCTGCATCGGCATCGGTATGGGTACTTTGAATACTCTGACGCATGAAGCGGCCGAGACAATCAGAAATGCAGATATTCTCTTTGGTGCAAAGCGTATTCTGGAAAGTGTGGAGCAGATGCCGGGTCTTTTGCGCGATAAACAGGAACGGGTCGAAGAGTACCGCTCGGCGCAGATCGCAGAATACCTGAGTACACGCCCGCAGCTCGGACGCATTGTAATCCTGATGTCCGGAGATGTTGGATTTTACAGCGGTGCGCGCCTTCTGCAGGATGCATTTCCAAATGAAAAGATCGATTATTACTGCGGAATTTCCTCTGTGGTGTACTTTGCGTCGAAGGTACCGACCGCATGGCAGGATGCGAAGCTGCTCAGTGCACACGGACGCAGCCTCAATCTGCTCAACTGTGTGCAGCGATATCCGAAAATTATCATGATCGTCAGTGGTGTGGAGGATGTACGGGCAATCTGCAGGGAGCTTATGGAGGCGGAGATGACGCATGTGCGCGTGACCGTCGGGACAAACCTGTCCTATCCGGAGGAGACAGTCACATCCGGTACACCGGAAGATTTTCTGCAGGCAGAAACAACAGGACTTCACATTATGCTGCTTGAGAACCCGCAGGCAAACCATATCATTGTTCCTGGCATGTCGGATGAGACCTTTGTGCGCGGAAAGGTACCGATGACAAAAGAGGAAATCCGTATCCTGTCGGTTGCCAAGCTGCAGCTGACAGAAGATGCAATCGTATATGATGTCGGCGCCGGTACCGGTTCTGTTTCAATGGAGTGTGCAAGACTCTGCACCAACGGAACGGTGTATGCGGTGGAGCGTAATCCGGAGGGAATCGCATTGATCCGGGAAAACAGCAAAAAGCTTCATCTGTCAAATGTAAAGGCAGTGGAGGGCCTTGCGCCTGAGGCACTTATGGAGCTTCCGGCTCCGACGCATGCCTTTATTGGCGGAAGCGCCGGAAATATGGGTGAGATCCTGGATGTGCTACGGGCGAAGAATCCGTCTGTGCGCATTGTGATCAATACGATCGCACTGGAGAGCATTTCTGAAGTCATGCAGCTTTTGAAGGATCGCGGACTTGATGCGGATATTGTACAGATCTCAGCCGCAAAATCCCGTGTACTGGGGCGTTATCATATGATGACAGGATTGAATCCGGTGTACATTATTACGATTTGTTAACTGCAATGCAAATGTGGATTGTGAATGCCTGCTTTACCGCTAACGTGAAATGGTAGTGAGCAGGCAGTCAGAGATGGAGAATAAATGATGATTTCACTGCCAAGATTTATGCTTGCCGCACCATCAAGCGGAAGCGGTAAGACTATGGTTACATGCGGGATGCTGCAGCTTTTGAAAAATAAAGGCCTGCAGCCTTGTGCTTATAAATGCGGACCGGATTACATCGATCCAATGTTTCACACCAAGGTGCTTGGAATGCCGTCACGCAATCTTGATCCGTTTTTTACGGACCGGAAGACGACGCGTATGCTTTTTGCGAGAAGCGCAGAAGGTGCGGGGATCAGTGTAATGGAAGGCGTGATGGGAGTGTATGACGGACTTGGCGGGATCACAAAAGAGGCATCCTCCTATGATCTGGCGAAAAAAACTGACACACCGATCATTCTGGTCATCAATGCGAAGGGAATGAGCCTTTCCGTGATCCCGCTCCTGAAAGGATTTCTTGATTATCAGGATCCGGATGGCCAGGTAATCCGCGGCGTAATCTTAAATCGCGCGACAAAAATGACAACGGCACTTCTGAAGAAACCGATTGAGGAGCAGACCGGTCTTAAAGTGATCGGCTATGTGCCGGTATTGGATGCATGTAAGGTGGAGAGCCGCCATCTCGGACTTGTCATGCCGGGAGAAGTCGAAGACCTGCAGCAGCGGGTCAACATGCTGGCAGACGAACTGGAAAAAAGCATTGACCTTCCGGCTCTTCTTGAGATCGCAGGAAGTGCCTCGAAGTATGAAAAAGAAGCGTGTGAGATTCCAGAAGAAGTAAGTGCAGAGGCCAAAAAGCTGAAAAGTGAAGCTGCAAAAAACGGAAACGAAGGCAGCAATCCGCGCATTGCCGTCGCAAAAGACGAGGCATTCTGCTTTTATTATCAGGATAATCTGGAACTGCTGGAATTTCTTGGAGCAGAACTGGTAGAATTTTCGCCAATTCACGACCGCCATTTGCCGGATCACATTTCCGGTCTGCTTCTGGGGGGCGGATATCCGGAACTGTACGCGGCACAGTTATCCGATAATGAGACGATGCTTAAAGAAATAAAAGAAAAAATTGACTCCGGGATCCCATATCTGGCGGAGTGCGGCGGCTTTATGTACCTTCACGAATCCATGCAGGATCTAAATGGAAAAGCTTACC
>CAKRPI010000148.1 GCA_934376945.1 uncultured Lachnospiraceae bacterium | reverse complement strand
TACAATGGCCCTTTTTGCCAGATTCCATGTCAATGGAAGCTGGAAAGATATAGTATCATTATTTAGTTAACACTCTCAACTGGAGTATGCCATTATAACATTCTTTATGCAATACTCTCATTTTTCTATATATACAATTCGGCCACTGCACGAGGCAGGATGGGGGTTGTGCTACACCACAACCCCATCCTGCCAGAAGGCTGACGCCCTCTGGACTCCCGGACTGCTCGGCACTTCGCTTCTCGCAGTCCAAAGGCAAAAGACATGAAAGACGGAAAGACCGAAGACGGCGGCCGGAGCGCCGCCCGGAAATGGGTGACGATCCGCGTCACTGAAAGAGAAAAAACGCGCCTCGTGGAGCAGGCGGAAATCGCCGGACTGTCACTGTCGGAATACATGCGGCGGCGTTTTTTCGGAGGCAGGCCGCTGGTGGCGCATACAGACCTGAGTACCGTTGCGGAGCTGAGGCGTATCGGCGGCCTGCTCAAGCACAACTTCGAGACGCTTCGGCAGGCCAAAGCTCCCAAGGATATTCTGGAAAAGCAGGAGGATGCCTTGCGGAATCTGGTCTGGTCCATCCAGAAAATCTCGTTGCGGTGTCATCATGATTGTCAAGAAAATCAGGAATACGAAGGCTGAAAAGCCCAAGGCGTGGCAGATAGGCGACCTCGTGGATTACATCCGCTTCCCCCACAACAGAAATCCACGGGAGAAAATCGAATACGCGGGCGGAAGAGGTTTTCTTTCAGCAACACATACCGGTCAGAAGGTGGAAATGATTGCTCTGGCAAGGGAGTCGGTTTACAGTGACATGCCGGTGCAGCATTGGATGTTTTCCTGGCAGGAAGGGGAACAGCCCACCAGAGAACAGGTGGAGGAAGTGGTGGACATGTTTCTGGAAAAGATGGGGCTGACCGGACATCAGACCGTGTATGGGGTGCATTATGACACCGACAATTATCACCTGCATATCGCGGTCAACAGGACGGACCCGGAAACGGGAAAAGTCGTGCTTCCTTTCAATGGACTGGACATTCAGGAGGCGCATAAGCTCGTGGCCCATATTGAAGGCAGGCAGGGATGGGCCAGCGAAGAAAACCCCATGTATGCGGTACTGGAAAATGGCGAGCTGGCGCGAAGGAGGACGGCCCGCGAAATAAAACCAAAGCAGGCCGCGCTGGATTTTGAACATGCCACCGGCGAAAAATCCGCCCAGCGCATCGCGCAGGAGCGCGGCCATTCCATCATAAAAGACGCGCAATCGTGGCCCGAACTGCACAAAAAACTGGCGGAAGTCGGTTTGCGTTTCGAGAAAAAAGGCTCCGGGGCCATCATTTTTGTGGGGGAAAAGGCCGTGAAGGCATCCTCCGTAGACCGTGTGTTCAGCATGGGAAAGTTGTGCAAAAGGCTGGGGGAGTTTGAGGAAGGAACGTACCCAGATGCCTTGGGAAAGATTGCCCCGGAGCCGGTAAGCTCCGTCAATCTGGAAGCATGGAAAATGTATCAGGAAGAGTTCGCCGGAGGCCAGAAAAGGGTAGGAACAGCATGTAATGCCGAGCTTTCCCGGATGAAGGAACGGCACAGGTTTGAGAGGAAAAAGGCGCTTTCCCACCTGGCGAAATATGGTTTGCCGGTTCTGAATATCGCCCGGCATTGCCTGATGGCGCAGCAGAGAGCGGAACGGCTTTCCCTGCGGTCAGGCCGGAAAAAAGCACGTGGAGGCAAGCCGCGTTTTGAGAACTGGCTGCGGTCGCGGGGCTTGGAAAAGGAGGCAAATCGCTGGCGGTATCGGGCGGCACGAGAGGAAAAAAGGAACGCCCCGCCCCCTGCCGAAAGACGGGAAAAGGGAGTGGAACCCATGCGGGAACTTGCGGATTTCAGAAAGTATGCGGATGCGGTGAATGCGGAACGCTACCGTGTGACCTGCATAAAGATGGAAGAGGACGGCGGCAAAAAGACCTTCATCCTAGATAAAAAAGGCGGCATGACCAGAGGTTTTTCCCCGGACGAACTGGAAGCTCACATACCGGAGATGCTGCGTTTCCAGAAGCGTGGAGAAAATATCTACTACACGCCGCTATCGGATGACCGGCATCACATCCTTATCGACGACATGACCCGCGAGAGCTTGAAGAGGTTACAGGAGGACGGCTTTCGCCCCGCCGTGGTGCTGGAAAGTTCGCCAGGCAATTTTCAATGCCTGCTGACCATCCCCCGGCTGGGTACGGAATTTGACCGGGACGTGGGCAACCGCATCACGGAGCGCCTGAACCGGGAGTACGGGGACAAAAAGCTGTGCGGCTGCATCCATCCCCACCGTGCGCCGGGTTTTGAAAACCGCAAGCCGAAGCATCGGCGTGAAGACGGTTCATTCCCGCAAGTGAAGCTCCTGTTTGCAGAGCGCCGGGAGTGCGGCAAGGCGCTGACTCTGTCCAGAAGGATTGACCATGAGTACACGGAGGAAGCCGAGAAACGAAAGTCCGAGCGCCGGACGTTCCCAATGCCGGATTTTCGGCCCGGCGATCCGGCCTCGGCCTATTATGCCCATCTGGAGAATATCCGCAGGTATCTGAGCATTGAAGACTATTCCCGCGTGGACGCCATGATTGCTTTGCGGATGCGCTCCAACGGCCACAGCCGGGAAAACGTGGAAGAAACCATCCGCACCTGTGCCCCGACCATCCGGGAAACGCAGACCGGGCGCAACTGGCAGCGGTACGCTGAAAGAACGGCTGATTACGCCTTTGGCCCTGCCGGAGACAGGGACTTGGAGCGAGATGAGCGGTATCGGGAACTGTGGAGGAAGATTGAACGCACAGAAGAAAAGGAGCAGCGTATACAGATGAAATAGGATGAAACATAGTATGAGGAAATAACAGGGAAAAAGTATGTTCAGCATCTTGCCCATCGGGCATTACTCAGATAGGATATTCATATGGGAAAAGAACGAATACCACATGATTCTGCGTACAAGCAGTTTTTCAGCAATCCTGAAATGGTGAAATCACTGTTACGGGATTTTGTTCCCGCTGATTTCATCGCGGACCTTGATTTTTCTACGCTTGAACGCTGTTCTGGCAGTTATGTGACGGACGACCTGCGGGAACGCCATGACGATATTGTCTGGCGTGTCGGCTGGAAAAAAGGTTCATGGTGTTATGTGGCGTTGCTCCTGGAGTTCCAGAGCACGCCCGACCACTGGATGGCGTTGAGAATGCTGTCCTACACGACACTGTTGCTGCTCGATCTCGTCAAAACTGGAAATATCCGCGAAAATGAGGGCTTGCCGCCGGTGTTTCCCATTGTTATATACAATGGAGGCAAGGCATGGAAAGCTCCGCAGGAGGTGGCGGCATTGTTCGCTCCCATGCCGGAGAGCCTGAAATTTTATCGTCCCCAGCATCGGCATTTTTTGTTGGACGAAAGTCGAGTGTCAGCAGATGAACTGGACAAAAGCAAGGGCCTGGTCGCGCAGCTCCTGAGACTGGAACGAGCGCAGGAACCGGAGCAGGTTCGGCAGATAGTCAAGGAGTTGATAAGCCGACTTCATGGGCCTGAATATTTGGTTTTGCGTCGGGCGTTTACAATATGGTTGGCTCGTGTTGTCCTTAAACGCTCTGGCATAACAGAAGAAATTCCCGAATTTCAAGACTTGCGGGAGGTTGACGCCATGTTGGAAGAACGTGCCGCTCAGTGGAAAGATGAATACATTCGACAAGGGGTAATAATTGGCGAGGCCAGAGGTGAGGCCAGAGGTGAGGCCAGAGGTGAGGCCAAGGGAGTAGGATTGGTCTTGCGGGATCTGCTGGAAGCCCGTTTTGGAGCGCTCCCCCAATCCGTGACTTCCTATATTGCGAGTTCATCTGACTCAAACGCCCTGCGGAAACTGACGCTTTCCGCATACCATGCGGAGTCGTTGCAGGCGTTTATTGACCAGATCAAAAAAGATGACGACAAGCTGATGTAATTGTATATTCAGTAAAATATCCTGCCGCTTGTTTCTTTATGAGGCAAGCGGCATTTTTTGGGGGTTAATCGAAAAGAGCGACAGATAGAGACACAGCTCTGGCCTGCCGCTCCATAAGCTCACACAACGCCGTGCGCTACGCCGAGGTCAGCGTTTCGACCATATCCGCCACAGCGGTGCAGACATCGGCATTCGCGAGGAACGTGGCATCCTCTTCCGCGCCTTTCTCCGCTTTGGGCAGTTTCAGGCCAGACACAGCCAGCCCGGCATCCAGCGTGAACTCCAGTTGCCGGTCGGGATCGGCATCGGA
>CAKRPI010000147.1 GCA_934376945.1 uncultured Lachnospiraceae bacterium | reverse complement strand
CTGGATAGATGAAAGAACATCATCAGCGTAGAAAACCGCAAATTTCCACGCTGACGGATAAGTTCCATAATCGCTTTCTCTGTTAACTGCTGTGCATCACATCGACACATTTTTTCACATCCCTGCTTCTGCTCCGCAGCGCCATGCGGATTTCTTCCTTGTAAAACCGACATTCCCAATCCGCCTGCGCTGCTTACTCATAAGCACACCTGTGCTTCCATTGATTTACGCTGTTCTTATACCATCTCTGGCGCTGTTTTTTTGCACTGTTTTCTATCATATCCAAAAGAATCAGAAGCGAAGTCTGCGGCTCTGCAAGTTCGTCAAGGATTTACAGCGCCTTCTTTGCATCCTTTGCATCCGCAAACGGTCCCGGTACAACACGGATCCCACGATGATTCCCGAAATAATCCCGGTCAAAACGAATCTTCGTGCCATCCGGATTTTCAAATGGCTGCTCCGGCTCAAATGCCATTCCAAGCACATCCGTATCGATCATACGATCTGAAAAATCAGCTACTATTTCATAAAGATTTGTATTCAGGTAATACTGCCCGTCTTTTTCCTCCAGCTCCACTGTGACCGGATTTTGGTTTTCAGTCAATCCGTTCTTTTCATGCTTCCACGCCTTCGCTCCTGCAAGATAAACATTTCCTTCACTCCATACCGGGAGGTGACCGAAATGTGCCGTCTCCAGTTTCTTCATATCAGCAGGTCTCGTAAAATCAAACTGCGCATCCCATTCTTCTTTCGTTGGGTATTCATCAAACATCCACGTGCCGGCCAGACGGTTCTCACAGTCGAATCCGTCATCTGAATCGTGCGGCGTGATGATGTCCTCTGACGGCCATTTCTGTACGAAAATATTATTATAGAAGCGGTCGTCTCCGTGCAGAATTGTCATAAAGCCCATAACCTCCGTACGATGCGGCATATGGTACGGCGTATAGCGCCAGTCTGTTCCGCTACCGACACAGGTAAGTGCGCCGCAGATCAGATTGTGTACCATTGCAACGCCCTGAGTAGCAAAGCGAAGACTTGCATCGGAAAGCAGGATATTGTTATCGATCAATGTCGGACCGTGGCTGACCTCCACAAAAATATCCTGCGACATCATGCCTCCTTTGAGCGGTTTGGCAAATGCCGGACGCTGATTATCATGGAGCAGGTTCTGAGAAAGTCTTGTTCCCTGCGCTTCCCAGTCACACCAGATTCCCATCGTGCAGTGATGAATATGATTGCGGCGCATAACCACATCGATTGCCGCATGCATTTTAATTCCCGCAATCTCCGCACCGCCCTGCTCCATCATGTTATTGATATGATGAATGTGATTGTCCTCGATCACGCTGAACACACCGCCCATCCGGCCGATGATTCCTCCCTGCTCACAGTGGTGGATATTATTCCGGCGGATGATATGGCTGCCTATATTTTCCTTCAGCCATCCATGGTACTGGCCGCGGCATACGGCGTCACGCTCCATCTGTGTCGGGCTTTTTACCTGCTTATAAGTAAAATAATGGTTGTTATCCGGATCAAGATATTTGCCAAGTGAAATACCTGCACACTTGCTGTTCGAGATCTCGCAGTCCTCAATGATCCAGCCCTTGCTCCAGTGCGGCCCGATCATACCGTCCTGGAATGCCGCAGGCGGAGCCCATGTGGTCGCTGCCTTCTCAACCTTAAAGCCACTGACTGTCAGATAGCCAACACCGGTCTTTGACGGGAAAAAGCACTCCCGGCGTACATTGATCTCCACATGTTCCGCATTCGGATCTGTGCCACGGAAATTTGCGTAAAGAACTGTCTCATCCGTCTTCTCATCCTGCTGTGTGTACCATTTGTATCTTGATTCCTCCGGTACCCAGCTGCACTCATAAATGTCTCCTTTTAAGCACTCCTCCAGCGTCGCTGTCTCATACAGCGCACGGTCGTTGAGATACACACAGCCCGTATGCTTGTCTGCCTTTGCAAAATACCAGTCGCCGTACACATACGTCGTATATGGATTGTACGCACCGAAGGTGCTGTTCGGAACACGGCACACCCATGTCGTACCCTCATATTTTTTCCAGCCCTTTACCTCCTCTGCACCTGTGATCACGGCTCCAAGCGGCTGCGTACTGCGATAGGTGATGCGGTTTTCCTGCGTACCTGCATTGGTCGGATCTACGTATTCCCGGTAAATTCCCGGCGCTACCAGCACCTCATCACCCGGCTGTGCGATAGCTGCTGCATCCTGAATATGTCGAAACGGCATTTCATGGCTGCCGTTTCCATCTCTGCCTGCGTTAATATCTACATAATATTTCATTGGCATCTGCCTCCCTTTGTATTTCGTCCAGTATATCATTTCGTAAATAACGATGTACCGGCTCTAAGCTGTAACAAATTATAGCATGCCTGTAAATAAAACGCCACTATAAAAGAGACCTATCCTTCTCGTTTCGGTACGCTGCTTTTCTTCATCACAAGCGCACACAACGTTACCGTAAGCGGCACCGAAAGCACAATCCCGAAGCTTCCGGAAAGCCCCTGCATGATCGCAATGCCGATATTATTGGAATTGATGATCTGCTGATACGGAAGATCATACGCATAATCAAGCAGCAGAGTGCTTGTGCTCGTTCCTGCGAACGCCAGAATCAGCGTATTGCTATCCGTTCCCATCATATCCCGTCCGACCCGCATACCGGAAAGCCACAGCTCCCGCATGCCAAGGTTCGGGTTCTGCTTTGTAATCTCTTCCATTGCACTGGAGACTGACATTGCCACATCCATCGTTGCGCCAAGCGCAGAGATCAGAAGTCCCGAAAAAAGAAGTCCGCCCACCTGGATTCCATCTGTGTTCCACAAGGTCAGCAGCGTCTCGATATCTGAGACATTATAACCGGAAATCCCGGAAGCTTTACTGAAAACAAGCGCCGTGATACCGGCACAAAGAATTCCTGCGATTGTTCCTCCGATCGCGCAGATGGTTTTTCCGGCTGTTCCTCCGATCAGATACATTGTCACAAGCGTTGTGATAAAGCAGACAAATACAGCGATCCAAAACGGAGAATATCCCTGATAAATCAGCGGGATGTATAGAAAAATCACACTGATAAATGTAAAAACAAGTCCAAGGCTTCCTCTTACCCCCTGCTTTCCTCCAATCACACACAGCAGCAAAAGGTACAGCGCCGCAAAAATATAAATCACCCATTCCCGGTCCTGTGTATATACGCTGGCGATTGTCGTCTCCCCCGCCACGCTCTGCATTACAATAACGTGCATTCCCGGCGTGCAGCCTGCTCCAAAAAGATATCCGGAGCTGCTGGTCACTTCCAGCGTTTCTCCCTTTCGCACACCTGTTTGCATTTTCACTTTTACCGTCTGCTGTCCGACTCTTGAGCCATCCGCCTGAAGGTTATCGGTAATAATTTCCTCTACCACTGCTTTTTCAAAGGTCTGTCCGTTTCTGCTGACAAGTGCGGTTTTGGTCACCTGATTTACCCGGATGACCAAAACCGCAAGGAGTATCAGCAAAAGAAGCGAGATCAGCTTTTTTCGATTTTTCCGAAGCATATTTACGCGTCTTCCTCTGCTTTCTATGTAAAGCGGACATTTGCAATCCGCTTTTGTTTATTTCGTCTTTGTGATCGTGAAGGTATCGTCGATTGTCTCTACCGTACCGTCGTCCGTAATCTGATATGCATCTACGGAAAAGGTATCCTTCGTCAGTGTGATCACAGAGTAGCTCGGCAGCCAGTTTTGGCTTCTTGCTGCGATATAATCCTGCTGCTGTGCGATCAGCTCATAGAACTTGGAACCACTTGCTGAGTTGGCCGTCAGATACAGGATTCCTTCCGGATCCGTCACACTGTTTCCATCGACATCCTCGATGGTATAGCAGAGATTATCCTGCTGGAACGCATCCTTTGCTGCAACGGCATCTGCATCACCTTCCTCCGGATTCAGTTTAATCTTTTCACCGGTTTCTGTATTCGTTGCATGCTCCCAGTCATAATCGCTTCCGTCTTCCGTCAGGGAGAACTCATACTTTCCGTGAGTCTGGCCATCACCATAAAGCAGCTTGGAACGGCTGTAGGTGTGGTCGTGTCCCTGCAGTACCACATCGATATCGTTTGCATCGAAGATCGGGGTCAGCTGTGTACGCAGGATCATGCCGTCTGTATCGGAGTGATCCAGACCTGTTCCATAAATATCCTGATGCATCGTTACGATTTTCCATGCTGCATCCGGATCCGATGCAACTGCTTTCTCGATTGCCTGCTGGTGCTCTGCCACGTTATAATTGTTTGTATTCAGCACGATAAACAGTC
>CAKRPI010000146.1 GCA_934376945.1 uncultured Lachnospiraceae bacterium | reverse complement strand
CTGGCATTTGTCAGGTTTTTCATTTATTTCATCCTTTCAGCGCTTCCAGCTGTGCATTTACGAGTTCTGTCCATCCATCAAGATCGTGGCTTCCCTCTACGGCTTCTCCGAGAATATTTCCGTTTTTATCTACGAAAAAGCTGTGCGGGAATGCGCTGATACCGTTGAGATGACCGTTCATCATAGAGTCATCCGGAATCAGGAACGGATAGGAGGCACCGGTTTTTTCACGGAGCAGCTGTGCCTTCTGGATGGCTTCACTGTCTTCACTTCCGTTTGAAACGGTATCAAGGACAACGCCAACAACGCCAACGCCCTGCTCTTTCATCTGCTCGGAGAGCTTCTGGAGCTCCGGAATCTCATTTACACACGGAGAGCACCAGGTGGTGAAAACATTTACGAGTGTAACATCATTATCTGCAAAAAGTGACTGATCGTAGGAAGTGCCATCGATATCATTCATCTGGAAATTGCCGACTGCGGTATCCGTGCTTGCTTCTGCCTGCGGCTGATCAAAAGCGGAAAGCTGCTGCGGCGGAGTGATCTCGGTCAGGGTTGTCTGGATTTCCTTCAGCTCTGCAGCAAGGGATTCGTCTGCATCTTTATTCAGGCTGAGATAATAGGTGTATGCGCCGTCGCTGCTCTTGCCGAGTTCTGTATGCTCTGTGCAGCCTGTGATGGTATCAAGGTCTTTTACAGAATCGGCATCATACATTCCGATCGTACCGATCATTGCAAGACTGTCTACCCAGTCCATATATCCGGTGCCGACCTTTTCAACTTCGGCAGTGCTCTGTTCCTCTGTCATCTGACGGAAGGAGATGATCGCGTACCGGATCGCATCAAGCTCATCGGTCCAGCTTTCATCGGTGAGCATGGCAACGGTCTTGTCAGTCATCTGCTGAAGCAGGGCTTCCGGAAGCGTAAGATTCAGTCCGATAAACGGGTATTCGTAAGAGTCCTGTGCAGGACATGTAACGTCAGATGCGATAAAGCTGCCCTGGACAAGCTCGGAGGAGCCGTCTGCGCTGAAAGCAACTGCTTCAGGCATCTCGCTCTGCGCTTCTGCTGCAAAGGCAGGAACACCTGCAAAGGAAGAGAGGCTAAGTGCACAAGCAGTGAGCAGTGCGGATAATTTTGGTGCTGTTATGTGGTTTTTCAGGTTCATGATGGAACTCCTTTCAAAATAAAAATAGTATAAGATTTTCTGTACGCAACCATGGTGCAGATGTTGACGGAATAATGTACCGAACTGAAAACAGCATATCAGGAAATCGTGAAAAAACTGTTAACAAAAACATAGTTTTTTCGAAAGATGGGCATCTCTGAATTTTTTATAAACTGCACAAAAAGAGGTTGATTTTTTTGTGAAAAAGCATATGATATTAGTCGACTAAGTAAACAACAGGAAGAAAGCAGGGAGAGGTATGAAGACGAAAGAAAGCGGCTGCTTAAGAACTGGTCTGACGCAGGAGAAATTTTGCCATGCCGAGGCATCAGATGGATTTATGAAAGTGCCGGAGGAAGGACGAAGAAGCATTCAGGCCTGCTTTATGCGGCTGATGCATCGCTACACTTCTGTGAATTATAAACGATTTCTGGGAATCGGCATTCACCCGGGACAGCTTGCATTTGTAAAGGCGATCAGTGAACATGAAGGAATCAGCCAGAGAGAGCTGGCAGAGGGACTACATGTGAAGGCACCTACGGTCGCAGTGGCTGTCAGGCGGCTGGAGAAAGCAGAGATTATCTGTCGCAGACCGGATCCGAAGGATCAGCGGATCAGCCGGTTGTATCTGAGTGAAAGAGGAAGAGAGATCGCGGATGAGACGATCCGCTGTCTTGAACAAAATGAGCAGGTGATCACGTCAGGATTTTCGGATGAGGAGCTTGAACAGCTGAGGGATTTTTTCAGGCGGATGTCGGAAAATCTGGAACGGTTCAATCATCAATAAAGAGCAATAAAAAAGATGAATAAAGATCAATAAATCAATAAAAAGATCAATAAAGAAAGTACACAAAACGAGGAGGAGATTATGACAAAACTTGCAAGGTATCTGAAGAACTCGGCAGGTATGCTGGTCGCAATTGTTGCGCTTTTGTTTTTGCAGGCGTACTGTGACCTGACCTTGCCGGAGTATACTTCAAAGATTGTAAATGAAGGAATCCAGCAAAAAGGTATCGAGGACGGCGTTCCGGACAAAATGCGTGCGGAGACGTATGATACGCTGATGATATTTCTGGACGAAGAAGGGCAGAAAGCCCTTTCGGAAAGCTATGAAGCGGACAAAGAGGTGTATCAGCTGAAGAAGGATATAAAAGGAGAAAAGCGGGAGAATCTTGCAGCTTCATTAAGAGACGGTGAGCTGACAGTAACAGCGCTGCAGCAGATAGATGCGGCGCAGGGTGCGGAGGCAGCACAAAGTGAAGCAGCACAGGATACGGAAGCAGCACAAAGCGAAGCGGCGCAGGGGGCAGAAGCAGCAGAAAGTGAAGCGGCGCAGAGTACGGAAGCAGCACAAAGTGAAGCGGCGCAGGCGAATGCCATGCAGCTTCCAAAAGGAGTGTCTGCAGTCGATGCGGTGAAGGCACTTCCGGAAGCAACGCGCGGCCAGATCGTAGAAAAGATCAAAGAAAAATTTGCAGACATGCCTGAAATGATGACAGAACAGTCTGCAATCCTGTTTGTGCAAAACGAGTATGAAGCACTTGGGGAGGATTTGGACAGTCTTCAGATCCGATATCTCGTGAAGTCCGGTGTACAGATGGTGCTTCTGGCATTGCTTGCAATGGTGGCGTCTGTGCTTGTAACCTTTTTCTCAGCAAGAGTAGCCGCAGCTGTGGCGCATGATCTGCGCGGGGATGTATACCGCAAGGTCATCGGATTTAACAGTCATGAGTTTAATCAGTTTTCAACGGCTTCGCTGATCACGAGAAGTACGAACGATATTCAGCAGATTCAGATGCTGCTGGCAATGGGCTTCCGCCTCATACTTTATTCTCCGATTCTGGGAATTGGCGGTGTGCTCAAGGTAATCAAGACGGATGTGTCGATGAGCTGGATCATTGCGCTTGCTGTTATTTTGATCATGCTTGTGATCGGTATGCTGTTCAAGGTGGCGATGCCGCGTTTTACAAAGCTGCAGACATTGATCGACCGCCTGAATCTTGTGACGAGAGAGCAGCTGACCGGTATCATGGTATCCCGTGCGTTCAGTGCGGAAAAGCATGAGGAGGAGCGTTTTGAACAGGCGAACCTGGATCTGACGAAAACGAATCTGTTTGTCAACCGCTGCATGACCTTTATGATGCCGATTATGATGCTCATTATGAATGGCATTTCTGTTCTGATCGTTTACAAGGGCGCCTATGCGATCGATGATGGCTCCATGCAGGTTGGTGATCTGATGGCATTTATTCAGTATGCAATGCAGATCATTATGTCCTTCCTCATGATCGCGATGATGTCGATCATCATCCCGCGTGCCAATGTTGCGGCAAAGCGTATCCATGAGGTGCTGAGCACTGAGCCGACGATCCATGACCCGGATCAGCCGAAGCTTCCGGCGGCCGGAGAAAAGGGAACGGTTGAGTTTGATCATGTTTCATTTGCTTATCCGGAAGCAGATGAGAAGGTACTTGAGGATATTTCTTTCCGGGCCGAAAAGGGTCAGACCGTGGCGGTCATCGGAAGTACCGGAAGCGGAAAGAGTACACTGATCAACCTGATCCCGCGTTTCTACGATGTGACATCCGGTGCAGTTCGCGTAGACGGTGTGGATGTCCGCGAAATGGCGAAAAAGGATCTCTGTGACCGGATCGGTTATGTGCCGCAGAAGAGTGTACTGTTTTCCGGTACGATCGACTCCAACCTGCGTTACGGCTGTATGGATGCATCGGAGGAGGAAATCAGGAAAGCAGCCGAAATTGCACAGGCTGATGAATTTATCGAAGAGAAGGATGAGAAATATCATTCACCGATCGCCCAGGGCGGAACGAACGTATCCGGTGGGCAGAAGCAGAGACTGTCGATTGCGCGTGCGATAGCAAAGAAACCGGAGATTCTGATTTTTGATGACAGCTTTTCGGCACTGGATTATAAAACGGATGTGGCGCTGCGCCGGGCTCTTAAGGAGTCAACGGAAGATACCACAACGATTATTGTGGCACAGAGAATCAGTACGATTTTCCATGCGGATCAGATCATTGTACTGGATGAAGGAAAAGTGGCCGGAAAGGGTACACATAAGGAGCTGCTGAAGAACTGTGAGGTATATCGTCAGATCGCGACTTCTCAGCTTTCTGAGGAAGAGCTGGCAAAGTAAGATATGTACTCTCGGAGTCTTTCCTGCACTTGCTTTTGTGGCCGATTTTCTGCCAGTTGCACCCAAATTTCATCAACGT
>CAKRPI010000145.1 GCA_934376945.1 uncultured Lachnospiraceae bacterium | reverse complement strand
GTTGATGAAATTCGGGTGCAACTGGCAGAAAATCGGCCACAAAAGCAAGTGCAGGAAAGACTCCGAGAGTACATTTCCCGTGTGCTCTCGAAAGCTTTCTTGTATTTGAGTCAAGCAGATATTCGTTTCGTTTAGAAGATTTTTCCACAATGTAATCACACTATGCTTACAATATAAATTCAGACATGACATAATTGCTGAGACTGATTCCTTCTTTTGTAAGGAAATAGCGGCCCCCACAATACTGCAGCAATCCTTTTTGCATCAGCTGATCCGGAATTCCACCATAGACCTCATCAATTGTCCGATGAAAACGATGTTCAAATTCTCCTTCTGATACCCCTTCCATTTTTCGCAGACCAAGAAACATAAATTCTTCCATCTCATCCTCCGGTGTCAGAAATTCTGCCGTTCGATGCTCTGCCAGGCTTTTGGGATCCTTGCTTAAATATTCCTGCATCCGTTCTGTGTTACGATACCGCACATGATTCAGCAAAGAAGAAGCTCCCAGGCCAAAACCGACATACCACACACCAGTCCAGTAACCATCGTTATGGCGACATGCAAATCCCCGCTTCGCATAATTCGATATCTCATAGCGATACATGCCATGTTTCATAAGCTTCTCTTCAGTCATGGCATACATCTGACGTTCTGCCTCTTCGGACGGAAGAAGCTCCGGTTCCTCTCCCTTGTCCCGCAGCTCCTCATCCCTTCGGTATCGCTCGTAAAAAGGAGTTCCTTCTTCAATGATCAGACTGTAGGCCGAAATATGTGCCGGTTCAAGGGCCAGCACCCGGTCAAGCGTCCGCTCCCATGAGGCTACACTCTGCCCCGGAAGCCCGGACATCAAATCGATATTGATATTCGTAAACCCGGCGCTTAACGCTGCCTGATACGTCTCAAGAAACGTCTGCCACGTATGAATCCGTCCAAGCAATGCAAGCTCACGGTCATCGGCTGACTGCAGGCCAAGACTCAGACGATTGATTCCCACTTTTCGGTAATACATGAGCTTTTCCAGGTCAGCAGTACCCGGATTGCACTCGATCGTGATTTCCGCGTCGCCAAAATCACCTGCCTTTGCTTTTCTTCCCTCTGCACGGTCTAGGTTCCCTCTCACAAAGCGAAATCTCTGCCTGACGGTCTCCAGAATCCGTCCGATCGCTTCTTTGGGCAGCACCGACGGCGTCCCTCCGCCAATAAAAACGGAGCAGACTACATACTGCTCCGCATCCGGGAACCGTTCAATTTCCCGGAGCAGAGCCTCTGTATACTGCTCCTGTATTTCAGAATCAGCGGGGCCTGAAAGAAAATCACAATATGCACACTTCCGAATACAAAACGGAATATGAATGTATAATTCCAGCTCTCTTTCCATCATTCCCTCCGCCTACCGCACACCTTTTTCCAGAATCTTTCTTATCTTAAGTACAAACACCGTGCCGCAGATCGTCGCCGCCAGCGCATCTGCGGTACACTCTGCAAAGTAAATACTATCTGCTTTCCCTGTAATCATCGGAAAAACCAATGCAAACGGTACAAGCAAAAATACCTTGCGGAGCAATGCCATAAACAGCGATATCTTCGCCTGACCAAGCCCCATAAATGTTGTCTGACAGCCCATCTGAATTCCAAAGATCAGCATGCCGGCCAGAAAAATCGGTGCCGCATGTCCCACAAGAGCAATCAATTCCTCATCCTGTGTGAACATCCGTGCAAGTGCTTTTGGAAAAATCATTTCAAGTCCGGTCAGCACAAAAGAAAATCCGGCTGTCACAGCGATAATCCTTCTGTAAGCCGCTCTGACCCGTTCCAGCTTTCCAGCGCCAAAATTATAGCTTAAAATCGGCTGTACACCCTGCGTAAATCCATTGACCGGCGTACTCGTTAGCTGCATAATACTCTGCAGGATTGTCAGCGAACCAACGTAAACATCATTTCCATAACGCTGCAGTCCACTGCTCATGACTACAGAAATCAGACTTTCTGTGCTCTGCATGATAAACGGTGAAATGCCAAGTGCCAGAATTCCTTTGATAAGCTTCTGATCCGGTCGTATACAGTCTGCTTTCAGCCGCAGCGAGGTCTTCTTTGATACCATAAAGCGCAGTACCCAGACAGCTCCGGCAAGCTGTGACAGAATCGTTGCAAGCGCCGCTCCCTGAACTCCCATATGAAATCCGAAAATAAAGACCGGATCAAGAACAATATTAAGTGCTGCTCCGATCAGCACTGAGCCCATCGCTGTCTTTGACTGCCCCTGCGCTGTGATAAATGGATTCAGTCCAAGTACCAGCTGAACAAAAAACGTACCCATCAGATAAATGCGCAGATACGCGCTGGCATACGGATAAGTTGCGTCACTTGCACCGACCAGGTACAGAAATGGTTTTTCTGCCACATAAAATACTGCCATCACGCCGATTGCGAACACGCAGAGCATCATAAATACGTTTCCAAGAATCCTCTCTGCCTTCTGTTTGTTTCCCTGCCCGAGTGCGATTGCCGCAAGCGGCGCACCGCCTGCTCCAGCCAGTGAGCTAAAGGCAGAAATAATTGTGATCACCGGAAGCGTCAGCCCAAGTCCGGTCAGCGCTTCCCTTCCGACTCCCTGTCCGATATAAATGCGATCCACAATATTGTACAGCAAATTGATCAGCTGCGCCACAAGCGTCGGAATTCCCATGGAAAGCATCAGACGGCCAAGAGGCCATGTTCCAAGTTTTTCTTCTGAATTATTCATTTTTCTGTTATATTTCCTGCTTTATTTATCATCCAGCTTCAGGACGCTCATAAATGCCTTCTGCGGAATCTCCACATTTCCGACCTGACGCATACGCTTCTTTCCTTCCTTCTGTTTCTCCAGAAGCTTCTTCTTACGGCTGATATCTCCGCCGTAGCACTTTGCAAGCACATCCTTACGCATTGCACGCACCGTCTCGCGGGCGATGATCTTGCTTCCGACCGCTGCCTGAATCGGAATTTCAAAAAGCTGCCTCGGTATCTCATCTTTCAGCTTTTCACACATTTTGCGGCCTCTCTCGTATGCCGTATCCGCAAACACGATAAAGGACAGTGCATCGACTTCCTCCCGGTTGACCAGGATATCCAGCTTTACAAGATTTGACTGCATATAACCCTTCATTTCATAATCAAAAGAGGCATATCCTCTTGATCTTGATTTCAGTGCATCGAAAAAGTCATAGATGATCTCATTGAGCGGAAGCGTATATTTCAGAAGCGCACGCGTTCCCTCAATATATTCCATTCCCTCATAAATACCGCGCCGTTCCTGGCACAGCTCCATGATTGCCCCGATGTATTCCGTTGTTACCATGACCTCTGCAGCCACGATAGGTTCTTCCATATATTCAATCTCTGACGGATCCGGCAGGTTCGACGGGTTTGTAAGATCGATTACCTCTCCGTTCGTCTTGTACACTTTATAAATAACACTCGGCGCCGTTGTCACAAGATCCAGATTGTATTCCCGTTCAAGACGCTCCTGAATGATCTCCAGGTGCAGAAGTCCCAGAAAACCACAGCGGAAACCAAAACCGAGCGCCACTGATGTCTCCGGTTCAAACTGAAGTGCCGCATCATTGAGCTGGAGCTTTTCCAGCGCATCTCTTAAATCCGGGTATTTTGCACCATCTGCCGGATACATACCGCAGTATACCATCGGATTTACCTTTTTGTAGCCCGGCAATGCCTCCTCGCACGGCCGTTCCACACTCGTTACGGTATCACCGACGCGCGTCTCTCGCACATTTTTCAGGCTCGCCGTCAGATAACCTACCATGCCGGCACTCAGCTCGTCACACGGAATAAACTGACCCGCACCAAAAAATCCAACTTCTACCACATCTGCCTCAGCGCCTGTCGCCATCATTCGGATGCGCGTTCCCTTTCGCACAGTTCCATCCTTCACACGCATAAAGACGATGACGCCTTTGTACGAATCATACACAGAATCAAAAATCAGCGCTTTAAGCGGAGCCTCCGGGTCCCCGTTTGGCGCCGGAATCTTCTGCACCACCTGCTCCAGGACTTCATGTACATTTAATCCGGTCTTCGCGGAAATCCTCGGTGCGTCCTCTGCCTCAATTCCGATCACATCTTCGATCTCATGCACCACACGGTCCGGATCTGCACTCGGAAGATCGATTTTGTTGATGACCGGCATTACATCCAGATCGTGATCGAGCGCAAGATAAACGTTCGCCAGTGTCTGTGCCTCGATTCCCTGCGCTGCATCCACGACAAGAATTGCGCCGTCACACGCCGCAAGACTGCGTGATACCTCATAATTGAAGTCCACATGTCCGGGCGTATCGATCAAATTGAAAATATATTCTTCTCC
Organism: uncultured Lachnospiraceae bacterium; assembly: GCA_934376945.1. Lineage (GTDB taxonomy): Bacteria > Bacillota > Clostridia > Lachnospirales > Lachnospiraceae > Choladousia. The sequence goes on along the minus strand of CAKRPI010000145.1, from coordinate 107 downwards.
GTCATCCGCATTATAAATAATACGGACTGCCTGAGACTTAATCGTAATTCCACGTTCCCGCTCCAGCTCCATATTGTCCAGCACCTGATCCTGCATTTCACGGTTTG
>CAKRPI010000144.1 GCA_934376945.1 uncultured Lachnospiraceae bacterium | reverse complement strand
TCATCAAAAGCATACTCGTTGAAGTAGGAATGAAACATAGAAGTTTATAACTTTTTATAAGTTTTCAGTAACGGTACTGTAATGAGAATATCAACAAAAGGACGGTATGCACTGCGGTTGATGCTTGATCTGGCGACAAACTGCAGCGGAGATCCGATCAGACTGAAGGATGTTGCCAAACGTCAGGAAATTTCTGAAAAATATCTGGAACAGATCATATCAGTGCTGAACAAGGCCGGGTTTGTGCGGAGTATCCGCGGACCGCAAGGTGGTTATGTTCTGACACGCAAACCGGAAGAATATACGGTTGGTATGATCCTGCGCCTGACCGAAGGCAGTCTGGCGCCGGTAGAATGTGTGGAGAACGCAGCGCTCCCGTGTGACCGGGAGGATGACTGTGTGACAAAAATGATCTGGAGGAAATTAAATGATGCGATCAGCGGAGTGGTTGATGGCATTACACTGGCAGATCTCCTGGAATGGCAGGCCGCACAGGTAAATGATTATGTGATATGACGAAAACAAATAAGCCCCATCCATTGCTTTGCGCATAAGCAGTGGGTGGGACTTTCCTGTTATTCTGATTCTATACTGATTTGACTCGATTCTGATTCGATTCTATCCTGATTCGATTCTATCCTGATTTGATTCTATCCTGATTCGACTCTACTCTATTCTGACTCTACTTACTCTACTCAGATTCAGTTGCGGTACGTCTGACATTGCCTGATGCAGCCTGTGCCAGTACCTTGCTGATACGTTTGTACAGCAGCATAGTCGGTACAGAAATCAGAACGCCCTTTAAGAGATTCAGCGGTGCTACGGCAAAAAGTGCAAGTGTTGTGACACTTGTAATGGCCGGATTGATCGCGGTTCCCATTCCGACGATCGTTTCAAGCGGCATGCCATAGAGCGCCGAGAACGCAGGAATCAGATAAACCGCATTAAAGATACTTCCGAATACAGCCATAAACAAGGTTCCGGTAAGAAGAGCGAGCTTTGCCGTCTTTTTCGTCTTTTTCAGATGATAAACGACTGCTGCCGGTACAACAAAAGCACAGCCGACCACAAAGTTGGCAAGATCACCGACGAAAGCAGTGGAAGTGCCTTTGATAACGAGCTTTAAAAGAACCTTGACCAGCTCAATCACAACTCCGCCGACCGGTCCGAGATAGAATGCCCCGATCATAACCGGAATTTCGCTGAAATCCAGCTTATAAAAGCCGGGAGCAAGAAAGGCAACTGAAAAATCAAACAGATATAAAATGCCGGCCAGTGCTCCGAGCATGCCACAGATCGTGATTGTGTGCGTTTTGCCGGGGTGACCGATGTTTTCCTTCAAAACCGTTCGCTCCATAAGCTCTGATACAGCGAGTATGGCAGCGATGACCACCGCACATACCAGGACGAACTGCAGATTGTCGCCAATTGATTGTAAAAGATTGTTTCCCATAATTCCATTCTCCTTTTCTGAAAAAATAACGGCATTTGCCTTTTCAAGAAAAGCTCTTCAGATCGTGACAGAAATTTGCAGGTCAGAAGACAAAACGCCCGAAGAGAAACTGCACGGTGCAATATCCTCTTCGGGCGACTGAAATCAACCAAACTGAAATCTCTGCGCTTCTTCTACCATCCAGACTATACTGTCGGTTCCGGAATTCACAAGCTGTGTCACCGGATCAGCCGCCTAAGCGGGTCGCGGACTATACCGCCGGTGGGGAATTACACCCCGCCCCGAAGAACAAATCTCAAATACAAAACAAGTATACTCACTTTTGATACACTTGGCAAGTATTTTTTAACTGAATCAAACAAGCAGCGAAGCGAATTGCGAATATCCGCTCTGACTCGAATCAATGTTTGACAGAATGGCAGAACATGATACAATAAAAAACGGATGACTGTTCCGGGACAGGCAGAGCAGTCACAGAATATGCATTCGATACAGCAGCAAAACAAATAAAAGCAATAAATCAGAAAAAGAAAGGGCGGCTTTTATGGAAAGAATAAAAAAGGCAGCACAGCTGACCGAAAATCCGCATCTGAATCTGTATGAACTTGAAACACAGGACAGGAAAGGTCATCCGGGGCGGTATTATGTGGCTTCGCGTGCAAGGCATACGGAAGATATGGAACTGGTGAGAAAACAGACAAAACCGGATGGGGTGATCATCTACAGCCTTTATGGAGAAAAAAAGGATAAGGTGGTTCTGGTGCGACAGTATCGCTATCCGATCGATGATTATATTTATGAATTTCCGGCCGGACTGGTGGAGACCGGAGAGGATTATCATGATGCAGCTGTACGTGAAATGAAGGAAGAGACAGGGCTTACGCTGACACCGCTTCCGGTTGATTCCTGTTATGCAAAGCCGTATTATACGACGATCGGAATGACGGATGAATGCTGTGCGACGGTCTATGGCTTTTCGGAGGGTGCAGCCAGTACAGCCGGACTGGAAGACACAGAGGAGCTGGAGGTAGTAATTGCAGATCGCAGCGAGGTGCGCAGAATTTTAAAAGAAGAGCGTGTGGCAATTGTCTGCTCGTACATGCTGATGCATTTTCTGCATGATAAAGAACCGTTTGCATTTCTGGAAAACGGAGAAGAAGACGGAAAAAGTAAATGGAGGAAAAAATGAAGGCGAAATTTGAGGTTAAAATGACGAATCAGGATATGTATCATTTTCTGATGTATCATTCTTACCATGGCTTTACCGGAATTTTCAGTATTGTAGCGGGAATTGTCCTGCTGGGATATTTTTTCTGGTGTCTTGGAACAGGACGGGAGGCTTCTTTTTTATATCCGTTTTTTGGAGTTCTGTTTCTTATCTATCAGCCGTGGACTCTTTTTATCAGTTCGGCAAAGCAGGTTACTTCGAATCCGGTATTTCGAAATCCGATCGGATATGAACTGTCAGAAAACGGAATCACAGTCAGTCAGGATGGCGTAGTAAATGAAATCGGATGGGATGGAGTGCGTCGGGTCTGTGAGGATAAAAGATGTATTTTTGTGTACACAGGTGCAAAAAATGCCTGCATCTGGCCGAAAAAGCAGTTGGGGAGTCAGATGACACAGGTGCAGCAAATCCTGGCATCGTGTGTCCCGTCTGCTGCAGGCAGAAAAAAGAATGGAAGGCATTCCTGAACACTCTGGAATGAAGATCAGAAAGAGGAAGAGCATGACAGAAAGAATAATTGAAACAAATTCAGAACAGGAAACGCGTGCGCTTGGCATGGAAATTGCCAGAAATGCGTCTCCTGGACAGATCTATGCATTGATTGGCGATCTTGGAGTCGGAAAAACGGTTCTGACGCAGGGGATTGCGGAAGGGCTTGGTATTACCGAACCGGTGAGCAGTCCGACGTTTACCATTGTTCAGGTGTATGAAGAAGGCCACATGCCGTTTTATCATTTCGACGTTTACCGGATTGGGGATATCGAAGAGATGGATGAAATTGGCTATGAGGATTACTTTTACGGAAATGGAATCTGCCTGGTAGAGTGGGCAAATCTGATTGGAGAGCTGATGCCGGAGAAGACAGTCTGGATTACGATTGAAAAAGATCTGGAAAAAGGCTTTGATTATCGGAAGATTACATTTTCTCAGGCAGACTAGAAAGAAGATGGAGTAATTAATTATGAAGATACTGGCACTTGACAGTTCCGGACTTGTGGCATCTGTGGCAGTAATGCAGGATGATACGCTGCAGGCGGAATATACAGTAAATTACAAAAAAACGCATTCTCAGACACTGCTTCCGATGCTGGATGAAGTGGTAAAGATGACAGAACTTGATCTGAATACAATTGATGCAATTGCGGTTTCGGGGGGACCTGGATCGTTTACGGGACTTCGTATCGGTTCAGCAACCGCAAAAGGTCTTGGACTTGCCCTGAACAAACCGCTGATCCATATTCCGACCGTGGATGCGCTGGCGTTCAATCTTTACGGGACGGAAAAGCTGATCTGTCCGATCATGGATGCGAGGAGAAATCAGGTTTATACAGGCCTTTATCGGTTTGAGGAAGACCGGTTCTGCGTTGTGATGGAGCAGACACCGATGGCAGTGGAAAAACTGGCAGAAAAATTAAATGATGAAATGAAGCCGGTAATCTTTTTGGGAGATGGCGTACCGGTTTATCAGACAATGCTGGATCAGCTTCTGACTGTACCACATCAATATGCACCTGCGCATACAAACCGGCAGCGGGCGGCAAGTGTGGCGGCGCTTGGCATGCGCTATGCGGCAGAAGGAAGATTTGAGACAGCGACGGAACATACACCGGATTATCTGCGGCTTTCGCAGGCAGAACGGGAACGTGCAAAGAAACAGATCCCGGGAGATTCCGGATATGATTCTCAGGATTTTGAATGTAGATAAGCATTCACTGCTTCAAGTGCGCGGAGCACTAAGGGCATCGTCGATTGACGATAACGCAGCAGATGGAAATTCAGACAAGCCATTAGGCCAAATGTGAGTGATACAGTACA